>JADFFS010000105.1 GCA_022568195.1 Chloroflexota bacterium | reverse complement strand
GCGGGCTGGCGCCACCGAGCTGGGGATGCGGCCCCTGATGGGGCGGGTGGCCGCCCGCCAGCAGGATTTGGCATCCCAACCGGCTACCCCAGACACCTATCCCGACGGTTTAACCCAAAGGGAGGTGGAGGTGCTGCAGCTCGTGGCCCTGGGCAAGAACAACCGTGAGATCGCCGAGGAGCTGGTGATCAGCCTGCGTACCGTGGCTCACCACGTGACCAGTATCCTCAGCAAAACGGGCTCGGCCAACCGGACCGAGGCGGCGGCCTATGCCGCCCGCCAAGGCTTGGTCTCCTGGTAAACCCTCGCGCAATTTCCATCAAGGTTTGTTTTCTCCAGGGTCCCAACCGGTACTCCCTCTAACCTAGTGGGACATTGTTCCCATGCCACCCACGGCGCTCTGCTATACGGCTAGTCAGTTGTTCCCATGCGCCTCCCCAACCCTTGCCATTTCCCACTTTTGAAATTTGGGCATTCTTTCCGATGTGCGCCTCCTGCTGCCGTCCTAACATGTTGATCAAACGAGTTAGCTGAAAACAGGAGGCAAGAAAATGACTACTTTGACAGTTTCGACCTACAGCGGCCATCTGGTCAGCAGTGACGAGCAAGCAGTATGCCGGGAAGACGCCGCCCAAGTGGTAGTAGCAGCGGCCTCAACTGAAATACCGATACTGGCCGACGGCCTCCTGCTCTTGGTAGCAACACTTATCTCGCGTTTGGTTAACCGGGTATTCGGAACGACTGTTTACACTGCCGATCCGATTGACAGCCTTGACTATTACTTCCCTCCCAGCTGCTGCGTCTAGCCCGGCCGCATCAACACGCTGGGCTGCGTTGCAGGCGCTGAACCAACGGCTTCGTCAAAAAACGAGCCCCGACTACAAAGATTGGAGATGTTTCATGTTGACGACCACAGCCACTACACCGGAAGTCATTGACAATCTCACCAGTGGAGTCTACCCCGCTTTCGCCATGCTGGCGGGTATGCAGCTCGACCTGTTTACTCCCCTGGGGGATGGCCCGATGAGCGCCGATCAGCTCGCGGATGCGATAGGAGTCGGGTCTGCCAAACTAAAGCCTCTGCTCTACTCCCTGGTCACAGCGAACCTGCTGACGGTGGATGGCGAGGTTTTCTCCAATACTCCTGAGGCCGACCATTTCCTGGTACAGGGCAGCCAAATTATATAGGCCAAAGACACGGGATTATGGCTCAGCGTTGGGCGACAATTCTCAAAACTGGGGAGTCTGTCCGCGCCGGAACAGCTCAGGGGAAAATCGATTTCTCCACCATATCTCCGTCCGCTGTGAAGTCTTCATCCCGAATTCATCACCAGGCAACGCTGGCCGCTGGACGCGATCTAGTGGCCAGATATGATCTCTCCCGTTACCATCAGTTATTGGAAATTGGCGGACGTACCGGCGGCCTTACTTTTGCCGTGCTCGACGCTCACCCACAGATGCGGGGAACAGTGGTGGACCTGCCAGCAACGACCCCGATCACACAGCAATACGTGGAGGAGGCGGGCTTGGCCGGCCGGGTGCGGGTGGTGGCCGCGGATGTGGTCGAAGACCGTTTAGGGGGCTCCTTCGATGTCGCGGTCATGAAGAGCTTGATTCAGGTGCTCAACCGGGACCAGGCTCGACGTGCCTTGCGCAACGTGGGCCAGGTTATCGTGCCCGGCGGCGCAATCTATATCCTGGGCAGCGTTCTCGACGATTCACGCCTCTCGCCCCCGGAAGCCGTGGCATCCAACCTAAATTTTCTGAATGTCTATGACGGAGGCCAGGCCTACACCGAGGGAGAGTATCGGGACTGGCTCACCGAAGCAGGCTTTGAGGGTTTTGAGCGGGTCGTAGTTCCCGATGGCACCAGCATAATCACCGCCCGGAAACCCAATCGGGCTAACATGATACAGTAGTGGACCGAAGCGACTCCCATATACGCGTTTGGGGAGATTTACAAGCTGATGTTTCGATGGTCAATGAACGTTAAATAACCGCGATCAATCCGATAGGGAGGAAATCATGCTTCGACTCGGCGGCGTTGCATCCAGCACCTACCTGGTAGCCTTTCCAGCCATCAAAGAGCATTTTCAAAGGCAGGGCCTGGACCTCGACTGGGTCTTATACTCCAACTGGGATGCCCTTGTCGACGCCTTTGTCAGCAAGGAAATCGACCTGGCGTGGAACGGTCCCCTGGCCTACGTTAAGATCAAACGCCGCCTCAATGAACCCTGCCGGGTGGTCGCGATGCGGGATGTAGATATCAACTTGGTAACCCATTTCATCACCCAGCCCGACTCGGAGATACTCACGGTGGAAGACTTGAAGGGCAAACGGTTTGCTCTGGCTGGCCGCGGCTCCGTGGAGGCGGGGCTACTGGCTTACCATTATCTGAAGCAGGTCGGGATCGATCCCACCAAGGATTTGGAGATTTGCTCCTTTTACGACCAGCGCCAACCAAGCTCACTGCCCGATCAGAGAGACGTTGTCGAACGCGTCCAGAAGGGTGAGTACGACGCCGGTGCTGTGTCTCGGACCACTCTGGAAAGGATGGAGCGAGAAGGGGCTTTAACACGGGAGAGCATCCGCATTTTCTGGTCTAGCCCCGGCTACAGCCACTGTTGCTTCACCGCTCAAGGTGACATAGACAACGCGTTATCACAACAGATCACTCAAGCCTTCGTTTCGATGGACTACAACGACCCATTGGGGAAAACCGCGATGGACGCAGAGGGGTGCAAGGCATTTTTGCCGGGCACCACTGAAGGATGGGAAACCCTGGAGAAGGTGGCGGAGGAGGAAGGACTCGTGTAGATAAACGCAGCGGCTGTGGCAGCCAACCTACGCCCTTATCAACCTACAACTTCAGCCGCCTTAGCGTAGGCCGCCATAGGCCCAGCCAAACGCCCACCACCAGACAGATGGCCGCTCCTCCGGCGATTGCCACCGTCCAGCCGGCGGCGTCGGCTACTAATGTCATCGGCAAACCGCCGATGAACATCAGCCCTGCGGAAAGGTACCACAGGCTCAACACTCTGCCTTGCAGCTCGGTTGGCACCGTAAGCTGGAGTATCGTGGTGCCCATGGGAACTATGCTGCCCATTCCCACGAAAAACAGGATGGCCCAGGAGAGCCAGAACCAGGACGACCAGGCAAAGGCAAACAGGCTGATGCAAAACATAAAGATGGAGCCGATCAGCAGCCAGTTTTTGTGACGGAAGTTGCCCAAGGAAGCCAGTACCACGGTGCCCGCCAGGGAACCTACACCCGCCCCGGTGATCAACAAGCCTGCTCCACCGGCTCCCACCTCCATGACCTCCTTCGCGTAGGCGGGCAACACCTGGATGTAGGGCATCCCGAAGAACCCAAAGGCGAACCCAAGTCCGATCACCGTAAAGGTAACCGGTGTGGACCAGAAGTAGCGCAGCCCTGCCCGCAAATCGGCCAGAATCGAAGACGTGCCGGAACCTCTCCCGCCAAACCCGTAATGAACCAACAGCAGGCAACCCGTACCCACCAAGTAGCATGCGGCGTTGACGAACAGGGCCGGGCCTATGCCCATGACTTCGATTATTCCCCCGGCAGCCGCCGGCCCCAGGATCCGGCCGGTGTTCATTACCGCCGAGTTCAGGACCACCGCGTTCATCAGGTCGTCGCGTCCCACCAGGTCGGAAACAATGGCCATCCTGGAGGGCATGTTGAGGGCCTGCAAGATACCCAGCAGGAAGATGGCAATGTAAATATGCCACATCGAAATCAAACCAATGGTGGTCAAAGCCGCCAGGATAATGAGGATTAGGGTAACGGCGGCCTGGCTGGTAATCAGCAGCATGCGCCGGTCGATGCGGTCCGCCAGGATGCCACCAAACAAAACAAAGGCCAGGTTGGGGATGCCGTACAGGAAAACCATCAGGCCAAGTTGGGAGGCGGAGTCGGTGAGCACCAGCACCAGCCAGCCCAAAATCAGGAATTGCATACCCCGGGCCATAGCCTGAGCCGTGGTGCTGATCCAAAACCAGCGAAAGTCCCGGTGCCGCAGGGACCGGATCATTTGTAGGTTATGTCCCACCGCGGTGATGCGGTCGAGCAATAGCGCCATGCAGATCCTTGCCGAAGATTGAGCGGCTATCTTAAAACGTGGGCGGCACCCATGCGGGTCACGTCATATTCTATGCCATATATCAACAGCCGAGCCGGACAGCGCCCACCATCTCAGAGCATCCACGCCGGGCAGCGGCATCATATCTGGTAGGGTGGGTTAGTCGAAGATGTTATAGTTACGCCAACTCACGGCAACACTCAGCTAGCCCCGTCAACCAACGAGGAGACGCCATGGTGAAAGTGACTGATCTGACCGTAACCCTGTGCAACTGGAACAGCGCTCCCTGGAATACGGGCACCGGCTCCTTCGGTGGCAACCAGAAACTGGGGGTGCTGACCCTGCACACCGACGAAGGGCTGCAAGGCCACTCCTTTTTGGGCTCGTCCCGTCAGGGAGCGGACGCCCATGTAGGCCCCCTGATCCAATTCCTCAAACCCTTGGTGGTGGGCTCCAGCCCGTTGGAATTGGGACGTCTTTGGCCCCAAATGTGGAAACACAACCGGTCGGTTTCCACCAACGCCATCGGAGCGGTGGACGTGGCGATGTGGGACTTGGTGGGCAAAATCGCCGGATTGCCCATCCACCAGCTACTGGGGTCCTGCCGCGACCGGGTGCCGGCCTACGCCAGCTCGGCATACCTGGCCACGCCCGAGGACTACGCCGATGAGGCGCTGCACTTCCGGTCCCTGGGGTGGTCCGCCTACAAGATCCACCCCCACGCGGTGCCCAAGGAGGATATCGAGATCTGCCGGGTGGTGCGCAACGCGGTGGGCAACGACATGACGTTGATGCTGGACTCCATGTGGTCCTACGGCTACGAGGACGCTCTCAAGGTAGGCCGGGCCATCGAAGCATTGGACTACCTGTGGTACGAAGACCCCCTGGCCGAGGAGGACCTGTACAACTACGTCAAGCTCAAGAGCAAGCTGGACATCCCCATTATGTCCACCGAATACGCTCCCGGGCGGTTTTACGGCATGGCCCAGTGGATACAGCACCAGGCCACCGACATACTGCGTGGGGACGTGGCGGTCACCGGGGGTATCACCCCGCTGGTCAAGATCGCTCACACCGCCGAGGCGTTCCGCATGAAGTGCGAGATTCACCACGGGGGCAACTCGCTGAACAACGTGGCCAACCTGCACGTCATCATGGCCATCGACAACTGCGATTACTATGAGGTCTTTCCGTCTTCGGGGGCCAACAAGTTTGGCTTGGTCGAGGACATAGAAGTCGATTCCAACGGGCTGGTCTACGCGCCGGAAAAGCCCGGCCTGGGCTACGAGATCGACTGGCAACTGGTGGAGCGGGAGAAGGTGGAAGAGGTACGGTGACCCCTCTTTTTAGATACAACGACACGTCTGCGGCGCGCCCGTTTGCCCGCGGGGCATGTCTCTGCTACACTACGCCGCACGCTCCTGGTAGCCGGTTTTGAGGCTACTGTCCGGCCAGGGACATCCGGAGAGCGACATCCAGAATGCAACGTGAAAAGGAGATGCCATGATTTACGAAGTCCGCACCTACGATTTGAAGCCCGGCACTGTGGCCCAGTTTGAGGAGAACTTCGGGAAGGCCCTGCCCGCCCGGGAAAAGTACTCCAAGCTCGCCGCCTTCTGGCACACCGACATCGGACCCTTGAACCAGGTGATTCACGTATGGGGTTATGAAAGCTTGGAGGAACGGGAGCACGTCCGCGCCGAAGCCTCCAAAGCAGACGGCTGGCCACCCCCCAGCGACGGCGTAATCCTGAACATGAACTCGGAGATCTGGACTCCGGCGCCCTTCATGCGGCCCATGGGCGGCGACCAAGCCCTGGGCGGCATCTACGAGATGCGCATCTACACCTATGAGCCCGGGTCTATACCCGAGCTTATCCGCAAGTGGAGCGAAGCCCTGCCATACCGCGAGGAGTTCTCCCCCTTGGCCGCCGGGATGTACACCGAGTTGGGCGGGCTAAACCGGTGGATGCACGTCTGGCCCTACAAAGACTTGGCCGACCGGGCTCGCGTCCGCGAAGAGGCCTCCAAGTCTCCCCACTGGCCTTCAGGCGCGCCGGGTAGGGTTAGGCAGGAGAACAAAATCCTGATTCCTGCATCTTTTTCCCCGATGCATTAGAAGCTCAACAATCTGATAGTGGCACCGGGTCGCCGCGAAGCCCGAATCAAATCTCCCCAACCGCCGCGTTAGGCAGGTTGGGGAGATTTTTGTGCCTCGGCCCAGCTTAGACCAGCCGGTACGAAAATTTAACGGCCGGCCCGGCTTCTACCCGTTTAAGGCGGGGATAACCTTTTCGCCGAACAGCTTGAAGGACTTCAGCGATTGCTCCAAGGGCATGGGACCGAACCGGTGATTGGCGCAAAAGATGTCGTAGCCGATGAACTGCTGTTGCTCCTGTAGCCTCTGCGCCACGGTCTCCGGGCTGCCCACCAGCGCCAAGCCATTGTCGATCCAGAAATCGTAAGAGGTGCTCATGCCCTGGAACACCCGCCCCAGCTCCCGGGTGGTGGGATTGTCATCGTTGCCCTTGAACCCTATGCGGGTCTTGGCGATGCCTTCCCGCCCCATTTTTCGGGAATTGAGCAGGGGCTGCTCCGCCTCCTCCCGGGCTATCTCATCGGTCTCCGCCACGTGCACCGCGCGTACCAGGAAGGTCCGGGGCATGGGACCCGGATGCTCGTACTCCCTCCAGAGTTTCCGGTACATGTCGAACTTCTCCGCGATCACCGGGTCTACGTCGATGTTCTGGGAGATGTGGTAGTTGTTCTTGGCCGCGTACTCGATAGACGTGGGACTGTGGGCCGCCACCCAGATGGGCGGGTGGGGCTTCTGGTAGGGCTTGGGCATAGGCAGCGCCTCGTCAAACTGCCAGTATTTGCCGTCGTAGGTGACTTCCTCTTCGGTCCACGCTTTAACGATAATCTCCAGTGCCTCTTCGGACATCTCCCGCCGCTGGGAAAAGGGAATGTTCCAGCGGATAAACTCATGTTCGCTGACCCCGATGCCGGTGCCGAACTCCAGCCTTCCGTCGGACAGGTGGTCCAGCATCGCCGCCTCTTCAGCCAGACGCAAGGGATGGTAAAAAGGCAGTTGGTGAATCATTACCCCAAACCTGAGGACGCTGGTATGTTGGGCCAGCGCGCTTAGATAAACGGTGGGCGCCGTGATCTGCCCCACGTGGGAGTTTTGGTGCTCAATGGTGAAATAGAATTGATAGCCCAGGTCTTCCGCCATCTGAGCTTCCTTGAGATGCTGTTTGTAGATGTCCGAGGCCAAGGGCGCGTTGGCCATTTCGTGTGCCGGGAAGGAATCCCAGATGCCAAACTCCAGTTGTCCCATCCGTTGCCTCTCTTGTCGCCGATTGCGTATTAGCAGGAGGCCGAGTATCAGCCTCGGCTGCAAAGGCCTGCTGATACGCCCCGATTGTAATCCGAGACAGCGGCCTGTCAAGCCTGGCCGTCTTGCGTTCGCTTGCGGGCGTGGCTAGGATGATAGCACTTGACAGTTGGTGACACCGGCCCGAGCCTGCTCAATCCGGCGGCCCAGGACGGGCAACGGGCTAGTCCACAGGAGGCACGAAATGAGAGGAGTAGTTTTCTCAGGGGACCGGGAGCTATCGGTGGAAGAATTTCCGCAACCGGAGCCGGGACCCCGCCAGGTGGTGATCCGGATGGAGGCAGCCGGCCTTTGCGGTAGCGACCTGCGCCCCTATCGGTCGTCGCCGGAGGCCTTGGGACCCCGAACCTCGGTCATCGCGGGTCACGAACCGTGCGGCACAGTAGAGGAAGTCGGCGCCCAGGTACGTAAGGTCAA
The DNA here is from genome assembly GCA_022568195.1 of Chloroflexota bacterium. Lineage (GTDB taxonomy): Bacteria > Chloroflexota > Dehalococcoidia > Lucifugimonadales > UBA3495 > JADFFS01. The sequence continues at coordinate 4,437 of JADFFS010000105.1, read as the reverse complement.
GGTTGGCGACCGAATCATGGTCCACCACTACAGCGGGTGCGGTCACTGCCAGCACTGCCAAGCCGGCTGGACCCAGCTATGCGCCAACGGCTCCAAGGTCTACGGCTCCCACGCCCATGGCGGGTTTGCCGACCGTGAGCTGGTGGAAGACTATATGTGCGTGCCCATGCCCGACGAACTTAGCTTCGAAGAGGGCGCCGCCTGCTCCTGCGGCACGGGCACCGCCTACCAGGCCTTGAAACGTCTGGGGATATCTGGGCTGGATACTTTAGCAGTCTTCGGCCAGGGACCCGTGGGCTTGAGCGCAACCTTTCTGGGCGCGGTGATGGGGGCGCGAATAATTGCCGTCGACCCAATATCCGAGCGGCGGCGTCTGGCCGAGGGTTTGGGCGCCTGGCAGACCATCGATCCTTCCCACACCGATCCGGTTGAGGCGATCAAGGAGCTTACCCAGGGACAGGGAGCCGATGCTTCTTTGGACGCCACCGGCATCGCCGAGGCCAGGGCCAACGCCGTGCGCAGCACCCGCATCTGGGGTAGAGCCTGCCTGGTGGGAGAGGGAGGAGACGTCACATTCGAGCCTTCCCCGGACATCATCCATCGCCAGCTGACCCTGATCGGCTCTTGGACCTTCAGCACAGGCATCTTGGAAGAGCTGGGCAATTTCATTGTGCAGCGCCAGTTGCCCCTCAGCGACCTGATCACCCACCGGTTTTCCCTGGAACACGCGGAAGAGGCCTTCAAGCTGTTCGAATCCGGCGCCACGGGCAAGGTGGTTTTCACCTGGCCATAGGACCTGGGCCGCTTTCATTGCCCAAAGGCCGCTCCACCCTTTAGACAGCTTAAACGACCTGGGGAGAGCAACGATGCCAGACTTGCTGTACGAGAGATTCCCGACAGGCAACTACGCCATATTTACCATGAACCGCACCGACCGGCTCAACGCCCAAGGAGCGGGTATGCGCAGCGACCTGGAAGCGGCTTTGGGTGAGTTCACCAGCGACCCAGAGATGCGGGTAGGCATTGTCACAGGGGCCGGCCGGGCCTTTTCCGCCGGGGCCGACCTGCGGGAAATGGCCGAGCGTAATGCCGCAGCGGGTGACGCGGACGAGGCTGATGCCCTGGCGGCCCGGCCCCCGGAAGAGCGCATGGAAGGCTTGCGCACCGGCCAGCCCTTCTCCAGAAACCCCAAGCCCTTTATCGCCGCCGTCAACGGGCTGGCCATCGCCGCAGGAATGGAGCGCGCCGCCGATTGCGACATCCGGATCGCCTCCACCGCCGCCTATTTCGGGCTGTTCGAAGTGAAGCGCGGCATTCTGGCCAATTACGCCATGAACCACCTGGCCCGGGTGATGCCCTTTGGCGAAGCGATGTATCTCATGTTGACCGGGGACACGTTGAGCGTGGAAGAGGCTCACCGGCTGGGGTTTGTCCACGAGGTGGTGGAGCCGGAGCGGCTGATGCCCAGGGCCGTAGAAATTGCCGAGACGATCGGGGCCAACGCTCCCCTGGCGGTCCAGGGCACGAAAACCGTTGCCCAGTTCTGGCGCAGGTTTGGATTAGAGGAGTCGTTGCAGCTGAATGCCTGGGTCGCCCATCGCACCTTGAACTCGGAGGATGCTAAGGAAGGACCCCGGGCCTTTGCAGAGAAGCGGGCGCCTGTTTGGAAGGGCCGGTAGATGGGTTAAGCAAAAAGGTGGTTGTCCGGGGGTTTTTTCAGGTAGGGAAGGAGCTTGGTTTGGATTGGATCAGCAGAATCAGGCCCTGGTTCTACTTGATGCCGGAAACCCGGCTTTGCCTCAGATGGGGCGGATCGTAGTCCAGGGTGCTACGGTCTCTTGGCTCGAATGATTAGGAGTTGGACATTTCCTCGGCGGCCCTGGTTTTCTCGCCTTTGCGCATCTTCCGGCGTATTTCTCCGGCTTGGGTAGCCACTTTGTGCCGGGTTTCCTTGCCGGGCCTTGGGGCAAACAACAGACCGGCGGTGACGCCAACTGCCGTACCAGCGATAAGTCCTGTAAACAATTTGGTCGTGTTGTACATCTTCGTTCCTCCACTAAATTATCGTTGCTACTGATCCAATCCAATTACTATTAAACCACTTTGTCTATTACCAGCGAATTACGAGCAAATTACGGAAGTATTACCGGGCAAAATGGAATCCGGTGAAGCTCTTCAGCAAGAAACGGGCGTCGAGCCTCTGAACGGGATTGGCCATTAAATGGTCTGGATTCGGGGTAAGGAGGCCGTTAGCGGTAAAGGGGTTTGAAGAAGCTGTGGAGGTAGTTGCGTTGGTGGGCCCAGCTATGCGCCCGCTTGATCACCACTACAGGGATGGGCTCGGTCCCCTTGTGGGTGATGCGCATGGTCTCGTACCGGCTTAACTCCGGCGGCGCGTCGGCGGTGAAGATAATCTCGCACTCCTGGGCCTCCAGGAAGGTCTTCAGGCCGGTATAACCCTTGGGCCTGGTGTTGGGCGTCTGGTAGATGTACAGCTCCGTGGCGCCCATCAGCTCTTCCACATGATCGCTGCCGGTGCCGCGGCCACCGCCCTGGCGTAGCTGGCGCCGGTTCATGCCGAAATTGCTCAAGCTCATGTCGTTGTACCTGCTAGTGTTTCGAGTATCGCGTGTTTGTCCGTCATCCGACGGGTCTCGTCACGGGTAGATGGCCCAACCGACCCGGTCGGTCTCTGCCCGGAAAAAGTGTCCGTCGGTGGAGGTCACGTACAAAGTGGTCCTATCGGGGCCCCCGAAGCAGCAGTTGGTTGGGCGCACGGCCGGTACCCGGTGAGTTTCCAGCACCCGGCCGGTGGGGGAGAAAACGTAGATCATTGAGCCCGGACCGGCCTGGGGCCAGCCGGCGGTGGCCACGATGTTGCCGTCGATATCCAGGCACATACCGTCAATGCCCCGGTGCACCGCCGTGCCGTCCTTACCAAAGGTGTGAAGAGTGGTGTAGGGACCCAGGCTGCCGTCGTCGTTTATCGGGTAAGCCCGGAGCTCCCGGTCAAGGTCCAGGGCGTCGCTGTTGCTCTCGGCCACGTACAGGGTCCGTCCGTCGGCGGACACCAGGATACCGTTGGGCATGGTGGTATCAAAGGTAACCCTGGTAACGGTATACGACCCGCCGGGTTGAGGGTCGGCCCGCAGCACGGAGCGGTTGTCCAGCTCCTCCACCTCGCTGGGGTCGATGTTCACGGCGTTCCAGGGATTGGTGAACCAGATGCGCCCCTGGGCGTCGATGGCCAGGTCGTTGGGAGTGTTTAGCTTCTGGCCGTCAACCCTGTCGGCCACGGTGGTGGTGGTCCCGTCGGGGTTAAATCGCACGATGGAGCGGCCGCCGGAGCAGCAACCGAACAGGTTGCCCTGGGCGTCGTGGACCAATCCGTTGGTGTGGTTGGTGCCGTCCCGCCACTGGGTGATGTCCCCGGTGTCCGGGTCGTAGCGCATTATCCTGCTGGCGGGTATATGGGTAAAGAGGATGGCCTCGCCGTCCCAAACCGGCCCTTCGGTGATTCCGCCGTAGGGTTGGGCGGCCAACTGGAATCGCCACTCCATGACAAGCTCCCTCCGGTTTCGGCAGTTGGGTCCGGCCCCTCGGCGAGCACCCCGCGGTCCTCACCCGCAGCAACCCGAACCCATAAATGCCCAATTGTAACTGCCGCCGATTGTAGCAGAAGGGGGGTTAGGGGGACAAACGAGCCTTATTCATATTTCACTTTGGGCAGAAATTTCGGGCTATACGAAGCTGTTGCGAAAATCCAACCGAATTGTTGGTACCGCTATTGGATCTCATGCGATATCAGTTAAACGAGGTGTCATCTACACGTTGACACTAACACAAATGTTCTATTACTTTAATATAAGTCTAGCGTTGACATCACTATGGAAAACAAATATGGTTTTGCCCTGGCCAATGTATGTGTGGTGTACTCCATGCCTGCTAGATTTGCTGTTGTAAACGGAATGCCCGGAACCGGTATTCAAGATGCCCTTTCGAAGTACACTGATTGGTGTGCCCGTAATGGGCACATCTCCCCGCAGATAATTTCACTGGAAGATGACTACCTCGTCCCGTTAGCGAAAGACACGGTGTCTAGGCTCCATCCCGGGTTTCAACCTGCCGACGTTACAATCATGGAAGTTCTTTTGCTTCCGAAACCTCTCCTGATGAGATTGTGGACCGCGGCGTTCGATCAGGCTAATGTCCGTATAAGGGAAGAACTAACAACCGAGCGCCCCGTGATACTAACTTTCCATGCGGTATGGTTTCATCTTGGCGTTCGTGAATATGTATCTGGCATCAATTTTTCAAGCCTTGCAAATCTCCAAGAACGCCCAGACATCGTATTTACTCTGATCGATGATATCTACGACATCAAAGCCAGGTTTAAGGTGGACCCCATCAGTTGGACAGGATTGGGGCATTGTTAAG
>JADFFS010000264.1 GCA_022568195.1 Chloroflexota bacterium | reverse complement strand
TGGGTAGCCAGGGAGTGAAAGTCGGCCCAGCTTGGCTGGGGACCCAACAAGCAAGCGTCGGCGATGCGCGCGGCGCGGCGAACGGCGCCGGTGCTTTGGGCGGCGATCCAGATGGGTGGATGTGGCTTTTGCACTGGCGTTAAGGCGATACGGGCCTCGTGCACTTGCCAGTGCTTGCCTTCGAAGGTAACCTCCTCCCCGGTCCAAAGCTGTTTCATCAGCGTGATGGACTCCTCGAAGCGGCTGACCCGGTCCCGCCGGTTGGTCCCGAAGGCCTCCAGCTCCTTTTCGCGGTAGCCCAACCCGAGACCCAGAATGAACCTGCCGTTGCTGATGTGGTCCAATGTCACCACCTGCTCGGCAATGTCCACGGGGTTGTGGTAAGCGAGCAAGAGTATGCCGGTCATCAGCTTCATGCCCTCGGCGTCCGGAGCCAAGCGAGACAAAATCTGCATCGGTTGCAGCCAGACCGTGGGATGGCCGATGAAATGCTGGGGCGAGTAGATAACCGAGAAGCCCAACCCCCGGGCCCGGCGGCAGACCTCGGCCGCCTCCTCGATTTGCTCTGACATGGGCCGGGTTGGGTCGTCGATGTAGTCCCGGATATATATTCCTACTTCCATGGAGCTATCCCACCCTTTGCGCCGCCAAACGATGGGCACAAGTATAGCAGAAGCCTAAGTCCAGAACGCTTATGGATTTAGCGCTGCCTCAAGGCTACAATTGGAACGTCCCGGATCCAGACGCAGACACGCATCAAACCCAGCCGGCAGGAGTATGGGAATATGGCGAAGATAGTTGCCGCCTTCGGCACGCCCCACGGTCCGATGTTGCCCCAGCAAGTCGCCGAAGCGCCGGGTAAGCTCCGGTCCGAGGCGCTGATGAAACAGGTGCGGGAGCAACTGGAGGAAGCCGCGCCGGACGTTATCATAGAGTTCGCCTCGGACCACTTCACCAACTTCTTCTACAATAATCTGCCCCAGTTCTGCGTGGGCATGATAGAGGAGGCCGAAGGGCCGGCCGAGACCTACTGCGCCATGCCCCACCGGGTGGTAAAGGGCCATCCCGAGTTGGCGAAAAGAATATACGGGCACGCCCTGAAGTCAAATTTCGACCTGGCGATGTCCCAAGAGCTACGCTTAGACCATGCGGTGTTGGTGCCCTTGCATTTTCTTACCCCGGGCATGGAAATTCCCGTGGTGCCGCTGTACATCAACGGGCTGGCGCCTCCATTGCCGTCGGCGCGGCGGTGCTTTGCCTTGGGCCGGACGCTGGGCCGCATCGTGGAGCAGTGGGACGAGCACCTGCGGGTGGCCCTGCTGGCCAGCGGCTCCTTCTCTCTGGAAGTAGGCGGCCCCAGGGTTGGCTGGACCGATAAGAAATGGGTCGGCGCCATCGGCGGTTTGCTGCAGGAGGGCGATTACGCGAAACTCGCCCGGCGGGCCACCGAGGCGCGGATGGCCGCCGCCGGCAACGTCAGCGGCGAATTGCTTTGCTGGATCACCATGACCGGGGCTTTGGGCGTCAAGCGTCCCGAGTTCGTTGAGATTGAGGAGGGCGGCGGGTTCGCCGCTTGGAGGCTGGAGTAGACGGTATGAGCATCTACGCCGTTAGCAAGATTTTCTACATGCTTGAAAACGATGCCTCTTTCCGGGAGCGGATAAAGTCCAACCCCATGGACGCCATCGAGGAATTTGCTCTGAGCCCGGAGGAGAGGGAGGCCCTCACATCGGGGGACGTGGAAGCGCTGTTTAAGATGGGTGTCCACGCCTTCCTGCTCAACGGATTGTCCCGCCACCAGTTGTTTGGGGTGAACAGGGACAACTACTTCCCCAGGATCCGCGGGCAGGAGTCGCCCCGGTGAGGGCCACCCCGGAAAGAATCTACCCCTGAGAATCAGGCCAGGCGAGGGGCGATCTGAGGAGGACACGTTCGGCCAAATCCGCCGGTGTCCCCCTTATTAAAGGGGGGTTGTGGGAATTTCCTATTAAAGGCCGGCCTGGCCGCCAGGGTCTAGCTAACTCCTACCTGGGCGAACGCCGCGCGGAGCTCCCTGGACGCCTCGTCGATGGCCTGCTTGCCTTTGTCCAACACCGCCGGCGCGCCGAAGAAGCCGTGCATCATGCCGTCGTAGCGGGTGCAGTGGGTCGGCACCCCCGCCGCTTCCAATTTATGGGCGTAGGCTTCCCCTTCGTCCCGCAAGGGGTCGTATTCAGCGGTAATCACCAATGCCGGCGGCAGACCGCTCAGGTCCTTGGCCATCATGGGCGCAGCGTAAGGATTGTTGGCGTCTTCATTATCGACCAGGTAGTGCATCCAGTACCATCTCATGGAATCCCGGGTTAGCGAGTAGCCATCCGCGTTTTCACCGTAGGACGGGGTGTAGAAGTCGCGCTCGGTCACGGGGTAGACCAAAAGCTGGTGCACCAGGGACGGTCCCTGCCGGTCCCGGGCCATCAAGCACACAACCGTGGCCAGGTTCCCCCCGGCGCTATCCCCACCTACGGCGATCCGGCTGGGGTCGCCGTCGATGCTGGCGGCATTCTGGGCTACCCACTGGGTCGCCGCGTAGCAATCCTCAGCGGGACCGGGAAACTGGGTTTCCGGGGCCAGGCGGTAGTCCACGGAAACCACCACGCAATCGGCGCCCACGGCCAGATGGCGCGCTGTGCCGTCCGATGTATCCAGGTCGCCGACAACCCAGCCTCCACCGTGGAACCAGACCAAAATCGGGAAGGGTCCACCGCCGTCCGGCGTGTAGACACGCACCGGAATTTGTCCGTCCGGGCCCGGAATGTTCTTGTCCTCCACCTTGGCCACTTCGGGACCGGGGGCCTTGGGCCGGGCTTTGCCGTTTGCCCGGGCTTCGGCCGGGGTCACGGTGTGGTTGGGCGGGAGTCCGAGAGCAGCGGTCTGGTCCAGAACTGCTTGTGCTTGCGGGTCGAGGGGCATTTCACACCTCCTGGCTGGAATGGTTACAGGATAGTTCCGCCTCTAAATGAGTTCGAGAGTGTCATTCCGAATCCGCCGCAGACGGATGACCCCGATATAATCGGGGTGGGGTGGGGAAATTGGCCCAGCACCCCAGATTCTTCGCGGAGTTTATCCTGAGAACCGTCGACGGGCTCAGAATGACGCGACGGAGGGACAGTTCTCAGGGTCCCCT
>JADFFS010000263.1 GCA_022568195.1 Chloroflexota bacterium | reverse complement strand
TTTGTGGAGGTCACCTCCCCGGACAACGTGCGAGTATGCGGACAGCTAGAGAGCGGCGCGGCGGCGTCGGTCCATGTCGGAGCTGTCCCCTGGGCCGGCGGCGGCTTTCGGATGGAGATCTACGGCCGGGAAGGCACGCTGGTCACCACCGGGAGCGTCTCGTCGCAGCGCGGTGAGATGCTACGCGTGCAAGGCGCACAGGGGAGCCACGAGTTGAAGGATCTGACGATACCCGAGCGTTTCGTATATGTCCCGGCCGACTTCCCCCGCGGCGATCCGTTCAACGTGGGTCAGATGTATGCCCTGTTTGCCGAGGCGATCCGAACCGGGCAGAGCCGCCTGCCGACGTTCGATACCGCGGTTGACCTGCATCGCTTTATCGATACGATCAAGCAGGCGTCGGACACGGGCCGGGAGCTGCGTGTCGCCTGAGGCGACTTTTTCGTAAAAACGGGATACATATCATCTATGCGGACCGGACCATGGTGCAGGGAAATCTCATCGGCGTTGCGGCCGATGGCGTGACAGATCTTGGCAATGAGCCACTCCCGTTTTCAACGCTCAATCCCTCTGATACTATCACCAAAACGCCCCTGCCAATCCCCATAGCTACGGCATACTAAAATTTCACCGTTCGGAAAGGACTTCTTTGTGGGGCTGCCCGGTAAAAAATGCAGCGTCACCGCACACCACGGGGACAGCCGCAACCCCGCCAGCCAGGACGAGCTGGTGGGCAAATTCCGGTTCTTGACGTCGGATGTTCTCGGTGAGGCGCGGACGCAGCAGGTCATCGACACAGTGTCCCGCCTGGACAGCCTGGATGATGTCGGTGAGCTGACCGGGCTCCTGGCCGGGAAGTAAGGGGATAAAGCAACGGCTTTCACCCCCACTCTTACGCCGCAGGCGGATTCCCGGTCGAACGGGAAAGAACTGGCTCTCATCCTCCCCAGTGGAGGAAGCTCAAGGCCCCTTTCCGCCCTGATGGAAGCAAAGTCAACGTCAGATAGTGTCGCTGGTAAGCGAAAGCTCCGAGACTCAGGAAGAGTCTGAGCATAATCTGATGGGTTGGTGGAGACGGGGAGGGTAAATCGCCACCAGAAACACTCGCCGACGATGTTGGTGGCCATAAGCTTTGCAGGGATGGTCACTAACCCATGGGAGCAGCAATTAGTCCTATATGAGTTCGGCAGACCAACCTAAATCTGACCAACGGTTGTAGATCTACCCTTAGGTTGGCCCTTGGCCCTCTTCGCCAATCTTGAGCAGTTGTTCGCCGAGATTTTGGCTGGACACCAAACGTAATTACGCGTTTGGGGTCATTTCCAGCCTCTCGGCGATACTATAGTGAAATTGCAGGGTGCCAGCGCCTTATTCCCACTAATCGCTGGATGCAATGGGTTGGGTCCTAGCCGGCGGCACATCGGAGGGTGAGGCATCTTCCCAATTGGGGATCAACAGTTTGGCGGTGGGAGGCATGGACAGAATCAACGCGGCCCCTCCCATACTGGCCAGCACCGACAGAATCACGGTGATGTCGTAGGACCCGAATATGAGGTAGAGTACCCCTCCGATCCAACCGCCCACCGCCATTCCGGTCCCCGCTCCGGCCTGCTGCCAGCCGAAGGAACGGCCCATTGGCCCCCGGCCGAAGTATTGCCGGTTGATGATGGGAAACGCCGACCCCTCACCTCCATAACCGATGCCGAAAATAACCGCAAACAAGTAGAACTGCCACAATTCCTGGGTCCAGAACAGCATTAACACGGGCAGTCCTTGGAGAACGAACATGGTTGCCATGGCGCGTTTCGCACCCAGATAATCAGCGACCACCGGGGTAAGGAAGCGGGTCAACACGCTGACGGCCATGAGAGTACCTAGAATCCCAGAGGCCGACACCATGTTAATGCCTGCCGTTACGGCGATCGGAATTATGTAGATGATGACTATGGCGTGACCCACGCAACCCAGGAAGTGCACCCCAATCAACTGCCAAAACGCGTTGGTCCCTTGCATGCTTACCAGGAACGCCCTGGCTCGCTGCTTCTGCTCAGCGGGGTCTGCCTTTTTTCCCGCGGGTTCGGTGGCGGCAGCGCCGTAAGGCCGGAGGCCCACGTCGGAGGGCTCATTGCGGAAAAATAGCATTAGACCGATCATAACGGTGCTGGCGGACAACCCGATCAGCCAAAATGCGATCTTCCAGGTCAACGCCGAGATCAGGGCACTGAGGAACACCGCCATCACCGCCGGTCCCAGCCCATGGGCCGCTTGCAACAACCCGATGCCCACCCCCAGACGGGTGCGGAACCAAGCGGTGGCTACCGTGAGGATAGGAACGCTAAAACAGGCTTGTGCCACGCCGAGGAAAATTCCGTAGGATATCCAGAGGTGCCAGACCTGGTTGGCCGCGCCGGTGATTATCGCACCGAGAAAGAAGAACAAAATACCGGCAACGATGACTACACGGGCCCCGAAACGGTCGGTGGCTATCCCACTGAGGGGCGCCATCGCAGCACCGACGATACTGCCCAGGGCATAGGCCAAGGTTATGGACGCAGGGCTCCAGCCCATGTCCTGCTGAAGGGGGACCACCAGCACGCCAAAGGCTTGACGCACCGAGCCTCCCGCCATATGCATGAAGGCCGCGATGGCGATGATGATCCAGGCGTAGTGGATGCCGGGGAAAAACCTGGTGATGCGGTCGCCTTGACGGCTTAGCATCGAATGATCAACAGTCTCACGGTGATTAATTCTGGACTTGTGCTGCTATGGTGTCAACAATCATGGGCAGCTATACGACCGAGAGCCGGTGCCTGTGAGGCGCGTTTCCCTGGACACCGGGCCGCTGGAAACCGCCCGGTGGGACAACACCTTGCACACAGGTTCTCGGAGAAGCCCTATAACTACTCTAATTTCGTTTGGGCCTGGCCGACAGAGCGGGCTAAATCGCTGATTCGATCTGGCGGTGTCTGGCCGGCCACCTTATACGGGCCAATTATTTACGCGGCGAAACGGGATTCCCGTTCCTCGCAAAGCCTAAATATTACTATTGGCTGAAAATCAACAGCCGAGTCCCGGCTCCTAGAGCCGTCGCAGCTTCGGCGTGAATAGGGCCAACGTAATTAACCGGACGATACCCAAAATCCCGATGATCCTGGCGGCTTGGAGAGGGCCC
>JADFFS010000104.1 GCA_022568195.1 Chloroflexota bacterium | reverse complement strand
CAGGTGTTCCTCAGGGGCGTTCCCGAAGACTACGACTCCTGGGCGGCCATGGGCAACGACCAGTGGAGCTTTCAGAACCTGCTCCAATACTTCCGGATGATCGAGGCGGATACCGACTTCGGCGGCGGAGACTTCCACAACTCGGACGGGCCCATCATCCTGCGGCGTTTCAAGCCCAACGAGATGCTCATCGAGCAACAGGCCTTTTACGACGCCTGCCGTAACGCGAATTTCGGCGATAGCCCCGACCACAACCTGCCCGATGCCACTGGAGTCGGTCCCTGCCCGGTAAACAACCCCAACGGCATCCGCTGGAGCACCGCCCTGGGCTACCTCGATATGGGCAGGCACCGGCTCAACCTGACCATCCGCCCAAACTGCACCGTTCACCGCCTGATTTTCGACGGCAACCGGGTCACCGGCGTCGAGGTGGAAAGCGGAGGCGAAAAGTTCACGGCGGAGGGAGAGGAGATAATCCTGAGCAGCGGGGCCATCGGCTCTCCTCAAATCTTGATGCTCTCCGGCGTTGGTCCGGCGGAGTCCTTGCGTAGCCTGGGTATCCCCGTGGTGCACGACCTGCCTGGGGTGGGCCAGAACCTGCGCGACCATCCCATGATCTACGTGACCTTCCGGACCAAAAAAGACGTTCCGATGGACGCCTATGCCCCCAGGGTACAGATGGCCCTGCGCTACACCGCGCCCGACTCGGACCTGCGCAACGACATTCAGGTGCTGATGCAGTCCTTTGCCACCGAACGGGTCAACAGGGGCGGAGAGCGCATGGAGCCCTTGGGTATCCGCATGCTGGCCATTCTAAATCTGGCCACCGGCTCCGGAGAGCTGCGCCTGACCTCCACAGACCCCAACGCCCAACCCTTCCTGGACTACCGTTACCTGCGGGAAGAGTTCGACCGGCGCCGGCTGAGGGACGCCGTGCGGATGTGCGTCAAGTTGGGCCAGGACGAACGGTTCAAGGACATTATCGAAGAGCGTATAGAGCCGACCGACGCCGAACTGGCCTCCGACGATGCCCTGGATGAGTTCCTGCAGCGGGAGGTCACCACCGGGCAGCACATCTCCTGCACCTGCAAGATGGGGCCGGCGTCGGACCCGATGGCCGTGGTCGACCAATACGGCAAGGTCCACGGGCTCCAGGGCTTGAGGGTGGTCGACGCGTCCATCATGCCCAACTGCGTGCGGGCCAACACCAACGTTACCACCATGATGATTGGGGAACATATCGCCGATTTCATCCGGCAGGGCGCCTGATGCCCAGGACCGGTGCGGCGTACCTTCAAAGCGTCAGGGACAACAGAACCGTCTACCTCGACGGGAAGCTAATCGAGAACGCGGCGGACCACCCCGCCTTCCGCAACGCGTTCCGCACCGTTGCCGGCCTGTACGACTTTCAAGGGGCGCCGGAAAACCTGGAGTTGATGACCTTCCCGTCGCCCACCAGCGGCGAGCGGGTCAGCCGTTTCTGGCAGCTTCCCAAGTCCTACCAGGAGTTGGTGCAACGCCGGGAGGCCATCACCGCCTGGGCCGAGCTTACGTATGGCTTCATGGGCCGCTCCCCCGACCACGTCGGCTCCTGCTTGGGCGGCATGGTCATGGGCATCGACCTGTTCCGGAGTCACGGCGAAGAACGGGCCCAAGCCCTGAACGACTACTTCACCTACGTCCGGGACAACGACCTGTTTGTAACCTACGTTATTGCCAACCCCCGGGCGGACCGCTCCAAGTCGGTGTCCCAGCAAGAAGACGAGTACCTGATCGCCGCAATTTGCGACGAAGACAGCCAGGGCGTCACCATAAAAGGCGCCAAGATGTTGGGCACCAGCGCCGTGATAGCCGACGAGCTTCTGGTGACCACCGGCCAGCCCTTGAGACCCGGAGAGGAGCAATACGCCTTTTCCGTGGCAATCCCCTTGGCCACCAAGGGGCTGAAGATCCTACCCCGGAAATCCTATGAGGCATCGGCCGTTTCCCAATTCGACAATCCTCTCTCCTGGCATCTGGACGAGAATGACGCGGTTATCTACTTCGACGAGGTCAAAGTCCCCTGGGACCGGGTGTTCGTTTACCGCGACACCAACATGTGCCGGGCCCAGTTCCAGGACACTCCCACCCACATGCTCCAGAACTACCAGGCCCAGATACGTTTGATGGTGAAAATGCGTTTCCTGTTGGGCCTGGCCCGGAAGATCACCGAAACCATGGGCACCATCTCAATCCCCGACGTGGCGGGCAAACTGGGCTATCTGGCCGCCAACACGGCAATGGTCGAGGGCATGGTCAAGGGGATGGAAGCGGGCGGAGTCAACTACGGTCCCTACTTCATCCCGGACCGGCGCTTGCTCTACGCGACCCAGCTTCTTACCCAGAAGTTCTATCCGGAGTTGGTGTATGCCTTGCGGGACCTGGCCGGGGCCAACATGATTATGATGCCCCCGTCGGCCGACGACTTCGGAAGCCCGGAGACCGCGTCATTCATAGAAAAGACCCAGCGTTCGCCGGTGGCCGAGCCCAAGGACAAAGTCAAGCTGTTCAAGCTGGCCTGGGACGCCGTGGGCTCGGAGTTCGGCTCGCGCCAGGCCCAATACGAGATGTTCTACGCCGGGGGAGAATACGTCACCCGGGGCCGGGCCTTCCAGAACTACGACTGGGACACGGTCACGGACATGGTGGACCAGCTACTGGCCAGCTACGACTTGCCGGATTCATCCCCTGCCATTTAGTCGTACAGCCAACCCGGCACAATAAGTCGATTCAGACCCCGCCCGCGCTGATGGTTTTGGGGAGCGCGGCCCTCCCACTGCCCCGCACCACTAACTCGACCGGTCCGCGTCAACGGCTGCGGGGAGGCCGCGCCTCGGCAGCGTCGGCGGCCTGGCCATCATGATCAAAGCCGCGGCCAGCACGTTGGCTACCAAGGCAGCCGCGAAAAATACCGTGTAGCTGCCGGTGAGGTCGTAGGCCGCCGTGCCCAGGTACAGGCCCAGACCCAAGCCGAGGGCTTCGAAGGGCCTCAAGGCGCCCAGAATGGTCCCGTAGGATTCCCGGCCGAAGTACTGGGCCACCACCATGGCGATCAAAACGTCCATGCCGCCAGCGAACAGCCCCCAGGCGATTCCGAACACATAGGCGGACCACAACGAGTTCACCATGAATAGGTAAACGATTATCCCGGTGGTGGAGGCCATCGCTCCGACGATGCATCGCCGGGGTGTGAACTTGTCGGCCAGGTGGGCCCACACGAGATTTGCCAGCGAGAGGAAGCTGCTGAGGCTCAGAACGCCAGCCGCTTGGATGATTGAAATGCCGGCTTGTTCCCGGATATAGGGCACCATGTTGAACCCGATGCCGGAGTTAGCCGTCACCGAGAGAATTATGGTGAAGCCCACCAGCCAAAATGCCTTGGTCCGCAGGGCATCCTTGGCAGTCCATTGAGCCGCCGGGCTATCCCCGGCCCCAGCCCCACTCCGGCCGGCCGGCAGGCCGCTGGGATTGGCGCCGGGCCTGGGCGTGGCGTCGCCGTCCGGCAGTAACCCAATGTCTTCCGGGCGGCGGCGGACCAGGATAAACAGTGGGATCGTCACCAGCAGGCTCAGGTAGCCCAGGTACCGGAAAGCAGCGCGCCAGCCATGTTCCACGCTGATTGCAGTGATGATCTGAATGTTGATGGCGCTGCCGAAGGGGCGAAAGATTCCGGTCAATGCCAGGGCCAGGTTCCGGCGGCGGTCGAAGAAGTTCACCGCCATCGTACGAGGCACCACGCCGATCAGCAGTGGTTGGCTGATGGCCCGGGCCACCACCGCCAGAAGGAAAAACGCCCAGATGGAGTTGACGCCACCCAGCAAGTAGAGACAAACGCCCAGCACGATGGTGCCCACCGGCATCAACCACCGGGGACCGTAACGGTCGGTCAAGCGCCCAACGAAGGGGGCCACCAGTCCGGAAAGCCAAACACCAACCGCGGCTGTAATGCCCACGGTGCTGCGGCTCCACCCCATCTCGCCGAAGATCAGGCCTTGAATCCCCCCGAAGACCACTCCGGCCACGGTGGTGGCCACGAAGGCTCCCAGGGCCGATACCGCCAGCAACAGCCATCCGTAATAAAAGGGGGTTATTGGCCGCCAGTTAAGGGCACGTTCCAATGTGGTCATAGACTGGTGCTTGGCTCCATCGCTCAGAATCGGCGGAGGGGCATTAAATCCCCCCTTTGCCACCGTTTAGCCCCTGCCCAAAACTGTCATCCTGATCCTTCCGCAGAAGGAGAAGGATCTTCCTCGCGTGGCTCACCGGGGGAAGACCCTTCGCCAGGCTCAGGGTGACACGCGGGGGGCGCTTTTGAGGCAATGCCCCCTTTGTTAAAGGGGGGTTGGGGGGATTTGGTCCAACTAGGAGCATCACACCACGGCATGACGAAGAAGATCAAATTGCTCCCTGTGCTTCCAACGCGGACAGTTCCTCCTTTGTAAGACCTCCCAACCCGCACAAAATCTCCCGGTTATGCTGCCCCAACGTTGGGGGCGTGCTGCCCGGCGATTCAACACATCCGGTAAGACGGATGGGCGTACGCAGTGACCGGAACGTACCATCCATGGTGTCGCCCGTGTCCACAAACATCCGCCGCGCTTCCAGGTGGGGACACTGGGCCACCTCTGAAATGGTCTGCACCACCCCCATGGACAGCCCGATCTCCGTCAGCTTGCTTACCACCTCCCCCTTGGATCGCTGCATCGACCACTCTTCGATGGCCGGGATGACTTTTTCAAAGTAGAAGTCACCGTCGGACCCGATTCCCAAGTATCGGGGGTCTTCCGCCAAATCCTCCCGGCCGATGAGCCGCCACAACGCCCGCAATCGCTCCTCGGACCGGACGCCGGCCATGACCACATACCCGTCCTCGGCTTGGAAGGTCATTCCAGCGGTCATCAACCGGTCTCTGGAGCGCACAGGATTTTCTCCGGTGGCTTGGTAAGCGTTCATGTTGCTCACCACGTGGGATGCCAGGCATTCGTACATGGCCATGTCCACGTACTGGCCACGGCCGGTTTTTCGCCGGGACTCCAGCGCCAGCACGATGCCCAGGGCCGTCCAGACGCCTGGGATCGAATCGCCCATGTTGTCACCGACGGCTTGCGGGGGGCCATCTGGCTCCCCGGTAATCTCCATCCAACCGGCCATACCCTGGATGCTCAGGTTGTTGGCCGGCCATTGGGAGAAGGGCCCGCTCAACCCGTCGCTGTCGCCGTAGCCGGTGATGCTGGCATAAATGAGTCCCGGGTTGATCTCCCTCAGATGGTCGTAACCCAGCCCCAAGCGGCTAAATGCTCCCGACCCCCAGTTGTCCAGGAGAACATCGGACTCCCGCACCAGATTCTCGAAGGCCCCTTTGCAAGTGGGGTTGCGCAGGTCCAAGGTCACGCTCTTCTTGCTGCGGTTGACCCCCAGAAAGCGCGAGCTTACCTCCTGACCGTGTTCACCGCGTACGAAAGGGCCTCTGGCCCGGGAAAGGTCCCCGGCGCCGGGACGTTCGATTTTGATTACCTCGGCGCCCATATCCGCCAGTATCATCGAGCAGAAGGGGCCGGCCACGATGTGGGTGGCATCCAGAACTCTAATGCCTTCCAAGGGCAAGGGCGCCTTGTCGCTGTCACTGGTCATCGGCCAACCTCGACGTTGCTGAATGTCTGGGCTGGGCCATTATACACACGAGGCGGGTGTGCCGGGCTGAGGTCCATTACTCTCCCTAGACCGGAGCCTGGCTATGGCAGTACAATGCTTGTTTAGAAAAGCTCTATTATCGGAATAAACGCCTTCGGGTGATAGGAGAGAGTCAATGGCAACCTATGCCAAACACGAAGCACAGGAATGGGCTTGGGAAACCCTGAAAGGCCAGTGGACCACCCTCTGCACTCCATTCACACCCGAAGACACCATTGACGAAGCAGGATTACGCAACAACATCCGGCACGTTCGCCGGTTGGGGACCAAGGGCGCGGGATGCACCTGGGGCATGGGCGAGTTCTGGAGCCTGACCCACGAGGAGCGGCTACAGGTCATGCAAATCCTGGCCGATGAAGCCAATGGTCAGTGGCTGACCGGCGCCCACATCACCCACACTTCGGCCTCGGCGATGCTGGACTTGGCTCAAAACGCCGAGAACATGGGGTTCGATGTCCTGATCGTAGCCCCGCCCTTCATCGTGACCAAAACCGAGGAGCAGGTCATCGACTGGGTGCGCCATTTGGCGGACAACACCAGGTTGGCCATAATGTTTTACAATTCGCCCCAGTTCGGCATCGTGTTAAGTCCGGCCAGCTTGAAGCGCCTGTGCGAGATACCCAATGTGGTGGGGATAAAGGAAGCAAGCTTCAACCAGCAGCTTTCCATCGAGACCCACCTGTCCATCGGCAAGGAAGCCATCATCAGCACCCCCGACGAGTGGATATTCTGGCGGGGCAAGGAACTGGGCTTCCAGCAGCAAGTGATGTTCTCCAACACCTCAGACTGGCGGTTCGACATTCCCGAGGCCAATTACTACGTCCAGTTCATCGATAAAGCCACTCAGGGCAACCTGGACGAGCAGTTCTATGAAACCCATTTGCGCCGTATCAAGGAGCTGTCCGATGCCTGGTGGACCCGTACCGTTGACAAGCTAAACGGCGCACTACCCGTATCCATGGTCAAATACTGGGGAGAGTTGATGGGATTGGCGTCGGGGCACACCCGGTATCCCCTGCCGGGCCTTACCGACGAGGAAAAAGCCGAGCTCAAGCAGGAGCTGGAACCGCTGAAGCCCCGTCCCCTGGCGCCGGCCCAACCGGCCAATGAACGGGTCGGCTGGCTCACCGGCAACAACAGCTTCTTCTCGGGGATGCTGCTGATGGTCAGCGTGCAAAACGTGGAGGAAGCCCTGGAAGCCGAGCGGGGTGGCGCCGATGTGGTCGACGTGAAAAACCTGCAGGAGGCCCTGGTGGGCTCGGGACATCCCACGGTTGTTCGCCAAATTCGCAACCAGATTGCGGCGGAGAACCACGTCAGCGTCACCTTGGGCGTCGTGCCCAGCCAGCCGGGGACCGTGGCAATGGCCGCCTACGCCGCCGCGATGCTGAACGCCACCTCGGTCAAGGTGGGATTCCGCAACACGGACTATGACACCGCCGTGGAAATCCTGATCCAGGCCAGGCAGGCTATGGAGGGGACCAACACCAAGCTGGTGGGTTCCCTGTTCGCCGACAACCCTCTATACGACGGGTTGGACCCTCACCTGATGGTGAAGCTGGCCAAAGAGGGGCAGTGCGATGGTTTCCTGATCGACACACTGACCAAAGACGGCAGGAACCTTTTCGACTTTATCCCTGAAGACCAGCTAAAAGATATGGTGTTCGAAGGCAAGCAGCTGGGCTTGAGCACGGCGCTGTCCGGCCACCTGCGAATTTCTGACCTGGACGAGTTGGCGCGCATAAATCCCGACATCGTCGGCGTCAGGGGAGCCGTTTGTGGCGATGGTGACCGGGGCCGCCGCGTGACATGGCAAGCCGTGGCCGAATTCAAGCGCCAGCTTGATCTCCGAAAGTCCGGAGAGGTGTCCGTCCACGCCGACTCAGCGTCCTTGCCGGGTAACGGTTCTGGCAGCGGCTGGGTGGTAATCGACGGGCGCGGAAAGAGCTGCGCCGGAATCCTTGCTGCATTGACCTATCAGATCGAGAACGATAGCCAGTCCTTGGTGGAAACCATATTGGCCGACGCCCTGAATATCTACGACGTGATGCTGTGGGCCGAGAAAGGCAATCACCGGGTGCTGTCTCACCGCAAGGATACCGATGGCACGGTAAGGGTACTCATCCAGCCAGGGAACGGCGCCTCCAACGGCGCCCCGGCCGTTTAGCCTGCAACCGCTACTGTAATCCTACCGCCCGTCAACATTATGCGCGGCAGGTCGACCGTAAGAAATGGTCACGTAGGGGCAGACCCGTGTGTCTGCCTACTGACGCGCACCCCAATTATTCAGCCTCATTGACATGAACCACGGCGTGCTATAATTTGCCAAAAGTTTGGGGGTTGACATCGTAATGGTTACAGCAATTAGCGATGACATGTTTTCCGGGGAAGCCATCTCGGACCCCTACTCCTACTATGGCAAAATCAGAGATGAGGACCCGGTACACTGGAACGAGCTCTACGAGCTGTGGGTAATCACCCGCCATGACGATTTGGTCTGGATGACCCGCCACCATGAGCTGTTTTCCTCGGAGTTCTGGAAGAGGGATAAGAAGTCGCCCTATCCGGCGATCGACGAGTCGGACATGGGTCTGTACAAGTTTATGAGAGAGTTCTTCATGGACTGGTTCATCCAACATGACCGTCCGGTGCACACCGATCAGCGCAAGGTGGTGCACAAGTGGTTCAGCCCGAAGTCCATGGAGACGTGGCGTCCCATGGTGCGGTCCGTCATCAAGGACCTCCTGGACGAGGCCGGAGAGACGGGACACATGGACGTGATGAGGGATTTTGCCATACCACTGCCCCTGTTCGTCATCGCTCAGATGATGGGCTTCCCCAACCAAGACAGGCGCTTCATTCGTTCGATGGCTGAGAAGCTGCTGTTCATCGGCCGCGGGGAGACCGACCGTATGAAGCCCCTGACCGAAGGGATAAAGGAGCTGATCGACTACCTGAACCCCTTGGTGGCCGAGAAGGCAGCCAAGCCGGTGGACGAGAATGACCTGCTCTCGGTGTTGGCCAGCGGCGAGAAATCCGGTGCACTCACTCGGGATGAAGTTGTGGCGAACGCCATTCTTTTGCTCTTGGCCGGCCACGAAACCACCATCAACCTCATCTGCAACGGCACTCTCGCCTTTATGCAGCATCCAGACCAGTGGGAGTTGCTGAAACGTGGCGAGTTCGAGGACCCCGACGTGATCGTGAGGGCCACCGAGGAGTGTCTACGCTACGATCCCCCGGTCAAGTCGCTGCAGCGGATAGGCTCTGAAGACGTTGAGTTGGGGGGCAAGCTCATCCGGGCAGACGACCGCATCAGGTGGTTTATTTCCAGCGCCAACCGGGACCCGCAAAAGCACGAAAACCCGGACACATTCGATATAAGCCGGTGGCCCAACACCCACGTTGCCTTCGGTTCGGGCATCCACCACTGTTTGGGCGCGACCCTGGCCCGGTTGGAAGGCCAGGAAGCCTTCAAGGCCCTGGCTGAGCGGTACGATTCTCTCACGTTGGAAACCAACGAGTTCGAGTACCAGCCAAGCATCACCTTCCGTTCCCTAAAGACCCTGCCAGTTTCGCTAAACTAGGGAGGTTTCGATGGCGCGCAAGCTTAGAATTTCGGTGGACCACAACGTGTGCGTTGGCAACTCCATGTGCGAGACCCTGGCCCCCAAGGTGTTTGTTCTCAACGATGACAGGCAGTCGGAAGCGGTGAATCCGGATGGAGATACCGAAGAGAATATCCTGGAAGCCGCCGAGAATTGCCCGGTGAGCGCCATCAAAGTGGTGGACGCGGAGACCGGGGAGACCCTGTTTCCTTAGGCTGCTGCGGCAGGTAATTTCGCTTGGAAAGAGGATGCCCTCCGGCGCTGCCAATGTGAAATCGCGCCTATGCCCTCTCTCGCCAAGGGTGCCAGAGCCCTGATCAACTCCGGCCGACCTTGTTCCTCGCGTCCGATGGTTCAGTGGTGGTAGAATCTGCCCAGCCGGTTAAAGCTGACGGTTGGGCCTTGGTGTCCCACAATTACACTGGAGGATGGGGCCTGGGAGCCGTGCATCACACTGGCGCACCAAGGATTTCTGTTCTCGGAGACTAGAAATGGCCGATACCATTCGTGCCTTGTCCTGGAACGTCAACGGCCTGAGAGCAGCGCTTCGGAAAGGCTTTTTGGAGTGGTTTAGCAACGAAAACCCTGGCATCCTGTGCCTGCAGGAGACCAAGGCTACCGTGGATCAACTCCCGAAAAACCTGAAGGAAATTGACGGCTATCACAGTTACTTCTGCTCGGCGGAGCGGAAGGGATACAGCGGCGTGGCCCTGTACACCAAGGAAAAACCTCAGAACGTCAGCTACGGCTTTGGCATCGACCGGTTCGATAGCGAGGGGAGAGTGATTTGCGCCGACTACGGCCGGTTCGTCCTGTACAACATCTATTTTCCCAACGGCCAGTCCTCCGGCGAACGGTTACAGTACAAAATGGAATTTTATGACGCCTTTCTGGAGGTGGTGGACAAGCTCACCAGCGAGGGGAAGAACGTCGTGGTTTGCGGCGACCTGAACACGGCCCACAAGGAAATCGACCTGGCCAGGCCCAAGGCGAATGAGAAGACGTCGGGCTTTCTACCCCAGGAACGCGAATGGATGGACAAGTTCATCAGCCACGGGTGGGTGGACACGCTGCGGATGTTCAACCAGGAGCCGGAACAGTACACCTACTGGGACCAAATGAGCCGTGCCCGGGAGCGCAACGTAGGATGGCGCATCGACTACTTCTTTGTCGATATCTTTGAATGCTTCTATCAACCTCTTACGCTGATCAGCACCGTAAGGCAGACAGCAGTCAAGCGTTTCGATATCGTTTCGCTTGATAAATTCGGTCAAGGTCGCGACGTGTTCATCAGCATCCTCCATGCTCGCCGAATAAAGCATGTGGTGTACCAGCCCAAGCCGGGCGTAATCTTTGAATTGGTCCTTCATATCCGTGAGTTTGCTGCCTTCGGGAAGGTACGAAATGCCCAACCTTGATCGGCGATCCTTTAGGTCTTGATCTGGAAACACTGCCTCGAAGATTCCTGTCATGGCGACATCGATTTGCGAACGAACCCATTTGGGATATTCAAGATCGTTCGCGGCACAGATTGCGATAGCCTCGATCAACGCGAACTTATCTCCCTTTAACCAGCGGAACTCACAGGCCGAAAGAATAAGGTCGTCTTCGTATTCGATGATGTTGTTAGGCGCGTTCATGAGCTGGACTTAATGGGAACGACATTGGCGGTCAGTCGGTCAAACGTCTCTTGTATTTTCTCCGCCGCTTCATGCTCGGCAGAACCGACGACCATGGCGTAATGTTTCTCGAGCATCGCGAGATCGGTATGGCCGATCCTTGCCGCAAGCGTGCGGAGGTCAACGCCGCTGGCTGCCGCCTGGGTGGCGTTGGTGCGGCGAAGGTCATGGAAGTCGATATCTGGTAGGCCGGCTTGCTCTCTCGCCTTCTCCCAGCGCCGGCGCCAGGTCATCTTCGATACAGGGAATACGCGGTCATCACCTTCAACTCGGCATTCGGTCTGACGCTCCAAAACCTCAGTCATCCCGCGCGTGCAGATGACGCTGCGCGGCTTGCCCGATTTGGTCGTTTCCAGGAGCACGACCTTGCCACCACCCGGTAACTCACGAACATCGCCCCATCGCATCGACTGGATTTCGCCGCGACGCATGCCCGAGTGCAACGCCCAAACCACAACGTCACGAAGCCAGGGTTCCACCTCTTCAGCAGCGGTGAGAAGGCGAACGATTTCCTCGGCAGTCAGAAACCGTTGGCGGGAACTCGCACCTTTGATCGGGCTGATCTCGCTTGCCGCGTTGCGGTCAATCAGACCGGCCCGCCGGGCATCGTTGAGGATCGCCTTCAGCGTATTGTTCATCCGCTTGACATATCCGGGGGATAGATCGGCTCGGAGCTTTTCAGCAACCCAGCGCTCCACATCGACCGCCGTGATCCCATCGATCCGCATCGCACCGAAAGTCGGAAGTAGATGGACGCGCACATGGCCTCTGATCGTTACGAAATCGGCTACGGTGTTCTTCTTCCTTGCCAACCAGTCGTTGGCGAGTTCATCGAACGTTGGTACCGGCGTATCCTCTAGCAGCTCTCCCTTGTCGGCCCGGCCTTGAAGTTTGTCACGGACCGTAATGGCGTAGTCCCAATCGATCGATGTCTTCCTCCCCAGCTTGACCTCCAAGGCGTGGCCTGGTGGAAGCTGCCGCCCTTTCCAAGACCCCCCTTTCTGCAGCTGGATTTTGATCCAAACCGTGTCGCCCTTTGGTCCACGGCGCACACCGATCCGGTCTTGGTATATCGGGCGGCGCATAGCGTCAGGGCAGGAGGCCAGAAGGTCGTCTAATTCCTTGAACTTGGCCGGTCTGCCGCGCCTGCCGGTGCCTTTTGCCATTGTTCTTGACCTCGTAATCCCATGTGTGCATAGTCGTGTGCATAACGTTCATGGCACACAATATCGATGCACACTCCATGCACATGACAACGGCGATAATAGCGTAAATCGCGTATAAACGCCAGAAACTATGGGTTTATGGATATTCAGTGTTTCTGCGGAAATCGGAACGTCAGTCGAAGGCGACAATGATAGACCTCGCCTTCACACGGCGGGGGTCACTGGTTCAAATCCAGTAGCGCCCACCATTAAATCAAGCGGTTATGGGGTATTGTACAGCGCGGCTGTGTAGCTAGAGCGCTATCCGACCAGATGGAAGCGATTTGATG
>JADFFS010000103.1 GCA_022568195.1 Chloroflexota bacterium | reverse complement strand
GGGGAAAGGATGCCTGTCCGCCGAACATTTAGGGAATCTTGGCCATTTGATTGACTATCTGGTCCATCGCCGTGAAAGCAAAGGTCATCATGCCTGGGCTGATAATCGGCCGGAAGCCGCAGCCCGCCGCGCCGATGCCGGCTCCCACGTAGGCCTCTTCGGAGATGGGGCAGGGACGCAGGCGGGCTGCTCCGAACTCGGGGACCAGACTGGCCAGGGGCCCCAGGTTTCCACAAAGGTGGAAAACCTTGTCGTCCCGGCGCATCTCCTCGCGGAAGGCCTCCATCATGGCTTCGCCGTAGGTTAGCTCTCTCATGGTTTCTCCTGTGCCTGGGGAAAAATCGGCGGTTACCGGAAGTTATCCGATACGTGGCAGTCGGCGGGGGTTCGACGGGCTCACCACGAACGGGTGACGGGCTCACCACCAACCGGTTGAAGCGTCCCGTTCGTCCTGAGCCCTTCGGCTACGCTCAGGACAGGCTTGTCGAAGGACAGCGCAACAGCTTCTTGGCTTTGCTTTTAGGGAGCGAACACGTCCAACAAAGCGTCTTCCGGCTTGGGCAAGGGACTGTCTTTGGCGAAGGTGGTGGCTTCTTCCACCGCCGTGGCCACTTCTTGATCGATCCGCTCCAAGTCGTCCTTGCTGGCAACTCCCTGGTCAATCAGCCGCGTGGAAAACCCGGCGATGGGGTCGTTCTGCGGGCCCAGGGCGACTTCTTCGGCGGGACGGGGGTCCGCTGGATTTCCCCGTGACTCGGAGTGGGCCCGCCAGCGGTAGGTCTTGCACTCCAGCAAGGTAGGCCCTTCGCCGTTACGAGCCCGCCGCACCGCTTGCTCGGCGGCCTCGTAGACTGCCAGGACGTCGGTGCCGTCGACGGTCAGCCCGGGCATGTTGTAGCTCACTGACCGGACCGATACGTCCTCCACCGACAAGGTGTCGGCGGCGGAGTTCCCCGAGGCCCACCGGTTGTTCTCGCAGACATAGATGGCAGGCAACTTCCAGATGGAGGCCAGGTTCAGGGAGCCGTGAAACGACCCTTCGTTGGAAGCGCCGTCTCCAAAGAAAGCAACCGCCACACCGTCGCCCCCTTCTAGCTGGGCTGCCAGGGCCGCTCCGGTTGCGATGGGCATGCCCGCTCCGACGATGCCATTAGCGCCCAGCATGCCTACGCTAAAGTCGGCGATGTGCATGGAGCCTCCCTTGCCGTGGCAATACCCGTTGCTGCGTCCGAAGAGCTCGGCCATCATCAGCTTCAGGTCGGCTCCCTTGGCGATGGTATGGCCGTGGCCCCGGTGAGTGCTGGTGATGCGGTCTTCCCGGCGTAGGGCTGAGCACACTCCAACGGCCACCGCCTCTTGCCCTATGTAGGCGTGGACCACTCCAGGTATATTGCCGGCGTGGAACTCCTCCACCGCCTTTTGGTCGAAGGTCCGGATAGTGACCATTTTTCGATACATCTCTAACAATTGCGCCGGTTCTAAAGCCATGGCATACCCCTTTTACATTACAGGTGCCCGAACTGAACGAAAGCAATTGTACCCCAGCCGTGTTATGGCCGCCACAGCAGGCTCGTGCCCCTGATGGAAAAGGCATCGATCTCCTTACGGTCCCTATCCTAGAGCCCTCGATAGATCGGTGGTAGACTAAGCGCCTCAGGTTGTCATGGGCTGGCCCACATGGCTCAAGGGGGAAGGCTATGGAACTGGTACTGGCCGCGTACGGGGGAATCTTTCTATTGTTCAGTTTGGCTTTAGGGTCCGTGGCCCAGACCAAACTGATCCAGCCAAACCAGAAGCCCGACGCAGGAGACCGTATAGCTTCGGGGTTGGTGGGAATCGGCCTGATAGCCACGGCTATCGTTATCAGGATCGACGCGCCAACGATCTCACTGTTAAGCACCTTCGGGGCTACTCTGGGTGTGACCGTGCTGTACTGTGTTTACCTGTTGGTCGCCCGGCCGAAATGATGTAGCGCCCGGCGTCACCGGCTAAACGGAGGTTGCCCAGGTCGTAACTAAGATCAAGCGCTGTGAGCTATGCTCACCGGCTCGCCCTTGACCACTTCCGCCAACCATTTATCGGTGAGCCCAGATTCCTGGACGACAGGTGGTATTGACCGCGCGTAGAGGCCCACTTGCTCTTTGTAGGGGCGGGCCGTAAAATGGCCCCAAATAAGGCAAGGGGGGTCCTACGCTATGACAAGTGTCAGTCATCCTCTGGACAACATTCGGGTAATTGATCTGGGCCGGCACCAAGCTGGTCCCCGCTGTGCCCAGGTATTGGCGCGCATGGGCGCCGAAGTCATCAAGGTTGAGCGCTTGGGCGGAGAAGAGACCCGGTACCACGGTCCCTGGGTGCGTAAGCAGAGCGCATACTGGGTTCAGTACAACACCGGTAAAAAGAGCCTCAGCATAGACATGCGCAAAGAAAAGGCCAAGGAGATCCTTAGCAAGCTGATCAAGGTCTCCGATGTGCTGCTGCAGAATTTCCGGCCCGGCACCATTGAAAACATGGGCTTTGGATACGATGTGCTGAAGGAGCTCAACCCCCGTATCATCATGGTCAACGTCTCGGCCTTCGGCCAGTTTGGGCCCTACAGGGACAACATTGGATATGACCCCATCGGCCAGACCATGTCGGGCATAACCATGCTCACGGGCGAGGAAGGGATGCCGCCCATCCGTACCGGTGTGCCCATCATCGACCGGATAACGGCCCTTCACGCCGCCATCGGCACCCTGTCGGCGCTACACGAGCGGGAGACTTCCGGAGAGGGCCAGTCCATCGACGTCTGCTTGGCCGACACCGGCTACAGCATGACCGAGATACCAATATCCGCGTACCACGGGACCAAAATTGCTCCACAACGGGGCGATAAGGGCGCGCCACCCAGTGGTATATACCCGTGCAAAGAGGGATGGGTATTGCTTTCCGCCGGGGATCAGCACCACTGGCACCGGGTATGCAACGCTCTGAACAAGCCCGAGTGGCTGGAGGACCCCCGTTTCACAACTCGTCCCGAGCGTGCCAAGAACCGCGACCTGGTAAACGACGCCATCAATGAGCTGCTGGCGACCATGACCATGGAGCAAGCCATAGATCACTTCAGGCGGCACGACGTGGTCGCCGCTCCGGTCAACACCATACCGCAGGCAGCGGAGGACCCCCATCCCTGGGAGCGCGGGATCATGGTGGAGGTGCCCGATTTCCTGGCCGGCACCATCGCTGTGTCGGGCGATTACTGGCACTTCAGCCGCACGCCGGTGACGGTGGGTTCCACTCCCCAGGTGGGCGAGCACAACGACGAGATCCTAACGGGGCTGTTGGGCTATTCTCCCGAGGAGGTGAACCAATTCCGCGATGAGAAGATCATCGACGATTCCCACCACTACGATGAGGTGCCCGGTTAAGGGTCCCTATCCTAGGATACGTAATCAGAGGCCCCGTCCCAATACAATAGGGCGGGGCCTTTTTCTTTTCAGAGTGAAACAGTTGCCACGGGTTGGCATGGAATGTTGCGGACCGCTGACGACTGAAAGCTGTCAGCTACCTAGTACGTGGACATCATCCTCTGGATCTCCACGGGGTCATCGGTCATGGTGAGGGCCAGCATCAGCAGAATCCGGGCCTTCTTGGGCGCCAGGTTGTCGGCGACGATGTAGCCCATCTCCTCGAACCTGCGTGTGCGCATCACCCTGCCGTTGCCGGTCTGGGTGGCAATCACCACGGGTATCCCCCGCTGGACCGCGGCTTGGAGCGCCGACATGAACGCTGGAGGAGCGCCTCCGCTGCCCAGTCCTGCAGATACGATGCCCGCCACTCCTCCGTCGGCCAAGGCTTGGACCACCAGGCCATCGGCCCCGGCGTAGGCGTAGGCAATGTCCACTCTGGGTAGCTCTTCCAGACCCTCAACGTCGAACTCGGTATCCAAAGTGTGGGCTTTGGTGGTGTTGCGGTAGAACACGGCTTGCTCATCCGAGTCGGCGTAGCCCAAGAACCCCAATTCGTTGGACCGGAAGGTTTCCAAACGGGAGCTGTTGGTCTTGGTCACGTCCCGGGCCGCTTGAATCTCGTTGTTCATAACGGCTAGCACGCCCCGGCCGGCAGACTGCGGGGCTGCGGCTACCCGAACGCAGTCGATGATGTTCACATCGGTGTCGGTGCCCAGGCCCGTCGGTGGCCGCATGGCTCCGGTAATCACCACCGGTTTGTGGCTTTTCACCGTGAGGTTGAGAAAGTATGCCGTCTCCTCCATGGTGGCTGTGCCGTGGGTGATGGCCACTCCCGCCGCTTGGGGGTCCTCGCGAAATATCTGGTTGATGCGGTTGGCCAGCCCAATCCAGTGGGATGGCCCTACGTCGGTGCTGCCTACGTTCATGTATTGCTCCACGCGGAGGTCGGCGAACGTCAGGACCTCTGGGACCCGGTCCAGCAGCTCCTGAACCGTGTAGTGTTTATTGTCGTAGCTATAGTTAACGTAATCGGTGCGGTAGGAGCCTATGAAGGAAATGCTGCCGCCGGTGCCGATCACATAAACTCGGGGCTTGCCGTTACTGGCCATCCGATACCTCCTGATCTGGCGTGAAAGCTTGAAAGTCGACAGTCGCTATGGGACGATTCTAGCGGCCCGCAATGTTCCTTTGTCGAGCGTCAAGTATACCCTGGGACCGGCCATTTGATACCGGCGGTGGCATGAAGCATTCTAACGCGGCCCGAGGTTACGGGCGCCGCTCCAGCCTAGCATTCCCAACGATGCTCCCACTGTTGCTGTTGGCGATTGTGGCTTGTGCTCCTGGAAACGTGGCGGCGCCTGCCCCTGAAACTTCCCAGGCGGCTGCGGGGCAAACCGGCGCGCCGGTGACGGGCAGGGTGGTGCTGCAAGGCCGGGGTGGCGAACCGGATGTGACAATCACTGCCACCAGGGATACAGATTCGGTTACGGCCGAGACCGTGGTCCAGGGTTTGGAGGTTCCCTGGGCCCTGGATTTCGCGCCGGATGGGCGAATCCTGGTGACGGAGCGGGCGGGGCGCATCCGGGTGATACGCGACGGTGCGCTACAACCCCTTCCCTGGGCCGTCATTGACGTGGCCAGCGTGTCCGAGTCCGGCTTGATGGGCCTGGCGCTGCACCCGGATTTCAGCGCCAACGGCCATCTGTTTGTCTGTTACACCTACCGGAATGCTCAGGGACAACTGAGCAACCGGGTGGCTCGGCTGACCGATGCCGACGGCTTTGGCGTGGACCATCGAGTGATTCTGGACGGCATACCCGCTGCCCGCAACCACAACGGTTGCCGCCTGGGATTCGGCCCCGACGGTAAGCTGTATGTGACCATGGGCGACGCTCAAGCGTCCGACCAGGCGCAGGAACTGGGGTCACTGTCGGGCAAGGTGCTGCGGTTGGAACCCGATGGCTCGGTGCCCGAGGACAACCCCTTCCCCGGCTCATACGTATACACCTACGGTCACCGTAATCCCCAGGGCTTGGACTGGCATCCCCGGACCGGGGACCTGTTTATCACCGAGCACGGCCCCGCTACGCATGACGAGATCAATATCCTGGAGCCCGGAGGCAACTACGGTTGGCCTGATGTCTTGGGCGCCGCCGGTGACCCTCGTTTTCTGGACCCTATATTGAGCTTTACCCCGACGTTGGCCTTGGCTGGCGCCGCTTTTTATACTGGTGACAAGCTTCCCCAGTCGTGGCAGGGTAATTTCCTGTTCGCCAACCTCCGGGCCGCTCACCTGCACCGGGTAGTGCTGGAGCCTCCCGACTTTCGTGTCGTCCGCAGCCACCAGCGACTGTTTCAAGGCGAGTTTGGCCGACTGCGGGCGGTGGCCATGTCACCCGACGGCCACCTGTACTTCACCACCAGCAACCGGGACGGCCGGGGGCAGCCCCGGGCCGGCGACGACAAGCTATTGCGGCTGGTGGCGGGGCCTACCGAGCCAGCTCAGGTGTTCCGGCCTGGCCCGGGGGGTGAGTTTTCCCTGGACCTTGCGCCGGGCTTGGTGAGGCTGCGATGGTCGCTGCCCGGCTTTTTGGCGCAAGAACTGGAAGTAGAGCAAACGGTAGGCGGCGTCGAACTGGGGAAAATAGTGTTGTTGGCCGGAGATTTGGATAGTGATGGTGATGTGGACGCTGAGGATGAGCGGGCCATGAAACAGGCCTTCGGCCGGCCGGTTTCGGACAATCCAGTCGCCGATCTGAACGCCGATGGGGTGATCGACGTTCTGGATCTGGCCCTGCTGGGTTCCAACTGGGGCCTGACCGGTGAACGCCCGTAAATCGGCGCCTAACCGAGCCCAGCTTCCCGAATTATGCTGTTTATGTTATTCTCAAAATGAGTAAGTGTTTGTAACGCTTGGCGGGGGATGTTATTGGGGGGTTGGGGGCCGGTACGGCGCCAAGAAGGAGGTGGTTTCTGGTGTTTGCCCTTTGGACGCTCAGAGTTATGGGCGCCGGGGGATTTGGTGTCCTTGGCTGGAAACTCGGAGGCATAGTATCGCAATTATCGTCTGAGGAAGAACAGTTCATTCCATGGGGGTTGGCGTTGACCCTGGCGGGACTTCCCGTTGGAGCTTTGGTCGCGCCATATTTGACTTTCAAGCCCTGGCGCAAGAGCGCGGATTATATTAGCTCCATCCCGAGTGCCACCCTTGTGGCCGGTACTGTCGGTTTGCTGGTCGGGCTGGTCATAGCCTCACTAATCTCGATTCCCCTGTACTCCTTGAATGGATGGTTGAGTTGGGGCGTTCCCGTTATGGTGAGCCTGTTCCTGGGGGTGTTTGGAATGTGGCTCGGGGCGCATCGGAACCGGGACATGTCGGCCATCTTCCCCGCGCTGGAAAGCGCCAACGGTAGGGTGAAAGTGTCACGCAATGGGAGCATTCTGGTGGATACCAGCGCCATCATCGACGGGCGCATCGCCGATCTGAGCATCACCGGCTTTCTTGAAGGCTCCTTGGTTGTACCGCGATTCGTGCTTGACGAGCTGCGCCACATCGCCGATTCCAGCGACTCTCTACGTCGAAACCGGGGAAGGAGAGGGTTGGAGGTGCTGGGACGCCTGCGCAAGGACGACACCGTGCCCTTGGAAGTACTGGACGTGGGTATTGCCGTCGGTGAGGAGGTTGACGCCCAGTTGGTGAAGTTGGCCAAGGGAATGGACTCGCCCATTCTCACCACCGACTACAACCTCAACCGGGTGGCGGAGCTTCAGGGCGTCCAAGTGCTCAACGTCAACGAGCTGGCCAACGCACTCAAGTCCATCGTACTGCCTGGAGAGGAGCTTCGGGTGAACATCGTCCAGGAAGGGAAGGAAGCGGGCCAGGGGGTGGCCTATCTGGACGATGGGACCATGGTGGTGGTGGAGGGGGGACGGCGTTATCTCAACGCCTTCCACGATGTGGTTGTCACCCGGGTGCTGCAGACCGCCGCAGGCCGTATCATCTTCGCCCAGCCCAAGAGCAGCTAAATCACCGATGGCCCAGGCAATGCCCCAGGGCTCCGGCCCCAGCCTTAGACTGGAACCGGGTGACAGCGTGGGAGCGGTGGTGGTGGCCGCGGGCGCAAGCAGCCGTATGGGTGGCGTGGACAAGATCTTCGCGCCCATTTGCGGTTCGCCCATGGTCGGGTTCACCCTGGACCAGCTTGAGGCTTTCCCTCCGGTGACCGAGATAGCGCTGGTGTTGGATGCCAGCGCCGTAGAACAAGGGCGCGCCTTGGTGCGGCAGCGCGGTTACCGAAAAACCATTCACGTGTGTGCCGGTGGAGAGCGGCGTCAAGACTCGGTGCGCCGCGGACTGGAGCCTCTGCATTCCTGCCGGTGGGTTATCGTCCACGACGGCGCCCGGCCTTGCTTGGACCTGCCCATGCTTCAGCGCGGCCTTGACGCGGCGGCTGAGTTTGGGGCGGCGGTGGCCGGCGTGCCGGTAAAGGATACGATCAAGGTGGTCTCTAAGCAGGGAGTGGTTACTGATACCCCCGCCCGTGAAGGTCTATGGGCCGCCCAGACCCCCCAGGTTTTCCGCTACGACCTGCTGTGGGATGCCCACCAGCGGTGTACCGAGACCGTCACCGACGACGCGATGATGGTGGAGCGTCTGGGGCACACGGTGCGCATGTTCACAGGCTCCTACGAGAACATCAAGGTGACCACGCCGGAGGACTTGATCCTGGCCGAGGCCTTCTTGAGTTCCCGTGCCGGCCGGTAACTCTCCAACCGGTCCGCGCTGAGGCAGGTATGGACTTCAGGGTTGGTATAGGTTTCGATGCCCATCCCCTGGCCGCCGGACGCCGGTTGGTATTGGGTGGCGTGGATATTCCCTATCACCTGGGCCTATCCGGCCACAGCGACGGCGACGTATTGGTCCATGCCATCATGGACGCATTGCTGGGCGCTGCCGGACTGGGCGACAAGGGGGTGCATTTCCCGTCCAGCGACCCCCAGTACAAAGACATTTCCAGCCTCACTCTGCTGGAAACCGTGGCCCGGCTGGTGGGGCAGGAAGGTTGGCGCATATCTAACGTGGATGCTACAATGTTGGCGCAAAAACCCAAGCTGGCGCCCTTTATCCAGACAATGCGGGAGCAGGCGGGAAAGGCCCTGGCGATACCGGTGGACCGGGTGGGAATCAAGGTCACCACCACGGACTATATGGGTTTCGTTGGGCGGGAAGAGGGCATAGCCGCCTGTGCCGTGGCTTCACTGATAGCAGAGCGATGAGGCTTTACAACACCCTGGCCGGTGAGGCGCAAGAGTTTACCGCCGCCGACGGCAACAACGTCAAAATGTACGTGTGCGGCGTGACGCCTTACTCGGCGACCCATGTTGGCCACGCCCTGAGTTACGTGGCTTTTGACGTGTTGCGCCGGTATCTGGAATACCTGGGTTTTCAGGTTCGCCACGTTCAGAATTTCACCGACGTGGACGACAAGATCATCCAACGGGCCCAGGAAGAAGGCATCAGCCCCGAGGAATTGACCGGACGCTACATCGAAGACTTCTTCCGGTGCATGGATGCCCTAAACGTCCAGCGTGCCCACGTTTATCCCCGGGCGACCCAGGAGATGGACCCCATCATTGAAACCATCGGCACGCTGGTGGACAAGGGGTTTGCCTATCCTGCGGGAGGGGACGTCTACTTTCGGGTTACCCGCAGCGGAAACTACGGACACTTGAGCCATCGGACCCTGGAAGGCATGATCCCTGGTGCGCGGGTCGAGGTGGATGAGAATAAAGAGCACGCCATGGACTTCGTGCTTTGGAAGGGCTCGAAACCGGGCGAACCGGCTTGGGACAGTCCCTGGGGACCGGGGCGCCCAGGCTGGCACATCGAGTGCTCCAGCATGGCGATGACCTACCTGGGGGAGTCCATCGACATTCATGGTGGCGGCCAGGACTTGATCTTCCCCCACCACGAGAACGAAATCGCCCAGAGCGAAGCGTCCACCGGACATCGGCCCTTTGCCAGGTATTGGGTCCACAACGGCCTCCTTCAGTTGGACGATGACAAGATGAGCAAGTCCACCGGCAACCTGGTGCCGGTGGATGAAGCCCTGCAGCGGCACAGTCCGGATTCTCTGCGTCTGTACTTCCTGAGCTCCCATTACCGCAGTCCATTGAGCTATAGCGAGGAGGGCTGCCAGGCCATGGAGCGCAGCGCCGAGCGCCTGCGGCACGCCTTGCGCCAGAGAAGTCAGATAAGCCAGGAAAGCGGAGAGTCCCTGGAATCGGCGCCCTTTCAAGAGCGGTTCCTAGCGGCGATGGACGATGACCTAAATACGCCCAGGGCCCTGGCTGCAATGTTCGACTTGGCCCGGGAGATCAACCGGACCCGAGACGAAGGGAAAAACGTGGCTGCGGCGCAAGATAGCCTGCGCCACATGGGGGGCGTCCTTGGCCTGACATTCCGGGATTCTGAGAGCTCCGGCGGTGATCACCTGGAGGTCAAACCCTTTATCGAGCTGCTGTTGGCCACGCGCAATGAGCTACGAAAAGCCAAGCAGTATGACCTGGCCGACCAAATACGAGAGGGCTTGGACCAGCAAGGCGTGATACTTGAGGATACCCCCCAGGGAACCCAGTGGGAGCTGCACCCACGGGGGTGATGGTCTGCTCCCGCCCGGCCGGTTCACGGCGAGCCACGGGCTCACAAGCAACGGTGCCTGGCACGGGACCATCGGCTTTCTCTTATCCCTTATACCGACGACCGCTCACGTGCTGCATTTGACGGGCCTGCGGCGCATTTGGACGAATTATGCTGAATCGTTCCGCTATTGAAACGCTGACCAAATTTGTGGGTGCCGAGAACGTGTTGACCGATCCATATGACTTGGACCGGTACTCTGCCGACGCTTTGACTCCTTCTCGGGCTTTCGGGGTGGAAGGCGCCTTTGACAGGTTGGCCGACGCCGTGGTGCGCCCCGCCACCACGGAGCAGGTGTCGCAGATCGTGTCGCTGGCGGCTGGCGAGGGCATCCCTTTGGTGCCCTACGGTGGAGGCACCGGTGTCATGGGCGGTACCTTGCCCGTGCGGGGCGGTCTGATCGTCGATATGGGAAGGATGAACCGTATCCTACAGGTCAACGTCACCGACCTGACCGCAGAAGTGGAAGGCGGCGTGGTCCTCCAAGACTTGGTGGAAGCCCTGGCCGTGCACGGATTGATGTCCGGCCATGACCCATACAGTGTGCCTATTGCCACCGTGGCCGGAACTATTTCAACCAACGGAGTGGGCTATCGGGCGGCGGCCTTCGGTCCCATGGGGCAACAGGTGGTGGCCTTGGAAGTGGTGCTGCCCGATGGGCGTGTCCTTTCGACCAGACCGGTTCCCAAGTACTCCTCCGGCCCGATCCTGAATTACCTGTTCATCGGCAGCGAAGGAGTGTTTGGCATCATCACCAAGGCCACCATTCGCGTTTACAGGCTGCCCGAGTCCAGCGTCTTCGCTACCTCGTCCTTTGAGACCTTTGACCGCGGGTTCGAAGCTGCGGCGGAGCTGCTGGCCCTGGGTATCCGGCCCACTTTGTTGGACCTGACCGAGGAGGAAGAGGAAGGGATCCTCCTTCACTTGCTGTTTGAGGGGTACCAGGAGGGCGTTGCGGCGGACCACAAACGCTCCATGCAGGTTTGCGCCCGCTTCGGGGGCCAGGACGTCGGGCCCGAGTCAACCGAAAACTACTGGCAGGATAGACACCGCTCGGGGGAAAATTACAAAGAAGCGATGCTGGGACGGCCACGCCAGGTGCGTTGGGACCGGTGGGGTGGACGCAGTTTCGACTATCTCCACCTGGCGCTGCCGGTTTCCCAGGTGCTGGACTACCGAAAAAAATGCGAAGCGATTCTAGCTGGCAGCGGCGTGCGGGTGGTGGAGTATTCTATCTGGAGCCGCCCCGAGCTTTTCTCCATGATGCTGTCGCCGGAACCCGGCGCCAAAGGGGATTTTCAGGACAACATGGGCCAGGTGGTCGAGCAGGTGCTGACTCTGGCTCAGGACATGGGAGGGATCATGGAGTACTGCCACGGTGTCGGCGTGAAGCTCAACCATCTACTGGCTCGAGAGTTGGGTGTGGGCCACGACGTTATCCGGGACCTGAAGCAGGCTCTGGACCCCGCCAACATCATGAACCCAGGCAAACTGGGGCTGTGACCCCCGTTCCTGTCCCATAGCCCAGCCCCTTCCCGCGCACCGGCCGTCTGCCCCCGGTTCATCCCCCAACGGCCCGATTCCTGTCTGACGAGGCACGCTTGAACTTTGTCGCCACCCTTAATGGCGTCAGGGGTCTCAGGTTTAGACTTCGCTCAACGCTCAGGGCTGCTCTCCACCCCTGGTCATAACCCAGGCCGACGTTCCACGTATAAATTCCAGGAATGACGGGCCCGCCGTTGGCTGACAAACCTGCGGCTACGGTAATGTAGCGACGCCGGGTATATCAAATAAATTGATATAACATATCTAATAATATCTGTTGACATGATATAGTGGCCATAGTATCATTAAAAGCAATAACAACTCGCTGTTAATATCGTAAATACCCTATCGGCACTACGGTAGCCCGGCGAAAAATAAACGGAGGATACATGGTCACACTAACCCACATACCCCACAACGCATTGACCCATAAGCTGGCAGGTCCTGTCCTGGCTTTCTACGACTGGCTTTCCGGCCCGCCCATGAGCGAGCGGGACCGCATTCAACGCGACATCGCCGAGGCCCACCCGCAGGTTCACACAATTGCCGGTGGCGCCTAACCTAAGAGGCTAGGCTATCTCGGACAAGTATGGCGGCGCCCTTTTCTTTTGGAACTAAACTGGTGCTCTCGCTAAAAGTGAGTTAAGAACGGTTCCCTTACCGCACCACCGAGGAAGGCTAGTACAACGTCGAGTTGATTGCGATCGGTTGGCCGGTTCAGACGACCTGCTATTGCTCCGAAAATGTCATGCTGAGCCAGCCGCAGCGGCGAAGCATCTGGGGCAGGGCCGTTCCCCCCATCCCCCGCTTCCTCCCCTTCC
>JADFFS010000012.1 GCA_022568195.1 Chloroflexota bacterium | reverse complement strand
ACCGCGCCTTCGTGGAGTCCCAGGATGCCGTGGATATCAGAGCGCGAGTGGAGTTCGTTGAAGAACAGGGCTTCGCGGGAACCCGAGTTGTTGAAAACGTATTTGACCCCTGATGCTACAAGTTGCTCGACTATCAGATGGGACGCGTTGGCTGTCATTTCCCTTGTTTGCAATCTTGACCCTCCTTACAAGGCTATCTATCTTTATGAGCGCGTGTGACATGTCATTCTGAGTGAAGCGAAGAATCTGGGGTGGCGGGGAGTGACCCCTCCCCAGATGCTTCGTCGCTGCGCTCCTCAGCATGACATTAGAGATGTGCCTGCCATTTTCGCAAACTCTCTAACTGAAACTGCTAACTAAAGCTCATCGCCCGGGCGCTTGGTAACTCGCCGCGGAACTCCTGATACAGGCGCTGAACATTGATCATGACCCGTTCCGGCTCCTCCCATTCGGCATACTCTCCCAGGCGCATGGCACGGCTGGCCTCCTCGACGCTTGCGCCCCGCTGAAAATGCAATCGAGACGTTCGCTTTACCAACCGGAGATACCTCAAGGTCTTGCTGACAACCTCCTTGCCGCTCACCGGACCATGCCCCGGCATCAGTGTGGTGGCGTCCAGGTGATCGAGGATACCACTTGCCACTCTGATCCAATTGCTTATGTGTCCGTCTCGCGCCAGTGGTGTCAGATAGTAAAAGGCGACGTCGCCCGTGAAAAGCACCTTCTCCTGAGGTAGGTATACCAGGGTGTCTCCATAGGTATGGGCCGGGCCGGGGTGGAGCAATTCGATCACCCGGTCGCCCAGGTGGACCACCATTTTATCCTCGTATGTGATGCTGGCAGGCGTCAGCCGAGTCTCCGCCCAGTCCTCTCCATACTCGGGCCAACGTTGATTCAGCGTTTCCACATCAGCGCCCCTGTCGATCAAGGCTTCTCGGCATCCGCGGTGGGAAACTATCTCCGCCGGAAGGTAAAACTGGTTGCCAAGGGCGTGGTCCACATGATGATGGGTGTTGACCACATATCTGATGGGCTTGTCCGTGACTCTGCGTATCTCTTCCAGGTAGGGACGCACCATGCTCGCCACCATCATGGCATCGATAACCATCACACCATCGCCGCCCACGATGAAGCCGGAGTTGCAGATATCCGCTCCTGCCCGGCCATGTATGTAAGCGAAGACGTTCGGCGCTATCTCTTGCAATCCCGACTTCCAAGACGGTATGGGCACGTTAGCACCTCTGCAGCCTATTTTATGGAGGGGGCCCGGCTCTCACCAGGCCGGACGTAAGGTCAAAGAGGTTACCGGAACTGAGGCATCACCTTTTCGCTGAGCAGCCGCAAGGATGCCTCGGTTTCCTCCTTGGACATCAGACCTCGGTTGGTTAGCATCAGGTTCCTGACCCCTACCTCGCTGAGTAAGCGCAAATGTTCGGCCACGCGCTCTGGAGAACCAATCAGATTTTCGTTGGCGGCAGTGTTTGGAGTGGGCCCATAGGCGGAGCGTGGCAGAGTTGGTCGAGCAACGTTAACTTCCTGGTCTTTCGGGTTCCAGCGTTCTCGCATCTCCGCGACATGCCTACCGGCCCGCTCAGATGCGGTTAGAAATCCGTCCAGGGCGTCGTCATCGGTCTCGGCCAGGTGCATCTCGTACCAGAACCACGAATTGTCCAGGGCATTTTCGACTGTTGCCTCATCGAACCCTGAAGATTGCATCGTCTCGCGGTACAAACGGAGAGACTTGCCCACCGCCTCGACGGACCGGCCACGGAAGAGGACGGGCCTGGCGATTTGGCCCATCCTCATTATGGAGTCATCACTCAAACAGGCCCGCGCGAGGGGAGGATGGGGTTTTTGGTACGGACGTGGCCGGACAGACGGAAATGATACCTGCCAGTACTCCCCACGGTAATCCAGGTCCTCTGTGGTCCAGGCTTTGACCAGCAGGTCTTCTGCTTCCAATAACCGCTTTCGTCCCTCGGCCACGGTGGTGCCGAACCCAACATACTCGAAGGCGTTGTAATTGGACCCCCGACCCGTGCCCACTATCAAGCGGCCCCGGCTCAGGTTGTCCAGCAGCGCGGTTTGAATGGCCAGTTGCACCGGGTTGTGTAGGGCCATCTCTACGATCCCCAGACCGATTAGCACCCGTTTGGTCTTGACCGCCACGGCAGCCGCGAACACCAACGGGTCGCCGTACACCGCCTCCCCAATGAAGTGGTGCTCCGCGATCCATATTGCGTCAAACCCTAACTGCTCCACCAGTTCGGCCTCGAGAAGACATTCCTCGATGGCCTCGTAATCCCGAGAAGGGTCGAAATTCATGGGATAAAAGAAGTGGCCGAACCGCATGGTTATTTCCTCTAGACGACACCGTCAGACGACACCGCGCCGGCGCCGATGATCTTTTCCTTGATGGCACGGGGATGGTTCGGGGCGGGTTAAAACTCGCTCAGCATCCGGCCGTACCCGTATAACTTGTCCTGGATATCATTTTCCCTTAAGGCCATCCACCAGATTACAGCGTTTATGGCTAGAACAGGCTTGCCTAGCCAGCGCTCTGCTTCATCGGCCAGTTCGACCATATGCAGGTCCGTGCCGCACTGCACGATGGCTTCCACCTGGTCGGAGTCAATCTCGCGCAACGCCGCCCTGATTTGATCCGCTTCCACGTGGGCGATGGCCACCGGGGAAGGACATTCCAAATCCTTGTGACCAACCACCTCGAAGCCCGCTTCGTTGAAGAACCTGATGACGTGGCTGCTGGTACTTGCCCAGTAAGGTGTGAGAATGGCGATACGCTTGACTCCCAGCAAGTTGAGCGCTCGCTCACAGGCCTCGGCGCCGTTGGCCATACCCAGGCCGCCGCAGTATTCCTGCATCCTCGCTTTCCACTTGCGATTTCCTTCCACTCCATCACGGAAGGTCGGTGCGCTCATACCCATCACCATGTAATCCGGCTCGGCGGTCAGCACTCGGTCAATAGCGGGCTTCATCTCCTCCTCCAGCCTTCTCTGCCGTTGGTCGGTAGCCTCCGTGCTGTCCCTGTCTCTGCTGCTGTTTGTCATCAAGATACGGCTGATGTGGGCTGTGACTCCCGGTACCGCCATCATGTAGAAGTCCGGCTCCACCATGGTATTGGTGCTGGGGGCCAGAACTCCAAATTTTTTTCGCCATCCACGTACGTCCGGCATGTCATCCCTCCTGATTGCTCGTTAGTGTCCACGACCTTTAGAGTCCCCACCAGCTGCCATGACCCGCGCCTACGGTGTCTTTGACTTTGGCCGGCGCCTTGCTGCTGCTCTACTCCTTAGGTGGACGGGCGTTTCGGGACGTCCGTTTCGGGCAGCGGGCGAAGTAGCAGCTGGATTAAAATTGCATTGATTCAAAGCGGTGCTGGTGGCGGTATCAGTACAGCTGCTCAGCTATTTTGCGGCTTGTTGTCCGGCCACAGTAGCTTCCAGACTTCTGTAAAGTGCGGCCTAGGAATCTAACACGCATGCTCGGCTTTCGAGGAATGCCAACTGAGCCGAGGGCCCTACCTGACGATTAGTCTAAGGCATTTGCTGTGCGTAGGTAATCGGCAAACTCCCCTCGGACTTTCTCTACCTTTGGCCTAATCACGATCTGGCAATACATCATGTCCGGATTGTTCTTATAGAACTGTATGTGATCAGCATCGGCCTCGTAAAATCTATCCAACTGCACGACCTCGGTAACGATCGGATCACCCTTGGACCCGGAACTATCAAGTTCCCTGATAAATGCTTCTGCCTGGCCCTTCTGATCGTCGCTTGTGCAAAGAATAATCGAGCGATAGTGAGTGCCCTTGTCAGCGCCTTGGCGATTTAGCGTGGTTGGATCGTGGGTCGCAAAGAATACCTCGAGAAGGCGCTTATAGGTAATCTGATTGGGGTCGAACTGGATTTCTATTACTTCCGCATGGCCGGTTTCATCCGTGCATATCTGTCTATACGTGGGATTTTCAGTGTGTCCACCCGCATAGCCCGGCATAACCGACACTACACCTTCAAGTTCGGAGAAGACTGCTTCGGTGCACCAGAAACATCCTCCCCCGAAAACCACTATCTCGTCTTTCTTTTCCACCATCTTATATCCACCTACTTTCTGATTACTCGGCTGTTTCGATCTCAAATCTACCGTAGCCCTCGTTGGTATGCGCCTGCACAGGGCCGGTTTGGTCAATCTCAGAGTTTAAGGATGATTGCTAAGCATTCGCAGCGGTCAACGCCTGGTCAACGAAGTCCACTCCGACCATCTCGCTCCACGCAGACTGCAACTGGCGTGTGATCGGCCCCGGCACTTCGCCGCCGACCGGGCGGTTGTCGATCTTCCCGGCGGGCAGGATGCAGTAAGTGGTGTTCGTGAGGAATATCTCGTCGGCAGTGTAGGCGTCGTAGGGTTGGAGGTCTTCCTCCACAGTCGGGATTTCCAGCCGTTTAGCCATCTCCCGGATGGCCCTCTGTGTATCGCCTTGAAGAGAGCTGTGGTCGGTCGGCATTCGGAGCACGCCATCGG
Source organism: Chloroflexota bacterium (assembly GCA_022568195.1). Classification (GTDB taxonomy): domain Bacteria; phylum Chloroflexota; class Dehalococcoidia; order Lucifugimonadales; family UBA3495; genus JADFFS01. The sequence goes on along the minus strand of JADFFS010000012.1, from coordinate 38,750 downwards.
TAATCAGGTAAAAGTTGCCCGCTATGTGCTCGGCGATGTTGCCGTTCTCATCTAGCAATACTGGGTACGCCTCCGGGTCTACGTCGGCCGCTTCCAGGCTGGCGATGACGAAGTTCATCCGGCTGTAGTGCTTCACCTTTGGGTCGAGGGAATCGGTGGAATACGAGCGGGTTCGCGGAATAACGACGTGCACGCCGGACCGATAGAATTTAGCGAACTGGGCGAAGTCTATTCGCTGGGGCAGAATACACACGGTCGGAGGCACGGGGTCCACGACACTTTTCGCCCTGCCTCGCGTGACGAACTGGGTGACAGTAAAGTCGCCCCCAGGGTCACGCAAGCTTTCGTTTCGCCGCACGACTTCACGAGTCAATGCTTCTAGCTCGTCGATGTTCAATCCTGAATCGAGCCGGGTGAACTTTAGCGAGCGCATAAATCGCTCCAGATGCTCCCGCAGCCGAAAAATCTTCCCGTCAAAGGTGCGTTGGAGATCATAGACCACGTCACCCGTCCGGAACCCCCTGTCGGTAGCGTGGATTACACACTGATTGTCAGGAACGAACTCCCCGTTAAAATATGCGATAAGCTCGTCCATGATTACCTCAACATCGGGGGCTGACCGGGAGGCGAAGCTGCAGAGGTTAACCCACCATCGGCGGAAGCCAAGGAGCAGCGATCCGCTCACTAACCTTTATGGGGGCATATTACGTCGCAAGAGATGAGTTGTCCACAAAGCGCAACGGTTTGCTCCTTGGTATTTAATGACAGTGCTTTCACGAATTGCTATTTTCGCTGAACACTTACGTCTGACCTTTTCCCTGGGTAACAACAGACGGTTGTATAATTAGCGGCACCGAAAGGGCTCCCTTGAAAGCCATTGAGAACCTGTTCCATTTCCAGATAAAAATTGCCCAGGAAGGAGCCAATGAAGGCATCGTATTTTGGGTCGATGGGGTACTCGGAAAGGCACATGTTTCCTGCCAACTGGCCGGTACCGCCAGTGTATCAGGATCCCGAGATATCCATGCGGAGCTACCAGGAAGGCATGGAAGAGTGTGAGTTCGCCGAGGAGGTGGGCTTCGACTGGGTCAGCTTGTCGGAACACCACTACTCAGGCAACCGAACCACGCCAAACCCGGCGCTCATGGCGGCCGCCGTGGCCGAGAGATGTAAGAGAGTCAAGATCGCCCTGTTGGGCCAATTGCTGCCGCTGAACAATCCCGTCCGGGCCGCCGAGGAAATTGGGATGCTGGACAACTTGACCGGTGGGCGAGTGATCATGGGATTTATGCGGGGTACCCTCAGCGAGGACCAGGTCTACGGCATGAACCCGGAGGAAGGTCGAGGCAGGCTGATCGAGGGCATGGACCTGGTACTCAAAGCGCTGACCGAGCCCCAGCCATTTTCCTGGGAAGGGCGCTACTACCAATACCGCACCGTGTCGGTCTGGCCACGGCCGGTGCAGCAACCGTTGCCGCCGGTGATTGTGGCAACCAGGAGCGAAGACGCGGTCCGATACGCCGCCACCCATCGGCTGGGACTGGGCGTCGCCTATGATCGGGTGGAAGATACGGCCAACGTCACCGGGATGTATAAACAATGGTGCCAAGAAGCCGGCTGGCAGCCCACGCCCGACCAAATCGTCTACCGCGGAAGTATCTGCCTGGCGGAGACTGACCGGCAGGCAGAGCAGTTGATGGAGCGTCTACAGGCCGGGGGTAGGGGACGCGGATTGGCCATGGGCCCAACCGTGACCCGAGCGGTCCAGGCGGCCCGCGCCGGAGAGGAATTCGACCTGCGCAAAGTAACCGACGCCAGTAGCCAGGTGAGCGCGGTACGCGACGCCCGGGGGCTATTTAGCTTCATTGGAAGCCCCGACACCATCGTAAAGCAATTGAAGGCGTTCCACGACCAGTGCGGCACGGGGGTGGTGGACTTCGGATTTCAGCAACCCGGCATCGACCACAGAGAGGTCATGAAGGAAATTGACCTGTTCGGCCGGGAAGTCCTGCCACGTATCAAAGAATTCTAGCAGTACGTTGCATAAATCGGCGTTATCAATCCCGTTCGTGGTGAGCCTGTCGAGCCACTGAGCCTGTGCCCTTCGACAAGCTCAGGGCGAACGGATGATTATAATGGCTATTTCCAAAAATTGGTGCTAACAGTTGTAGTCGACTTTAATGCTGACTTGCTAAACGACTGCACATGAATGCCCCAGTTAACCAAAGTTGTGGCGGAATTTCGAAGCTCTGTGGAGACAGGCTCGAGAGTCGATCTATACCTGAAACACGGGCCGGCGGTGTGGTCGCTTTCAGTTTCGGACATCCTCTAAATGCAAGAGCCGCCACAGATTGTGGCGGCTCTTCTTGGTAGATTGCTGCTAGGCTTTGGCGTTAGCTAGGGGCCCTCATTGCGCTGAAGCAATCGTTACAGTACACCGGTTTGTCACCACGGGGCCTGAAAGGAACCATGGTGTCCTTGCCGCACTGGGCGCACACCGCTGGATGCATCTCCCGGGCCGACCCGTAAGAGTCCCCGAAACCTTGCTGCTGACTCTTGCGAGCCCCGCGACATTGTGTACACCGCTTGGGATCGTTGGTATATCCCCGGGAAGCGAAGAACTCTTGCTCGCCAACGGTGAAGGTGAAATCGTACCCGCATTCCACGCAGGTAAGGGCTTTGTCTGAAAGTGCCACTTGGACAACCTCCTAAAATTTTTGGCTGTGTCGAGGTCGTCCAGTATTGTAGGCGATGAAGATGGGAAACGTCCGCAACCAGGTAACCTAAACTTGTGCCAGATACTATTATACTCCGCTTCCCGACATTGGGATAGGGATGCCACTTGCGCTCACCTGAAGCCCTAATTTGGGGCAGGTCAATTTCTTGTGGCATAGCCGCCGGTGAGAGTATCATGCGGCACGAACGCGATTTTGAGGGTGTGGGAACAATGCCGACAAAAGCAGCGCTGTTTTATGACTACCCGATTAAAGATGGTGAAGTCTATGGTCAGGGCCGAAGGCAGACCATTGAGAAGCTAACAGACCTCTATCCCGAGGTCATTAATTCAAAAAACTTCGATGAGCACGCCTCTGGCCTGGGGAATGTTGAAGTTATATTTGCAACCTGGGGCATGCCCTTTTTAACAGAAGAACAACTTGCCAAAATGCCTAAGCTTAAAGCCGTTTTCTACGCAGCCGGCAACGTAAAAGCCTTTGCTCAGCCGATAGTCGACAACGACATAATACTGGTCAGTGCCTGGGACATGAATGCAATACCCGTAGCCGAGATGGCGCTGTCACAGATCATTCTTTCGTGCAGAGGCTACTACCGTACCATACGAGATTATTACGAAACCCACGACCAGAATAAGGCAAAGGCATTCCACCGGGCAGGCGTCAACGGTGAAACTGTGGGACTGATTGGAATGGGTATGATCGGAAAAAGGCTGAGCGCACTCCTCAAGAGCTTCAGCTTTCGCGTCATCGCCTACGACCCATATCTCAGCGAGGAGCAAGCTATGGAGCTTGGCATAGAAAGAGTATCTCTCGAAGAGCTCTTTAGGCGAGCCTATATCGTAAGCAATCACATACCAGACCTTCCATCAACCAAAAACGTTCTCAGCGGGCCTTTATTTGAGAGCATGAGAGAGGGCGCCACGTTTATCAACACGGGCCGAGGCGCTCAGGTGATTGAAGCCGGCTTGATCGAGACCCTCAGGAATCGTCCAGATCTTACCGCTCTCCTGGACGTGACCTATCCGGAGCCTCCCGGGGCCGAGTCCGAGCTATGGACGCTTCCTAATGTTTGGATAAGCCCACACATCGGTGGATCCGTCGGAGACGAAGTGGGGAGGATGGCCGACTGTATTATCGAGGAGTTTCAGGCTTGGGAGTCAGGCAAACCGTTAAGATACAGAGTAACAAGGGAAGTGCTTGCGACAATGGGGTAAGAAGACGGCGCTGGTTGCGCCGATTAGAGCCACTTCACAAACCCCTATGACCTGTCCCTGTAAAAACTGGTCCATCTAAGCCCGGCGGAGCTTGGGGGTAAACAAGGCCAGCGTTCCAACCAACGCGATGCCGATGGCAGCGTTGATATTCGCGGCCAGGGGGGCGCCCCAAGCCCCCGCTATCGCCCCGGAGTTCATGCTTCCGAAGGTAAAAGAGTAGATGGCCATCGACCGCAGTCCCATGATCCGGCCCCGAAATTCGGGCAACGTGGTCCTCAGAACCACCGTCAGCATCATCACCTGGGTCGAGGAGAATGCCATACCGGTCAGCAGCAGAATCGACAGAGACAGGTAGAAGGAATGGGACGCGGCGAAAGCCACCATGGTGCCGTGCCAGACTATCACCGACAGAAGCATCAGCTTGCCGGCGGATTTCAGGTTGCGTACCGATGCCAGGACGGTGGAACCAATGAGGGCGCCGATGCCGAAGGCCGCCATCAGTATTCCCAACCCGGCCGAATCGGTGCCCAAAACGTCTCGCGCAAAAATGGGCATCAGCGATGTGTGTAGGGGCCAGCCCGTGAAATTAATAATTACCGCCAACAACAGCATCGCCCACAGCACCTGCTGTCCCTTGACGTACTTGAGCCCTTCCAGCATCGACCTGAGGACCGAATCCTCCCGCGATCGGGTGGTTGTGCGGCTACTCCTGATGGACAGGGCCAATATTGCACCAAGGAAATATAATAGGGCGATCACGGCATAGACGCCCTGAGGCCCTATGCCTCGGAAAAGGAAGCCACCAATAAGGGGTCCCGCCACGGTGTTGAGGTTCATTCCCATGGTGGTCAACGCGGCGCCGTTGGAAATACGGTCCTCCGGCAGGGTATCGGCAACCAGGGCCTGGGCGGCGGGCATCTGAAACAACCGGACCATACCTCCGGTCAACACCAACGCGAAAATATGCCACACTTCCAAACGGCCGCTCAAAAGCAGGGCGAGCATCCCCAGACTCAGTAGGGTCATGGCAAACATTACAGTGGCCAGCAGCCGGTGACGGGGCACCCGGTCGGCGATGGCTCCTGAGAATAAAGCCAGGAAGTTGAGAGACATTCTGGCCGAGGCGATCAACCCAACCAGGAAGGGAGAGTCGGTCCGGATGAGGACCAACCACCCCAGGGCCACGGCCTCCATTTGCATACCGGTGCCGGCCACCGTCATGGCGGACCACAGCAGGCCAAAATTACGCTGGCGCAATATACCGAGTGGGTAGGCCGCATGTTGTAGTGTGGTAGTTAGTTTCAACTGAAGTTAAACGCGTGGCCGGTCCGCTTGTAAAAATGTCGCGCTTATTCGCCCCTCATATTTGGCCTGTTTGCGTATGCTTGCCAAGACCCAGAAGCCCAACAAGCCAGGGACTGCGCCCAATACGCGTTCGGGAAGTCCCGGCTCTTCGACAGGCGCAGGGCGAACAGATTTTCCCCGTTCGTGGTGAGCCCTTCGGCGGAGTTTACCCTGAGCCGAATCGAAGGGCTCAGGACAGGCTTGTCGAACCACAAAGCTGGGTTTTCGGATAGGCACCCAGCAGATACCCTGCGGATAGCGGCGTCCACGACTTCAACCCTTTTTCATGCGCCGGCCCTCAGCCTACCACCCGCGTCAATGGCCGCAAAGCCGCAACCTGCTTGTAGTTGGCTTCGCTGTTCGGCGAAGGCGCTGACCCCTTCTCGGCTGGCCTGGGCGTCACGAAGAAGGGGCCGTCAAGGCCCTGGTGTACATCTCGGATTGCTCGGTCGACATGTCCCGCCCGGTAAACGAGGCTTTCTTGGTGGCCTTCAAGACCTCTTTGGGGTGCTCGGCTATTTGTTGGGCCAGGGCCTCGACGGTGGACCCCGGCTCGGACGCAAGCCGAGACGGTACAATCGCCGGCATCAACACGGTCGTGTCTCTACGGGAACCTAGCTGCCAGTAACGTCCACGTGATTATCTGAGTCCTTTTCCGCGCTTTGAGCGGCCTGTTCTGTCCCAATGTATTGTCGGAGGCTATCCACATAGCCCCTGGCTTTCTGAGTGGCTTGGGTGGCCCGAGCAGCTACGATCTGCCGTGTCTCTTCCCCGGTCTTGGGCGCCAATAACAATCCTGCCACAGCCCCGGCCGTGGCCCCGGCCGCGGCCCCGAAAATTAAACCTAAGAGAAACCTAATCATCGTCGCTCCTCCTCTCACCTGATCGTAATCTTTGAACCAAACGGATCACCGGGCCTACTTTGTCCACAATGTCGCTCAGCGGCCTCACCACCTTCCCGTAGAACTCTTCCACGTTTCGCGCCGAGCGCCTGACCGAGCGGTACAACCGAAAAGCTATCACCCCGCCTACCAGGAAAATCACGATAAATAACCCGGTGGCGACGATGAGAAAAATATCTCGGATTATGGCTAATGTCTCTATCTTAACCGCCCCTGGACGAAGGTATGAAATATCTTAACACAGCAATAAAAGCGTTAGTTATGTCAACTGAGAGGACGGCCAGTTGGGCAAGGGCCAAGTCCTTGTCAAGAACGTTGCCGGGCCGGTAGTATAAGGTAGGAAAGATGTCCGCCAGGCCGTCCAGGTAGCCAAGCTCTGAGACAGCATCATCAACATGCTTGTTCCCAGGAAATGTTAGATGCAGATCGGTAGATTGCTTCCAGGGTTTGCTTCCCCTCGGGAAGTTACCCTGAGCTTGGGGGATAACTGGCGCCAATTCACCCTGCTGGTGACGGTAAACCTCTTCGTGGGCGGGATGATTGGCATGGAGCGCTCCATTCTTCCCGGCCTGGCCGAGGCGGAGTTCGGCATAACCTCCAAAACAGCCATTGTCTCGTTTATTGCCACCTTCGGTCTAGCCAAGGCTGTCACCAACCTCTTCGCCGGCAATCTTGCCCAGAGGGTCACCCGGCGCCGAATACTGATTTCCGGGTGGCTGTTTGCCATCCCGGTCCCATTAATGTTGATCTGGGCTCCCTCCTGGGGATGGGTCATAGCGGCCAACGTGCTGTTGGGGATAAACCAGGGGCTCACTTGGTCCATGACGGTCAACATGAAAATGGACTTGGTGGGCCCAAGGTGGCGTGGTGTGGCTCTGGGATTCAACGAGGCGGCGGGCTATCTGTCCCTGGCCGCCGTTGCCTTTCTTACCGGCGTCATAGCCGAGGCTTATGGCCTCCGCCCGGAGCCCTTTTACCTGGGAATTGGCATTGCGGCCACGGGCCTGGCCTTTAGCGTATTGCTGGTCCGTGACACTGCCCCATATTTGGCGCTGGAAAACGCCAGCCGTCCAGGAGCCACATCGGTCCCTTCGTCTCTGAAGGGTGCCTTCGCCGACGTAACTTGGCGCAAACCGTATCTGTTCGGGATTACCCAGGCCGGGCTGGTGAAGAACCTCAACGACGGGGTTGCTTGGGGAATCTTTCCCCTGTATTTTGCCAGCCAGGGCTTGGAACTGAACCGAATAGCCACATTAGTGGCGGTTTACCCCCTGGCCTGGGGCGCCCTTCAGCTGGCCACGGGTTGGGCCAGCGACCTGCTGGGACGCAAGCCGTTGATCGTCATCGGAATGGCCCTGCAGGGCGCGGCGATTTCCATGACGGCAGCCTTCGATTCCTTCCCGGTTTGGATCGCGACAATGTCCCTCCTGGGTTTGGGCACGGCCCTGGTCTATCCCACGTTACAGGCCGCCATCAGTGACGCGGTTCCCGCCATCGACAGGGCCACCGCACTGGGGGTGTACCGGTTCTGGCGGGATTCTGGGTTTATATTCGGGGCCTTTTTGGCGGGCGCCCTTGCCGACCTGTTTGGCTTCAGCGTGGCGATTCAGTTCGTCGCCGCCCTGACGGTGGCATCCGGGGTCGTGGCTCAATTTACGGTGAGGGGTAAACGGGCCGTCGTTTGGGTTGATTGAGGAGGGGCCGCCGGTGCTAGCCGCTCGGGTGTAAACGCATCGAATGCCAACCCTGAAAATAATTAGTTCAAAGCCTAAATCCCCAAGGGGTCAAATCTCTGCTTGGGCCTGCATCCTTGGGAGTCCAGTTCCATAACGGTATGGCGGTAAAACGGAAGGAGGTGATGGCTGCCTGAACTTAGTTCTACATCTGTTGACAGAACTTTAGAAGTATCTTATATTCGCCAACAGTTGTACCCTTTTCGGGGGTTAATCGCCTGAATTGAGAATCCCCGTTTACACCACTCATCTGAGGTGCGCCTACTTCAGGTAGCATCACTGCGAAATGGGAAACGTTAGTAAGACTCCCGCCCCTTGTGGGAGCGAAGTTGGAGGGTATCATGGTTCTATTCCTAGTACGACACCAGCATACCGAGGAGACGTGCCCCGCTGCTGACCCAAACATGGGCCCCATGCTGTTGCAGCACATATCCGAGGCCAACGCCTCCCAAATGGGTATCAACATTCATGGGCAAATGGCAGGAGGTCACACCTTTGTCGCGATCCTGGACGCCGAGAACAGGCAAAAGGTGGAAGAGTTTATGTCCCCCTTTGCTCAGGCTGGCAGCGTAGAGATTACGGCTGGGACCACCTGTGCGGAGGTGGTAGAAGGGGGCACATGCGGTGTGGGCTTGACTGTGGCCAGGCAAAACGAACCATATTACCGTGTGAACTCAGACGAAGCTGCACGGATGCTCGAAAGGGAGAAGGAAGGCACCGCGATAGTGGACGTGCGCCGCGACGATGAGTGGGTGACAGGGCATGTCAAGGGCGCTATCCATATACCCGTTGACGACCTCCAGAATAGGATAGATGAACTCCCCCGAGATAAGACGCTCCTGTTCATCTGCGGGTCTGGGATGCGCTCCGGGCAAGCCTGCGAGATAGCGGCCACCATGGGATACCCGTCTGAGAGCTTGTACAACGTGGAAGATGGCACCCCCACCTGGATCGAGAGAAATCACCCTACTTCCTACGGCGACGACCCTTAAGGTCAAAAAGACGTTGGAGAATGTGAAGCGAGCCGCAGAGGCGTAGCCCTGTTCTGCACCAGAATCGTCTGCTATTTCATGGAGTGTTAGCTGTTCTGCACGCCAAACGGTTGATCTGGGCACTTGCGACTTAACATCGGGACGTACCAGCTCTATGGAATTTCTCGCCTTACCGCTGGGATTACTGGTCGGACTGTCCCTAGGGGTTTTGGGAGCTGGTGGCTCCATCCTCATAGTCCCCATGCTCGTCTATGTGTTGGGCTTCGAGCCCAAGGCAGCTATCACCGCTTCTCTGGTTGTAGTGGGATTAGTGTCGCTGGGAGGCATGGTCACCCACTGGAGGGCAGGGCGGGTTCGAGTCGGAACCGGAATAGCTTTCGGGCTCGCCGGCATCCTTGGCTCGCTGGGCGGCTCGTACTTGAATCGGGCTGTGGACTCCAACATACTGTTGCTTGCTTTCGCCGGTCTGATGCTCGTGGCGGCTTGGGCAATGGTGCGCAACCGCGAGGCCGAGCCCTCCGTACCGGCCTCTACATCTGCAACGGGAGGAAGAGTAGGTGTTCTTGCTGCGGCGAGGGTAGAGCCAGCGCTGGCGGCCAAGGTCGTTGTGGCGGGTTCGACTGTGGGCTTTATCACCGGCTTCTTTGGCATCGGGGGCGGGTTTGTTATAGTCCCTGCGCTCAGCGTGGTACTCGGCCTGACCATGCAGCAAGCGGCCGGGACGTCGCTGTTGGTTATCGTCATCAACGTCGCCATCGCCTTGGGCCCACGTCTGGGCGGGGAAGCGCTTCCGTGGGAGGTAATCGTGTTGTTTACGGTAGCGGGACTGGTGGGAGCTGTCGTAGGCAGTGGCATTGCTGGTAAAGTGCGTTCAGAGTTGCTTGCTCGGTCCTTCGCGGGATTGATAGTGGTGATAGCAATCTATACAGTAGTGCGTTCCATAATCGCGTTGTAGCCACCCCCAGCCCCCCAATCCCTGTCCGACAATACCAGCCTAATATTAGTGGAGGGAATACCATGTTCATTGAGACGATAAAAGTTGATGGCCTGTCCAACAACTCCTACGTTGTGGGCTCAGAGCAATCGGGCCAGTGCGCCGTCATAGACCCGGTGCGAGACATCGACCAGTACACTTCCATAGCGTCCAATCATGGCGTACGCATAACCTATGCGATGGAAACACATCTTCACAATGACTTCATATCTGGTGCCAGAGAATTGGCCTCCCAGACCGGTTGCCAGGTGGGCGCCAGCGCTTCCGGAGGCACTCTATTTCCTTCGGTGCGCCTCCAAGATGGGGACGAGTTCGACCTGGGGGAGTTCAAGCTAAAAGTCCTCCATACCCCCGGGCACACGCCCGAGCACATCTCATTCCTGGTCGAAGAACAAGGCGAGCCAACAGCGATATTCACCGGCGGTGCGTTGATTATGGGCGGCGCGGCACGGGTGGACTTGCTGGGGAGCCGGGTTGCTCCGTTCCTGGCCCGGTGGCTACACCAGACCATCCACGGTAAACTGCTCAAACTGCCGGACAGCGTGAGGGTCTATCCCACCCATGGTGGCGGATCTTTTTGCTCGGCGGCCGCCCCACAGGGAGGCGATAAGACCTCTACCACAATTGGGGAAGAGAGGGAGCACAATCCTTTTGCTGCGCAGATAGAGGAAAGCGGCTTCGTCCAGTTCGCCCTCGCGGGACTGGGTTCCTACCCCAGTTATTACAAACGCATGGCCGACATAAACCGCCGCGGTCCCGACGTGTTGGGCGGCGTGCCTCAGCCAGCTTCCCTTACCCCTTTATCTGTGCGTAATCAATTGAACGAGAACGCTTCCCTGGTGGACGCCCGCCAACACAAAGAATTTAACGAGCGGCACGTGCCCGGTTCCTTCGCTGTGCCTTTTGGGGATAGCTTCGCCACTTGGCTAGGGTGGTTATTGCCCTGGGGCCAGCCATTAATCCTTTTGCCGCCGGCTCCAGCGCATCAAGACGCCATGGTGCGCCAGCTAATCCGAATCGGCTACGATCGAATCAATGGATTCTTGGCCGGAGGCTTCGAGGCCTGGCAATCGGCTGGCTTGCCCACTGAGTCCGCCAATGGGATTGACCTGGAAACTCTGAAAGATTTGTCAGGCCAAGACCATGCGCCGATAATCCTGGATGTGCGTCAACGCAACGAGTACCACGCTGGACACATAAAAGGCGCCCTGAACATTGAACTGGGGGAGCTGCAAGAGCACTTGGACGGGCTTCCTCGGGAGATTCCCGTGGTCACAGTTTGCGCCGCCGGCATGCGCGCCTCAATGGCGGCCAGCATACTCCAGCGCGACGGAAGAGACAACGTGCAGGTATTGGCAGAGTCGGGGACCATGGCGTGGATCGACCAGGGCTACCCGTCGGCTACGGGCGAGGAGTAACCCTCGCCGGGTAGATCGCTGCTTGCAGGACCGTTTCCTCAGCCGCGGTCTGAGTTGTAGGGCCGAATTCCCTGTTGAACGCTGGCTCATGCGGCATGAACCGGCCGCTGGATGTGCCTGCGTGAAGGACTTTGGGGGCAGCGGCGGCAAGGGCCAGCCGCGCCGTCTCTCTGTCAACACAGAGCTAGGACGGAGCGGAAGGCTGTGCCGCAAACTCAGGTTGTTGACCGGGTTGCGCAGCGTCCATATAATCGGGGAACCGAGCGTACACCGAGTCAAAGGAAACTGAGCGAGGATTAGCATAATGGTGGAATCAACGAGCAGCCTTTCCGACCAGGATGAGGCCGGGGTACCAAGCTTCGGCGCCGCTGTTTATACCTACGACTCGTGGATGCAGTCGGTGGGCATTCCCATCCACAAGGGTTATTTCATCCCCAATCTGAACACCCTGGAACTAGGCTGGTGGGAAGATCGGGGATGTCAGTCCGCCTTTATCCAGCTGTTGGGCCAAGAGGGAATCATCGAAGCCAGAGTCAGCGAGATTCCCCCGGGAGAGTCGTTGCCTCCCTTCAAGCTGGCGGTGGACGAAGTGGTCTATGTAACCAGCGGCCGGGGATTGACCAGCGTCTGGACAGGGAACGAACCTAGGCGCACCGTTGAGTGGCAGGCCCACAGCCTGTTCCTGTTGCCGCGCAACCGCCACCACCAATTCAGCAACACCCAGGGCGACGCTCCCGTCAGGCTTCTGCACTACAACTATCTGCCCTTGGCCATGACCACCGTCGCCGACCCCCAGTTCTTTTTCAACAATCCCTACGACGCGCCGGAAAAATTAGGGGAAGGGTCCGACGGATTCTATTCCGAGGCCAGGTCCGTGCCCCACATAGACCGCCGCGGCCGCGCCGGTTACCTGTGGTTGGGAAACTTCTTCCCCGACATGCGCAGCTGGGACAAGCTGGAAACAAATCAGGGGAGGGGAGCAGGCGGCCATTCTGTATACATCCAGTTTCCCGGTTCGGAGATGTCCTCTCACATGTCGGTCTTTGCCCCGAGGCTTTACAAGAAGGCCCACCGCCACGGCCCGGGCCGGGTGATCGTCATTCCCGCCGGAGACGGCTACTCAATCCTGTGGGAAGAAGGCAAGGAGAAGATCGTGGTGCCCTGGCAGGAAGCCAGCGCCTTTGTTCCACCCAACCGCTGGTTCCACCAGCACTTCAACGTGGGCAGCGCCAGGGCGCGGTACCTTGCCCTTCACCCGCCGACCCAGTTCCACGGCTACACCGATGAGAGCGTGGGCGACCTGTCCAACGACCAGATCGAGTACGCCGACGAAGACCCATGGATACGCGAGAAGTTCGAAGAGGAGTTGGGCAAGCGGGGCATGACCAGCCTGATGCCCGATGAGGCCTATCAACACCGGGATTACCAGTGGGACTACCGGGAGGCGGCCTCAGAGTAGCTCCGCCCGGCTCGTATTCCACAACATACCATCCGTTGGTTGCCATCCGTTGGTTAAAGATAGATGCATCAGCACGACGACCACGACCATTTTAGTCACGAGGATCACGATCACGAATTAGCCATATCCACCGATGCCCCCTACGAGGAGATCGAGGGGCTGGAAATGCTCACCATCAGCAGCGTGGGCATCGATATCGGCTCCTCCACTTCCCATCTGGTATTCTCCCGTTTGGTCCTGAGGCGAGAAGGCTCCGCCTTTTCCAGCCGGTTCCGGGTGACCGAGCGGACGGTGCTGTACCGTTCGCCGATCATGCTAACCCCCTACCTATCCGACACACTGATCGACATCGAAAAGATAAAGGATTTCGTCAACCAAGCCTATGACGAAGCCGGGTTCACCCCCGAGACCATCGATACCGGCGCCGTGGTTATCACCGGCGAGGCCCTGAAAAAGGAGAACGCCCAGCCCATAACGGAGTTGTTCGCCAAGGAGTCTGGCAAGTTCATTTGTGCCTCTGCTGGGCCCAATCACGAAGCCCTACTGGCGGCCTACGGCTGTGGGGCCGTGGCCTTGTCCGAAGCCGAAAAAGCCACCGTGCTGAACCTCGACGTGGGCGGCGGCACCACAAAGCTGTCTCTGATACGCGACGGAGCGGTGGTGAGCACCGCTGCCATTGAAGTCGGCGCCAGGCTCATTGCCTTGGGTGAGGACAACGTGGTGGCGCGCTTGGAACAGCCCGCCAAGACCATCATGGACGAATTGGGCCAGCCCGTGGCGCTGGGGCAGCCGGTCACCGAAGAGCAAAAGGAAGCGTTCGCCCAGCGGATGGCCGAATTGCTTTTCGAGGTAATTCACGGCGGGACCATGTCAGCCATGGCCGGCCACCTCCTGCTCACCGATCCGCTCCAGGATTACCAAGGACCGGGGGATGTGGATTACGTGGTCTGCTCCGGCGGCGTTTCCGAGTACATAGACCAACGGGACACCACCGATTACGGGGACCTGGGCCCCTATTTCGCCAAATATATCAGGGAGCGCCTGAACGCCACCTTTCGTCAAGAAGTATTGCAGGAAGCCACGGAAGGGATTCGCGCCACCGTTATCGGCGCGGGTGAGTACACTATCCAGGCCAGCGGCAGCACCAGCCATCTCTCGGGAGTCGATTCACTCCCGGCATTCGGCCTTAAGGTTGTGCGTCCGTTACTGGATGGCGGGGATTCCGTGGAGAGGGCATTACGAGCGGCGTTGTCCAAGTTCGACCTGACCGAAATCGAGGAGGGATTGGCCTTGGCGCTGACGGTGGAAGAGCCGCCGAACTACCGGTCTCTGCGAAGGCTAGCCGAGGGAATATCGGCGGTGGCCGGTCAGACTGCCGCTCCCTTGTTCATCGTGATGGAAACCGACGTCGCCAAATCCCTGGGCGGCATCCTCAAGGAGGAGCTACATCTGGAGCAGGACGTGGTAGTGGTCGACGGTATAGAGGTGGGCGATTTGGACTACCTGGACATCGGACGGCCCATGGGGATTTCCGAGGTCGTTCCCGTCACCGTGAAATCCCTGGTGTTCCCTCATCAAGCCGGCCAGAACGGCTAGAACCGCGTCAGGTTGATTGTGATACGTTGACCGGTTCAGACGAACCGTTGGTGCTCCGAAAATGTCATGCTGAGCCAGCCGCAGCGGCGAAGCATCTGGGGCGGGGCCGTTCCACCCATCCCCAGATTCCTCCCTGCGATCGGAATGACAGTGGTCGTTTTCAAAGTGAAATGATACCAGTGAGAGTCGATTGACAGGCAATAATAGCCGGGAGTAACCTCCAACCACGCTATCCCGCTGTGGGAAATCCCGGCTTGAAGGAGAACACAGTGCCGGAACAAGTGCTGGCCGCGCTCAAAGTTGCCGCTTCTACCATGGAGTTCCGGGAGATGGAAATCCCTGAGATTTCCCCTGATGCTGCTTTGCTCAAAGTGGAGGTCGCCGGGATTTGCGGAACCGACGTCAGCCAATACCGCCTACCGTTGCGGGGCAGCCCTATAATCATGGGCCACGAAAACGTGGGCTACCTGTCCCGGGTGGGTAAGCTGTTCGCCGAACGCAAGGGCGTTAAAGAAGGGGACCTGGTGTTCCTGGAGCATTATCTCCCCTGCGGCAATTGCGAGTGGGACCATATGGGCGAGTACCGCCACTGTACCGCCACCGACTGGTTCTACGACCCCGAAGCCATCCGATATGGCTACACCCCCATCAGTACACCTCCCGCTCTCTGGGGGGGCTTCAGCCCCTACCTGTACCTGGCGCCCAACGCGATAATCCACAAGGTTCCCGACGGAGTCACGCCTGTGGAAGCAGGAACAGCGACTCCGATGGCCAACGGCGTTCAATGGGCTTTGTTCGAAGGCGGTGTCGGTTATGCCTCCGTAGTGCTCATTCAGGGCCCTGGCCAGCAGGGACTGTCCTGCGTCATGGCGTCCAAACACGCAGGCGCTGACCGTATCATTGTCACGGGCACCTCCAAAGACGCCAGGCGACTTGAGGTGTGCCAGGCCATGGGTGCCGACGATGTGATCGACGTCGACAACGAGGACGCCCTGGAGCGCATCCTAGAGATCACGGGCGGACGGGGCGTGGACGTATCGGTCGATTGCACTGTGGGCGCCGGGACCGCACCGACGCTGCTGGGAATCGAGGCCGCCAAGCGCCGGGGAGCGGTGCTGGTGGTGCAGGGCGAAGATTCCGAGTTTCCGAATTTCCCCATCGGTCGGATGACCAGAAAGTACATAACCATGAAAAGCGCACGAGGGCACAGCTACCGCGCGGTGGAGCTTGGTTTACACCAGATCGCCTCACACCGCTTCCCGTTGGAGTTAATGACCACCCATTCCTTCGGCCTGGAGGAGATCGACTACGCCATCAAGTCAGTTTCCGGTGATGGGGCCCCTGGCGCAATACACGTTTCGGTGTTTCCCTGGGGAGTAAGTTGATTTCAGGGGGATTTCGCTGCTTCACGAAGACAAGCCGGCATTTAGAGTCACCAATGATCGCGAATCATGATGCCATCGCGGGTGCCCCGCCCCGTGTGATAAATAAATAACTCCGTTGTGAGCGCCCTTGCGGAGGAACCCCGATGTAATCGGGGCGGTCTCTTCCGTGTGGAAATATGGGAGGCTCAGGGAGATTGTTGAATGCTATCTGTTCATGAAAATGAGACGGTCACCCGGGTAGGAGCAGGCACTCCGATGGGAGAGCTGATGCGCCGGTACTGGCAACCCGTGCTAATGTCTCGGGAGTTGCCGGAGCCGGACTGCCCGCCCGTCCGCGTGCGGATTCTGGGCGAGGAACTGGTGGCTTTCCGAAGCACCAGCGGACGCGTCGGGCTGGTGGACGAGTGGTGCGCCCACCGGCGGACCTCGCTGTGGCTGGGCCGCAACGAGGAGGATGGGCTGCGTTGCGTGTTCCACGGCTGGAAATACGACGTCACCGGCCAGTGCGTGGACATGCCCAACGAGCTGCCTGAGTTCGACTTCAAGGAGAAGGTGCGGATCAAGGCGTATCCGACGCAGGAGATGGGGAGCGTGATCTGGGCGTACCTGGGGCCCAAGGACAAGCAACCCCCGCCGCCTAGCTTCGAGTGGACCCGCCAGCCGGAAACCCACCTCCACGTCTCCAAAGGTGTGCAAGAATGCAACTGGCTTCAAGCTTTGGAAGGAGGCCTCGACTCGATTCACACCTCCTTCCTCCACCGCCGCTTCGGCGGCAGCCGGCCGGGATTGGGCGGCCTTAGAGCCCAGGCGACCGCTGCCAAACTGGAGGTCCATACCACTCCCTATGGTTATACCTACGCGTCAATCCGGCCCTTGGGCGACGGACAGGGAAACTACGTTCGGACCTACCATTACGTCATGCCAAATCATCAGATCCGGGCCATCCAGGAGTTCACCGACGACGGCTCCATGACAAAGTTCAAGATCGCGGGGCACATGTGGGTGCCCATCGACGACGAGAACTGCATGACCTGGAACTGGTATTACAGCCTGGACAACCCCTTGGACGACAGCGAGCGCGATGAGTCTTTCTGGGGCAACGGGCCCACCTTCATCGACGAACAGAACGGCTTCCGCGCCTACCTGAACAGGAGAAACGACTGGGGAATCGACCGGGAAGTACAGAAGAACGAGACCTTCACCGGGATCGAGGGAGTCAACCAGCAGGACCGGGCGGTACAGGAGGCCATGGGGCCGATCGTTGACCGGAGCAAGGAGATGCTCAGCCAAACCGACAAGGCGATCGTCGCGGCGCGCAGGCTGCTTCTGGATGCCACAAAGACCGTTGAGGACGGTGGCAGTCCGTTGGGGGCCGACGATTCCTACTACGATATTCGCGCTATCGAGCGGGTGTTGCCTCCGGACACCCAATGGCTGGAGGCCCTCAAAGACCAGATGTACCCCACGGGCGCGCCGTTCTAATCGCCCATCGTCACCCGGCCAGATATAGGCTAGTACTGCGTCAAGTTGATTGGGTTGGATTGAGCGGTTGTGACGACCTGCTTTTGCTTCGAAAATGTCATGCTGAGCCAGCCGCAGCGGCGAAGCATCTGGGGCGCCGTCCCGCCCATCCCCAGATTCCTCCCTGCGGTCGGAATGACATTGATCGTATTCAAATCGAAATGTACTAGGAGGGGATCAAATGGCGGAAGCACGTACGGCAATCCAGGCGACCATTGAGGATATAGCTTCCAGCTACGTGAGGTCTCGACCCTGGCCCTACCGGCGGTGGATGACGTCTGTAGGGATCCCGATCCATAAAGGGTTTTACGTCGAGGATTTGCGTACGCTGGAGTTGGGCTGGTGGCCGGAGCGCGAATGCAACGCGGCCTTTCTCGAGCTCACCGGCTCAGAGGGAAAGTCGGAGATCCGTGTAACCGAGATCGCGCCGGGCAAGACTCTCCCTCCCCTAAAATTTGCTTTGGACGAGGTGGTGTACGTCGTTGAAGGCAGAGGCCTTACCACCATCTGGGGAAAGGGCGATAAGCCTAGGAAAACCTTCGAGTGGCAGAAGCACAGCATGTTCCTCATCCCCCGTGGGCATACTCATCAGTTCACCAACACACAAGGAGATAGGCCCGTACGGCTCTTGCACTACAATTGTCTTCCCATGGTGATGGCCACCCTTGCCGACCCAGAGTTCTTTTTCAGTGACTCGTACGAAGAGGTGGACCGCATTAACACGGAGGGGGGCGACTTTTACTCTCCGGCCATCGCAGCACAAATACCAGACGCCAAGCTAACGTGGGGCGTTCGAGACATCTGGTTTGGCAACTTCTTCCCGGATATGCGCGCTTGGGATAAGCTCGCCGCGCATACCATGCGGGGGATCGGGACCCATGCAGTCTACGTCCAATTCCCGGGCTCAGAGATGGCGGCGCACATGTCCGTCTTCGGCGAAAGGACCTACAAAAAGGCGCACCGCCACGGGCCCGCGTTCGTTATCGTAATCCCGTCCGGCGAGGGTTACTCCATCATGTGGGAGGAAGGAAAGGAAAAGCTGGTGTTTCCCTGGCACGAGGCTAGCCTGATCGTGCCACCCGACCGGTGGTTCCACCAACACTTCAACGTCGGAGAAGGATCGGCGCGATACCTGGCGTTTCATCCGCCGGTTCAGTTCGAGGGGTGGGCCGAAAAGATAGAGGATAGACTCCGGGACCAGATCGAGTTTCCGGACGAAGAACCCTTTATCAGAGCGCAGTTCGAGGAAGAGCTGGCCAAAAAAGGACTGACCAGCCTGATGCCCGAGGAAGCGTACACAAACCGGGATTACCAGCCTCCTGATTCGGGAGGCAGCTAGGACCACAATCTCGAAGAGGAGCATTCCCACGGCCACGCCCTAGGGCGGAGTTGAACGCGGATGGAATTCAAGGTCTGGGGTTGTTCAGCCTTCAGGTTCCTGTGTACGAAATACCCCGGCTGCGGGCGAATACTAGGCCCCGGCCCACCTCTATGGCCAGCCGACTCCCGAAATGGTGGAAAGAATCGCCTACCGCAGCGCCCATCCCCGCCGTAGTCAACGGCGTGCTGGACGCGGCGGCATGGCTCGGCGTGACCCTGCTGGACATTCATTTGACTTCGATGGAGGTCTGGCCAGCGATTTGAGGCTAATCCTCAGTACAGGTGGCAGGACACCCAATGCTCCGGAGCCGCTTCCACCAGTTGGGGCTCATCCCTGGAGCATTCGGCCATGACAAAAGGACAACGTGGGTGGAAGTGGCAGCCGGAAGGGGGGTCAAGCGCGCTGGGCACCTCGCCGGAGATAACCAAATCCTCCCTCTCGTCATCGGGATGGGAAGGAAGGGCAGCAGCAAACAGCGCCCTCGTGTACGGATGCAAAGGATTGCTGCAGAGCTCCAGGCTTTCCGCTATCTCCACGATTTTACCCAAATACATTACGACAATACGATGGCTAATGTGGGCTACTGCTGCCAGGTCGTGGCCGATAAACAGGTAGCTCACTCCCAAGGTCCGCTGAAGCTCCTCCAGCAGGCTGAGAATGTGGGCTCGAATGGAGACATCCAGGGCGGACACAGGCTCGTCTAATACGATTAATTGGGCCTCTGTGGACAGTGCCCGTGCGATGGCTATGCGTTGTCTTTGACCGCCGCTGAACTCGTGGGGGAAGAGACGGGCGTCGTCGGGTGGGAGCCCCACCAACTCCATTACCTCGCCTACTCTGTTCCTAACACCCTGTTTTGAAAGATTAGTGTGGACCTCAACGGGCTCGCCGATGATATCGCCCACCCGCATTCGGGGACTAAGGGAGCTGAAGGGGTCCTGAAAGACGATCTGTACCGATTTACGGTAGTCCATCAAGTCCCCTTTACGCAGACTGGCCACACGCAGACTGGCCACGTCTCTGCCACGGAACTCGATGCTACCCCCGGTTACGGCTTCCTGCGCCAAAATCAGCTTGGCTGTGGTGGTTTTGCCACATCCCGACTCACCGACAATTCCCAAGGTCTCTCCCGGGGCGATTGTGAAGTTGATGCCATCCACGGCCTTGACCCAGCCCCGCACCCGCCCCAACAGAAGTCCCGAGGTCACCGGAAAGTATTTTTTCAGGTCCCGGACCTCCAAGAGGACCTCAGCCACTTCGGACCTCGTTCGACACCAACCAACATCTGGCAGTGCGGCCATGGCCCAAGACAAAATCCGGCGGCATTTCGGAGCGGCACTGGTCGAAGGCGCTGGGGCACCGGGGATGAAAATAGCAGCCGGTAGGCAACTCGGCCAAGTTGGGCGGCTGCCCCGGGATCACATAGAGCTCGCTTTTGTCTCCAATCTTGGGTATGGACTTCAGCAGGGCCTCGGTGTACGGGTGCTGAGGAGCGTTGTAGATGTCCCGAACATCCCCCTGTTCCACAATCTTGCCAGCGTACATGACCGCAACCTTGTCGCACATCTTGGCTACGATGCCAAGGTTGTGGGTGACGAAGATCAACGCCACACCGGTCTCTTTCTGGATGTCTCGTAAAAGATTCAGGTATTGGAGTTGGATGGTAACGTCAAGGTTGGTTGTCGGCTCGTCGGCGACGATAAGTTTGGGCTCGCCGGCCAAGGCCATGGCGCCGACGATGCGTTGGCGCATCCCTCCGCTCATTTGGTGAGGGTACTCCCCCATGCGTATTTCGGGAGAAGGGATACGCACCGAGGTCAGCAGATCCACGACCCGCCGCCTTAGAGTCTTGCGCCGCAGGCGCCGATGATAATAGGCGGGCTCGGCCACCTGGTCGAAAATGGTGAACAGGGGGTCCAAGGAGGCCATCGGGTCCTGGAGGATCATGGCCATGTCCCGGCCACGAATTTGCTGCATCTCCCGAGGGGTTTTCTCCATCAGCTCCTCACCGTTGAAACGGATGGAGCCCCCAACTATCTGGCCGGCGCCGGGCAGCAACCGAAAAAGGGCATGACAGGTGGTGGTCTTGCTGCAACCCGACTCTCCCACCAGGCCCATGGTCTCGCCGGCGTTAAGGGTGAAGCTCACCCCGTCCACGGCTTGTACCACGCGCCGGCCCTTGAAGCCATGGAAGTAAGCCTGGAGGTCGGTGACCTGCAACAGCGGGTCGGCTGTAGTCAACTCTTCGACCTTACCGGTTTCTGAGCTGTGGGTCCATGCGAACCCGCAACCAGTCTCCCAAAAGGTTGGCGGACAGTACAAGAAGCATGATGCAAAGGCCCGGAGCCACCGTCAATGTCCATCTTTCGGATATCAACGTAGGCCTGGCCTCTGCCAGCTTGACGAAGTCCCGCTCCCGCAGGCTTAATACCTCCCCTCGGATGACCCGAGCGTATCGGGTCCAGAACACTATCACAAGTATGAGTATGATGGTCCATAGACCCGGTTTAAACGTGGCGGCCAAGAAAATGCCGAACACCAGCGATGGCAAGGCTAACTTGGCGTCGACAACACGCATGATAACCAGGTCCCAGAGGCCGCCCATGTATCCCGAAATGATGCCGAGGGTAACGCCTATCGCTCCGGCGAACACGGTGCCCAGCAGGCCGATGATGATTGATGTCCTAGCCCCAAAAATGAGACGGCTCAGAATATCCCCCCCTGAAAATCGGTGCCCAAGGGGGTGTCCCAACTGCCACCTGAATAGACCGGTGGAGCGAAGACCTTTACCGGTTTCACGGAAACTTCGGGGTTGTGGGGAGCTAGCAGGGGGGCAAAGATGGCCACAAACACAACGAACAGTATAATTAACGTGGGCAGCTTGGGGGCTTCCAGGGCGAAAGCCCAACTTAGTTTGGCCAGGGACGAAACCCGCCCAGGAGGGCCCAACGATTCGGCAATTCGGACCTGCTCGCTCGCCATGGCGTCGGGAGGCGAACACCTGCGCAAAAGCCAGTCAAGACACGGTTTTGGGCGTGAGGTGCGATCCCCAGACAATCGGACAAACTCAGATGCGCGTTGATTCCGACAGCTTTCACCAAGAATTAAAGAGTCTCAGGCTGGCTCGATGGAATGGGTGACCATGGTTGACGTTGCGATTCCCCAGATTGCCCGGGAGCTTAAATTAACCCAAGGGCAGGTGCAAGCCACCGTTGGCTTGCTAGACGGTGGAGCTACCGTGCCCTTTGTTGCCCGGTACCGCAAGGAGGCTACCGCCAGCCTGGATGAGGTGGCTATCACCAGCATTCGGGACCGCTTGTCGCAGCTTCGGGAACTGGGGAACCGGCGGGAGGCTATCCTGGCTTCCCTGGAAGAGCGGGGTCTGCTGACCGAGCAATTGCGGGAGGCAGTTCTCTCTGCCGAATCCATGGCAGTCCTGGAGGACATCTATCTACCCTACCGTCCCAAGCGGCGCACGCGTGCCACCATCGCCCGGGAAAAGGGTCTGGAACCACTGGCGCTGTACCTCTGGGAACAGGAGAATTTTGACGTCAACCTCGTTGCTGTTGAGTACGTCAATCCGGAATCCGGGGTGGAAAACGTCGACGATGCCCTGGGCGGAGCCAGGGACATCATCGCCGAGTGGGTCAGCGAAGACAGCACAGCTCGGGGGGCAATGCGGAAGCTGTTCTGGTCACAGGGCACTTTCTCCTCCAGGGTGGTTTCGGGTAAGGACGCGGCAGCGGCCAAGTACCGGGATTACTTCGAGTGGGAGGAGCCGGTGGCTGACGTGCCATCCCACCGGGTGCTGGCCATGCTCCGAGGCGAGAGAGAGGCGCTACTGGCGATCCATATCGCACCGCCCGTCGCGCAGGCGATGGCGATCCTGGAGGGGATTTTCGTCAAAGGGGAAACCGAGGCCGCGCAACAGGTGCGGCTGGCGGTTCAGGACGGTTACCAGCGGCTGCTGGAATCCTCCATCGAAACGGAGATTCGCAAAGAAGCTAGAGTTCGCGCTGAAGACACGGCCATCAAAGTATTCGCCGACAACCTCCGAGAGCTGCTTCTGGCCCCGGTCCTGGGACAGAAGAACGTCCTGGCGCTGGACCCCGGATTCCGCACCGGCTGCAAATTGGTATGCCTGGACCGCCAGGGCCGGTTGCTGTATCACGATACTGTGTATCCCCTGCTGGGCGGACGGGGAGAGGAGGAGGCAGCCAAGAAGTTAGACCAACTGTGCGGCCAGTACCATGTTGAAGCCATCGCCGTGGGAAATGGCACCGGGGGCCGGGAGACCGAAGCCTTTTTGAGGGGGCTGGGGTTGGGCCCTGGAATTCCTGTGGTAATGGTCAACGAGAGCGGGGCCTCGGTCTACTCAGCCTCGGAGGTGGCGCGGACTGAGTTTCCCAATGAGGACATTACCGTCCGGGGGGCTGTTTCCATCGGCCGCCGCCTCATGGACCCCCTGGCCGAATTGGTCAAGATAGACCCCAAGGCCATCGGTGTGGGCCAGTACCAGCACGATGTCGATCAGAAGGCCCTCAAGGAACGCCTGGACGATGTGGTGGGCAGTTGCGTCAACAATGTGGGCGTGGAGTTGAACACCGCCAGCGGCGAGTTGCTCTCCTACGTTTCGGGCCTGGGTCCCCGGTTGGCCAAGGCTATCGTGGAGCACCGGAACAGTTACGGCCCATTTGCCTCCCGGGAATCCCTGAAGAAAGTCCCGCGCCTGGGTCCCAAGGCCTTCGAGCAGGCGGCGGGGTTTTTGCGAATTAGGGATGGCACCCATCCACTGGACGCCAGCGCCGTGCATCCCGAGTCCTACGGGGTGGTGGAGGCCATCGCCAAAGATCTGGGCCATCCGCTAGACCAACTGGTGGGCGACGCCAGCATATCCCGTCAGATAGATCCCCATCGCTACGTTAGCGACAAGGTGGGATTGCCCACGTTGAAGGACATAATCGAAGAGCTGGCCCGGCCCGGACGGGACCCCCGTCAGGAGTTTGAGCCATTCTACTTCGCCGAAGGCGTAAACAAAATCCAGGACCTGGCGGCGGGGATGAAGCTGCCGGGGGTGGTAACCAACGTGACCGGTTTCGGCGCCTTTGTCGATGTGGGCGTGCACCAGGACGGGCTGGTGCACATCAGCCAGTTGGCGGACCGCTTCGTCAGAAATCCCTCGGATATCGTCAAAGTGCAGCAGCGGGTGTGGGTTACCGTGTTGGAGGTGGACCTGGAGCGCAAGCGGATTTCCCTGTCAATGAAGGGTTAAGTGCGTTGTGGGTCACGGATGCAAACATAAACAGATCGAGCGCATCGATTGCTTCCGGCCTCCGTGGCAAGTTTCAAAGACTCAAGTCAAGCGCCTTTCTGCTGGTCGGCCGGGTTCACGAAATACTGGGTCGGCATCTGGCCTTCTTCGAACCTGGGGTCATAGTCCATCCCATCTCGAATCTTGTCGAGGTAGTTGTCCCGGTTGACGCCATACAACTCGTAGCGGGCCATGTGGTTGAGCAAAAAGGTATGTACCCCCATTTGGTACAGCTTACCCACGTCCCCGTTGATAAGGGCGTTCAGTTCATCCGGCGAGAAGGGGTAGGTCTCGGCCATTCCAACCGGGTCTTCCAGGAGGCGTTGACGAAAATCAGCGTCGTTGTCGGCGCGATAAAGAAATTTGTTCACAAGGTAGATGCTCATATCTATGTTTGCTCCAACTGCCACACGGCGTATCCGGAACCGTCGTCGGTTTCCAAGAAGGTGGGTTTGGTGGCGCCCAACGTTCCGGTAAGAGTAATCCAGTTGAGCAACTCGCTACTGTTGTTCCCTGCTGCGGCCATTCGCTGCGCGGTGGCGCGGCGGGCCAACGTCTGGTACTCGCCTCGCTCCAGCAACGAACTAACTGTGTCCACCCACTTCTGGTCGGTCCATCCCCGGAGCGGACCGCCGACGTCCATGGCGAAACAACCGCTGGCAATAATGGCCACCCGTAGGTCTTGGTCCCATTGCTCGATGAAGCGGCGAATCATCCGGCCCAGGGAGTAGCACCGCCGAGCGGAAGGTATGGGGGCGGCGAAGCCGTTGGTATAAATGGGGACCACCGGTAGCTCCATATTTGGATTGAGAAAATGCAGGGGCACCATCAACGAGTGGTCCAGCCGCAGCTCTTCGGCCACGGCCAAGTCGAAGTTGGACCGGAGTCCGTAGCCCAGGAGTGCCCTGGCCATGGGGACGTGACCACGGACGGTGTACCGAGGCATGGGACACCAGGATTCAGAGGGTCCTTCGGCCTCCTCGGCCATTCCAATGCAGAAGGTGGGCATATTGTTGTAGAAAAAGTTGACCAAGTGGTCGGAGTCCACTTCAATGAGCACGTCCGGGGCTGCGTTCTCCACGTAGCCTCGGACCTGTTTCATCAAGGCGGCGGCCCGTAACTCGCCGGTAGCAAGAGTCATCTCGTGGATCAACCGGGGCGGGTGAGGTACGGCGGCGGCTAGAACCAATTGGGCCATAATTTCCTCCTCGGGGCAAGCGATGCAGGGTGAGGTGCCAATGACGGTTCGCTGTCAGGATTCGAACCGGTCGCCTGCTGGGCCAAAGGTCAGCCGAGGCGCGGCACGACCTCTTTGGAAAAAAGCTCCGTGGCTTTCAGTACTTTCATGCGCTCCATCCCAGCGAAGTCGAAGTAGCAGGCCAAATACTGGACGCCGTGCTCCTGCAACTGCTTGACCTTCGCCACACATTGGTCTGGAGTAACAATAAATTTATAAGCTGGGGGTTAATATATTCCGGCCGGGGAAGGTGGGTGGAGAAAGCTAAATTCATACTTTGCCGATTCTAGCACTGCCTGTGGTGGGCCTCAAGGGGCGCGGGCTTAACGTTACTCGATGGCATGCAACCGGCCGTCGGTGGTGCGAACGAAAAAACGGCCTTGGGCAAACACCGGGGAGACCGCAATGGGAGCCCCCAACGACACCTGCCAAATAACCTGCCCAGTATTGCGGTCCAGGGAATAGAATTCACCCCCCATGTCCCCGAAGTACACGCGGTTACCCAACACCACGGGTGAGCCGAGAATCGTCACATCAGCCTGGAAGCTCCACAACTCGGTGCCGTCGATGGCGTCCCTGGCATAAAAAAGGCCCTGGGTATCTCCGGCGTACCACGCTTCCGCAGTAACCGCCGGCGAGGATATGATGCCGGCTTTCGTATCTTTGGGCGAGAAGCGCCAACGTGCGCCTCTCTGGCCGGAAGGTTTGGGAATGCCGGGGACCTGCCACAGCCAAAACTGGGCCCATATTTTCTTGAACTGCAACTCTCCAGGAATCTCTCTAACCCCGGCATCTATCCCATAGACCTTGCCCCCCGAAGGAAAGTAGGCGAGCCCGTTGCCCACCGCAGGGGATGCGGCATTCGGTTTTCCAGTTCTGAATCGCATGCGCTTCTGGCCCGTGCGGGCATTTAGGATGTAAAGATTCCCCTCGTTGTCGCTGGCAAAGAGGGCGCCCTCGTGTACGGCGACGGCGGAGCGAATTTCCCCCACGGTCCGGGTCTTCCAGATAAGTTCGCCGGTAGCAGCGTCCAGAGCGTAGATGAAGTTGTCCCAAGAGCCGAAATAAACGATGCCGTTAGTTACATTGGCGGAGCCCGTGATGGCGCCACCGGTCTCGAATTGCCACCGGACCGTTCCGGTGTTCTGTTCCAAGGCCAACATGCGGTGGTCCATAAAACCCAGGAACAGCGTATCTCCCGCCACGGCGGGCGAGGAATGGACGGGGCCTTTTGTCGCCTGTTCCCAGATAACCGTTCCTGTTTCCGCGTCCAAGGCCAACACTTTGAAGTGAGCACCCAGATAGACCACACCGTCAGCCACAGTGGGCGTCGATCGCGTGTTAATGCCCAGGAACCGGGACCATGATACTTGACCCCGGGGTTCGTCTGGTACTTGGGGCAAGTAGCGGCTCGATTGCTGGTCTCGACCCGCTGTGGACCACTGGCCGGGCAATGTGGAGGACGCCAAATTGGTGGTGGGCTTCTTGAACAGGAGGATCATAGGATTGGGCACGAACGGGTAGTTGAACCAGACCAGAGCTACCAACAAGATGAGGGCGATAGCAATCCTGAGGACGCGGCGTTTGGTAAGCCACTTCTGATTGCTGGGGATGATGTCGGCCCACCGGGGCCTGCGAACGGTGAACCGGTCGCACCGCTGGCAAGATTCCCCCAGGATCTGGTTTTCGGCCCCGCACCAACGACACGTGACGGTGCTCTCTGGCCCGGTGCCGTGGCTGGCGGCGTCACTCATTAACTGGGATTTCGCAGATCAAACTGATTTCACTAAACATGTGCCCCCTGGGATGTCTCGAACTATAAATCGGCATCCCAAGCCCGTCAACTTCCCCCGATGCGGTCGATGGCCCCACTGTCATGAGGCATCTCCTCCCTCACAGGCGTAAATGCGCAGAATCGGCTGATCCATCCCGAGCTTCTTCCTCAAGGCAGGCCTACTTGGCTCAAGCGATTGGGGAGGGCTTACGTCGACAACCTCTACTCTGATGACGCCTACCTGCGGTAGCAACGTTCCTTGGAGGACGAGCTGGCTGAGCTGGTGATCCCAGGTGTGGATGCAACGAAAGAGACGGGAATCCTGCAGGAGGAACTGCCTGCCATTTTGGGAGAGGCCACGTTAACAGAGCGGCGAAGGTTGCTATTAACAATGCTGGACGCTGTCTATGTGGACACCGTCGAGGAGACGTCAATAGTGGCCATCCGGCCCAAGCCGGCCTTCCAGCCTCTGTTCGAGATCGCTACGACCCGCAAAGGCAGCGATGTGGTTTTAATAAACGAGCCGCCCCTGGCTAACTGTTAGCCAGGGGCGGCTGATTTGTGTTTCTTGTGAAGACGGGGGAGAGTCGAACGATACCTGAAACACGGTTGGGCTGTATTAGTAGCGGTAAACTGGACGGGGAGAATGTCCAAGTCGCTGGCCGACTCTTGTCGCACGCCTTGGCGTTAACTGTCCCCTGCTTTAGACAGGGTATCGGCTTGACCCAGGCTGTGTGCGCCGCTCCTTCAAAATCTCCCGCCGAAGCCAAAAGGACTCCACCGGAAGACTTATTGTTGGTACACCGGAGTCACCCAGGGATTCTTCCAACATCGAAATATAATTCTGGTAGTCTCTGTCACCGATTTCCCTGGGCTTGCCGAGGAGTCACGCAACTTCTCAAGCTCACCGGTAGCGCTGCTGAGAGTACCCATCTGGCACAGAAGGTAGGGTCCCTTTCTTGCTCCAAACCTTAACCACTTTGGGCCAAGTCTTCGGGTGGTAGTTGGCCCGTGGCTCTCAAGTAAAGGGTTATGGCGTGTACCCGCATTTCCTTTGACTCCGGACAGTTACCCAGTTTGCTGTAGATGGAGTTGATGTGTCGTTCCACCGTTTTCAGCTCCAGGAAAAGGATATCCGCTATGGTGCGGTTGCGGTAGCCCTTAACCATCCAGCTCAGAACCTCCAGCTCACGCGGCGATAACTCCTTAAGCAGCGAGGTGGGAGGGTTCGGCGAGGCGATCAACCCGTCCCTGACCGCAGGATCGATGATCACGCGACCCTCCGCGACCCCTAGGATCACGTGAGTGAGCTCGCGCACCGAGTTTATCGTGTGCTTCAGCAGATAGGCACATCCAATGGACGTTCCTCTGGAGTGCTGCCGGAGCGCGTCGAAGCTGTTGATATCGTAGGCAGCCGATACCAGAACTATGGCCACCTCGGGGCAGTTTTCCCCGAGCATTTCCAAGACTTCCACCTGGGAAGCTTGAAGAACCCCGATGCCCAAGAGGATGACATCGGGCTTGAGCGACCGAGCCTTGCCCACCAACACTTCCCCATCGGTGTCTCCCGAGCTGTTGATTGCCTCAATACTGGGATGATTCGAGAAGAAGGATTGATAGGCTTCTCTTAGAATCTCCTGTTCCTCGGCAATCAGGAGCTTCACCTTGTTGCCGACTTGAGGCTCGGACTCCTCCGGGAGCATTCGGTCGTCCACCAGGTTGATGTCTTGCATTTCGATATTGCTAACCATCGCCCGTATCCGCAGGGTCTGGTCACCTGACCCCTAGGCAGCCAACGTTCAGGGCACATCCTCGGCCCAAACAGAGCTACCCTCCGGAAGGCATATTACCAGAACTACCTGCGGTTTGCACTTCACCGCCTTGAGGGGATACCCCTAACCCCTTGGGTGTTTGCCCCAACAAACCCTGGCCGGCGGCTTCCGGCCGGGCCTCCCCCTAACGTACCCATTGGATCCTCTTGCCAACCCTCAGCAAATGCAGACCCCTGCCCCTTCCCGGACTCTCCGCTTAACGCCGACTCGTCCGGGCCGAAGAATCTCATTCGGGCAAAAAGAGGTTCTTCAGGCGTCCGCCCAGGCAGACTCCCTCAGAACGACACACGCAGGGCGATTGATAACGACCGTGTAGTCAGACGGGTCAGCGGAAACGGGCGGCCACCGGTGCGGGGCCAGGTGCTCTTTCCAACACCGGGTCGACAACAACTAGCTTGATTGGGTGTATACCCCCATAAAAAGTTGGTGGACAGGATTGGTGCATCCCCCATTAATTCGGCTCCGGACCGTTGCTAGTCTGATTCCCGAACCAAAATCCTAATTGGTGGGGCTGGATTGCTCTGGTCGTGCCGGTGGGCCAAATCCCTTGCGGCCGCAGGCTCGCGAATGTTGATTGTGGTCCGGATGGCAAAGTCCAACCCGACAAACGATGCCTAACCCAACCAGGAATGGCCACGTAAAGGTTGCGACGAATATGAGCAGTGGAACCTACAGATTATTGGGCGGGGTGAAGGCGCCCCGTCTGGTGCTGGGCGAATGGCCTAAAGATATAACCCTTGATACGGCCATTTTGTGGGTCTTAAAAATCGCCGTTGGACTTAATATGCTCTTCCACGGTGCTTGGGGCGTGGTCGGGAAAGAGGATTGGATCCCTTTCTTTGCCTTCGCCGCTATCGGTGCGGAATCCGCCGAGGTACTGCAGCGGTTGGTCGGAGTAATGGACATCACCCTTGGCCTGATTGTGCTGTTCATGCCAACAAGATGGGCAATTCTATGGATCCTCATTTGGACGGTCTGGACAGCCTCGTTACGGCCCTTGACCGGGTCGGCCTGGTGGTATTTTTTTGAGCGGTCCGGCAACTACGGGCCTCCCTTGGCTTTGTTCCTATACGCCGGTTGGGGGAAAACGGTCAAAGACTGGCTAATGCCAATCCGGACATTCACTCTGACGGTTAATAAGATCGAGGCCATCAAATGGGTGCTCCGGTGGTCCATCGCCGTGCAGCTAATCACCCATGGACTCTACGGCGTCGTCGAGGCAAAGCCTCTGCTGATCGGGCATTTTGCGGCCGTGGGGCTTCCCGGGTCGTGGATGGACCCTGAGACGTTTCTGATGACCGTTGGTTGGATTGAAATAGGAATGGGCGCCCTGATCCTGCTCAAGCCGGTCCGGGCGGCCGTTGCGCTGATCATAGTATGGGAAGTTTTTGTAGGGCTCCTGTATCCCATCTCCGGGCTGCCCGTTACAGAGCATCCTCAGGCCTATCTGATTTTCCGAACTTTGGAAAGGTTCGGAGACTATGCCGGGCCGTTTGGACTCCTTCTTCTGATGATCTATGGGCCGAAGTGGAAGGAGGCGAAGGGCAAAGCCGCGGATCGCCCCGCAGCTCCGGGTCTCCCGGCGCCTGCGGCCGCTGCCAGCGATTGAGCTGCTCGATGAAAGAGGGTACATCATGAGGTTTGCCTCTGCTGGACTAATGTCCGTTCTGAAACCGCCACAGCGGTTAGCTGTTTCGCGCCCCGGTCACGTCTCCGTGGCGGCCGCGATCTTTTGGATTCTCCGCGTGTCTGCCGCGATGAACTTCATTTTTCACGGCTTTTGGGGCGTCCTTGGAAGGGAGTCGTGGCTCCGGTTTTTTGCTTTTGCCGGGATAGGCGAAGAGGCCGCGTACCCTTTGATGGCGTTGATCGGGGCGGTGGAAATTGCTGCCGGCTTGGTAGTGTTGTTCATGCCTGTACGGTTCATGCCGGCCCGGGCGGCACTTCTGTTCATGGTGATTTGGGGGCTGTGGACGGCCGAGCTGAGGCCCCTAACCGGGTCGGCTTGGTGGTATTTCTTGGAGAGTGCCGGCTACTACGGACCTCCCCTCGCCCTGTTGCTTTGGGTCGGCTGGGGCAACTCTATCAAGGATTGGTTCAGGGGGGTTGCGGCACCCGCATTGACCCAAGACAAAGTCGAGATAATCAAGTGGACGCTACGGTTGAGCATCGGGGCGTATTTAATCACCCACGGAGCTTACGGTGCCATCGAGGGAAAGCTGTTCCTCATCGGCCATTTCGCCTCGGTGGGGCTTCCTGGTCCGCTGACTGACCCGGAAACCTTCCTTTTCGCCACAGGCGTTTTTGAAATGGCCTTGGGGGCACTGGTCCTGATAAGCCCCATGCGGCCCATCCTGGTATTTGTATTGGTCTGGAAAGTGTTTACCGAGCTTCTTTTCGTGACATCCGGTTTACCAGCCATCGAGCACGCCCAGACCTTCCATATGCTCTCGACCCTTGAACGGTTTGGAATGTTTGGCGCGCCTGCCGGTCTGTTTATCCTTATGGCATACAGGGCGAACCCAGACAGGGCGGAAACGTCGCCGGCCTTCTCCGGCGCAACGGCAGTATCAGGAAGATGATGAATAAGCCACCGGTTTGGTGGCCCAGGACTCGGGCGCTGGAAGGGACATTTTTATACCCTTTTCGCTATTTCTAAAATACCCCACGACGACCACAACTAGCCTCCCTCTTACACAGGTTGCACGGGTCCTATACCTCGTCAGTTGAAGAAATCAAACCGGGTGTGCTCCCTCCTAGCGTCCATCACGGCACTAAGTAGACCTACCTATTTACTTATCCCAGCATATATTGTAGTATTTATACGAACATCGTTGTATACATTATGTAAATTGAAGTAAACTGCTACATTATGTCAAATACCTACCTGAAGTCTGCCACCGAGGGTGGTGGACGGTTTAATATTGATGCGCACTTCCTGCGGTTCCTCTAAGGCGGTCCAGGCACCGGAGATGCCGAGCGCTCGGCCCCTTTCGGTGTCCCATACCTTACCCCGATCGGCCTTGGCGGACATGGTGGCGGCAGTGGACAATGGGCCCAGTGTAGCTGGAGGTTTGTGGCCGGAAGGCCGAAGATGAAAACGAGTCCGAAACCTGCTCCCATCAAAGGTAAAGCGTCAGCGGTCGTGGGTAAATCAATCGTTCAGATTGTCGACGATGATCCTGCCATCGTGCGCTTGGTGCGGCGGTACCTGGAACTCGAAGGTTTCCAAGTAATCGTAGCCTGGGACGGGAGATCCGCGCTGGACCAGTTAGCTCGGGAGGCGCCGAATTTGGTTCTACTGGATATCGGACTCCCCGAGGTCGATGGACTGGAGGTCTGTCGCCGAATGCGGTCCAATTCCGATGTCCCCGTTATTATGTTGACGGCGAGGGGTCGCGAGGAAGAGGTGATTGAGGGCTTTGACGCTGGTGCCGACGACTACCTGGCCAAGCCCTTTAGTTCAGGCGTTCTCCTCGCCAGGGTGAAGGCCGTGCTCCGCCGCTACCGCCCTGGGGAGGAGACCGATATAGATGGTATCGAGTGGAACGGCCTGGTAGTTGACTTCTCTGCCCGAAAAGTGACTCGTGGCGGCCGGCCCATTCACCTGACTCGCACCGAGTTCCCGTTGCTGGCCCTACTCGCCCGGCATCGAGGCAAAATCCTCACTTCCGCACAGATCCTGACCGAAGTATGGGGACCCGAGTACGCCGGCGAGTCCCAGATTCTCCGCCTCCATATTGGGCGTCTCCGTAAAAAGATCGAACCCGTTCCCGAGTGTCCGTCCCTCATTCTGACAGAGTTAGGAGTAGGCTACTGGCTCAACTGTTAGTGGCCTCGACAGGTCCGCATATGGAGAAGTTGCCCATCTCCAGTGAGTTGTTTGGAGCCAGCCATCCCCTCCAGGAGCGTCAGCCGCTGCAGGATCCAATATTTAATCCTTAAAGCTTTCCTCTTGGCCGACATCACGCGTTGGATATCTTATTGATATGCTCCACCGGCAATTTGATACGCCCTTGAAATTGGAACCTAGTGGAAATCTCGATATATTCACTTCATCTCAACTCAAAGGAGTCTCCCATGAGTAGCGCTACTTCCAAAGCAACCAGGGCGGCGGCTGGGTCGTGGCGGGTTACCCTGGGTCTGTTGAAATATATGCCTGTTCCACATTTCGTTGGGAGGGCTCGGACGGCCATGAAGAGGGCGATCTTGCCGGTCGCGGCGCTGGCTGTACTAAGCCTGATGGCCGCTGGGTGTGGCTCGTCCCAAGAGGTGCAGGCGGCGAAAATACCCCACGTTGGTTTCCTATCTGTATCCGCCACGGAGCCCTTCATCGAGGCTTTGCGAGATGGGCTGCGCGAACATGGGTACGTTGAAGGAGAGACCATCACGATCGACTGGCGAGTCACACGCAACCGGGAGGAGCTCCCCGGCATCGCTAAAGAGTTCGTCAGTGATGGAGTAGACCTGATAATAGCCGGGGGAACCAAGGCGGTCAAAGCCGCTAAGAAAGAAACCACCACGATCCCCATCGTGATGACAAACAGCGGTGATGCTGTTGGCACGGGGTTGGTGGCCAGCTTGGCTCGGCCTGGCGGCAACGTGACAGGAAGCACCCAGATCTCTCCCCAGCTAAGCGCGAAACGAGTTCAGTTGCTCAAGGAGGCCATCCCCGGACTCTCCCGATTAGCCGTATTGTGGCACCCGGACCACCCCAACACGCCACGCATGTTCCGGGAGATTCAGGCCGCGGTCCCTGATTTCGGGCTGGAGATCATATCCCTGGAAGTACGGGAACCAAACCCCGATTTCGAGGCGGCATTCGAGAAGGCCATTAGTAAGCGGGCGGACGCCCTAATGGTCCTCAGAGACCCGCTGACGATCAAGCACCAGCAACGAATAGTTGACCTGGCGAAGGACCACCGCCTTCCCGCTATGTACGAGACGATGAATTTCGTGGCGGCCGGCGGTCTGATGCTCTACGGACCGAGTTTTCGAGACTTGTACCGGAACGCAGCAACCTTCGTGGATAAAATCTTGAATGGCGCCAACCCGGCCGAAATGCCGGTGCAGCACCCCACTACCTTCGAATTAGTAGTCAACCAGAAGGCCGCGGATGCGATTGGTGTGACCTTCCCAGAACCCTTCCTTCTCCGCACGACTCAGGTTATCCGGTAGGCGGACCAACCCTAGGAGGGGACATGGTGACGGTCCTACGCAGCCCCAAGAGCCGGCTCTTCCGGAAGTACACCGGGATCTTTGTGGTCCTGGTCACCGGAGCCCTGCTCATGAGCGGGGCGGTGGAACTATTCTTCGGCTTCCAGGACCGCAGGGATGCGCTGTCCGAGTTCGAGCGAGAGAGAGCGGCCTCCGCGGCGTTGGCAATCGAGCGGTTCATCGGCGAGATTGTCCAGCAGGTAGAGGGGGCCGCCAACAACCCG
This sequence comes from Chloroflexota bacterium, assembly GCA_022568195.1. GTDB lineage: Bacteria > Chloroflexota > Dehalococcoidia > Lucifugimonadales > UBA3495 > JADFFS01. The sequence goes on along the minus strand of JADFFS010000012.1, from coordinate 4,481 downwards.
CAGCCCGCCAGCGCTGCTGGCCTGGAACGCCGGCGACTTTACTACCTGGGCCTCCTAAAACATGTCCCAGCCATCACCGATATCAGCTACCTCGATGCTAAGGGTGAGGAGCAGCTTCGAGTCTCCCGTATTTCGGTCGATATGATCGGGGGCCGAGCCGAATCCCCTGAGGAATCCAGGTTGCCGGCAGCTAATACCGAGGACGTCTACTTCAGCCCGGTTTACTTCCGTAACGAATCCGAGCCGTTTATGACGATCGCCGTGCCGGAACTAGGACCAGAGCCGGGGATGGTGATGGCGGAAGTGAACCTGAAGTTCATCTGGGACGTTATGTCCCAAATACAAATAGGGAAGACCGGCTACGCCTATGCCGTCGACGCCAGCGGTACTTTGGTGGCTCACCCAGATATCGGCCTGGTGCTGAAGAAGACCGACCTCTCTTCCTTCGTGCAGGTACGAACGGCCCTTGAAGCACCACCGAGCCGGACCAAGCAGCAACAAACGGAGGTGATGATCGCTCGGGACATGGAGGGCCAGCGGGTTCTAACCACATACAAGACCATTGAGCCGGTGGGCTGGCATGTGATCGTGGAACAACCTCTGGCTGAAGCCTTCGCGCCGCTGTACGCCTCCATTTGGCGCACCGGCCTATTCCTCCTGGTGGGGTTCGGCCTGGCGGTAGTCGCCAGTTTATATTTCGCCCGCAGGATGGTTGCCCCGATCCAGTCCCTCCAGGCCAGCGCCGCCCAGATCGGAAGGGGCGATCTGGACCAGAGCATCGATATTCGCACGGGCGACGAATTGGAGGAGCTCGCCGAGGAGTTTAACCGGATGACCTCCAGGCTTCGGGAGTCCTACGCCAGCCTGGAACAGAAGGTCGAGCAGCGGACCCAGGAACTGGTGTATGCCAACGAAGACCTGAAGAAAGAAATGACCGAGCGCGAGCGGGCTGAAGAAACGGAGCGTCTTCGTACGCAAGAACTTGAGGCCCTGGTCCACATCGCCAACATGTTGGTTCAACCCAAGAGTTTCGAGGAGAAGTGCAAAGGCGTTCTAGACGAGGTAGCCGAACTGGTCCAGGCGGACTGGGTGACGCTCCGGGTCCCGGAGGAGGGAGGGCTCCGTCTTGTCACTATCGGCGGGCCGGCGACGTTCCTGACGCCGCCAACGATTGTCCTTTCCGCCAGTGAAACCCTCGCGTTGTCCGCCTTCCAAAAAGGGGAGCCGGTTTTGGTCAACGACTACGCCGGTTTTCCCCAGGCCTCGCCTTCAATCCTTGAGCAAGGCGCGAAATCCATGGTCTTGGTGCCGGTCAAAGCTGGTGGATCACCCGTGGGGCTGGTAAACGTCGTCTCGCGGCTACCCAACCACTTCACCCCTGACCGGGTTAGGGTTTTGACAGCCGTCGCCGCGGGACTTGGAGCGCTGCTGGAGAATGCCCAAGCCCACGCCGCCGCCCTTGAAGCCTTGGAGGTAAAGTCGAACTTCCTCGCCAGCATGAGTCACGAGATCCGCACGCCGCTTAATGCCATCATCGGCATGGCAGACTTACTCTCGGAAACCCCGTTGGAAGGGGAGCAGCAGGAATACGTTCGGGTTTTCCGGAACGCAGGGGATGCCCTGCTGAACACAATTAACGACATTCTCGACCTCTCCAAGCTGGAGGCGGGCCAGCTCGTCCTGGAGGGGATTGAGTTTGATCTTCGAGAACTCCTTGAAAACACCGTCGAAGTCTTGGGAGTGCAGGCTCACGAAAAGGGGCTTGAACTGAATTGCCATTTTGCGCCAGATGTACCGGCCACGGTGGTTGGTGACCCGGTCCGCTTGGGTCCGGTCATCACTAATCTGCTCGGCAACGCGATTAAGTTCACAGAAAAAGGAAGAGTCGAGGTGTATGTGGAGAATGATCCGGATACCCCCGAGGCTGGCGCCCTCCGTTTCAGAGTTTCCGACACAGGAATTGGCATACCACCGGACAAGTTGGAGGATATCTTCGAGAGTTTCGTCCAGGCCGACTCCTCAACTACCCGAAAGTACGGGGGGACCGGCCTGGGCCTGACCATCTCCAAGCGCTTGGTAGAACTTATGGGGGGACACATCTGGGTCGAGAGTAAACTCGCCGAGGGGAGCACCTTCTACTTTACAGCGCGCTTCGGTGTGCAAGATGAGGTCGTTGAGGGCCAAACTCGACAACGGGAGGAGTTGAAAGGCTTGAGGGTCTTGGTCGTCGACGGCAATGACGCCAGCCGCGCTATCGAGCGGGATTTGGTAGCCTCGTGGGGCGCCTCGGTAACGGAAGCGCAGAATGGCCCACAGGCGCTCGTCGAATTGGCCCGTGCCGGTGAAAGGAGCGACCCATACCAAATTGTGATACTCGACCGGCAACTGTCCGGCATGGACGGATTTGACGTGGCGGAACAGGTTAACAAAGACATCGGATTTGCCGGTGTGATCATCATGATGCTGCCCTCTGACTTGCGGATCGATGATATCGAACGCTGCCGACAACTAGGCATTTCCCATTCCCTGAAGAAACCAGTCAAACAATCCGAATTGCACGAGGCAATTATCGCCGCCAGGGACCTCATTGGGGATGCCGCTCGAGAGCGGGCGCCGGCTGCCCATTCCACTACCTCTAACGGCCGTGCCCTGCGGATTCTCTTGGTGGAAGACTCCAGAGACAATCGGATGCTCGTCCAGGCTTACCTGAAAGATACCCCACACCAGATAACCATCGCCGAAAACGGCGAGATAGCGGTGCGAAAGTTTGTCGCTGGCGATTACGATCTGGTGCTTATGGACATGCAGATGCCGGTGATGGATGGCTACGCCGCTACTAGAGCGATCCGCAAATGGCAGCACGAGCAAGGGGTGGCCCCGACCGCCATCATCGCGTTAACCGCCTACGCCCTTAAGGAGGAGGTGCAAAAAAGCCTGGACGCGGGCTGTACCACTCACATTAACAAGCCGATAAAGAAGTCACGGCTGCTGGACACAATACACGCATATACAAACGGGGTGAAGGCATGACCCAACCGGTACGATCTGAAACAATCAAAAGGACTGTCGTCTACGTCTACACCGAGATCCAGGACCTAGTGCCCACATTCCTGAGTCACCAACTTGAAGACGTCAAGTCTATTGTCGAGGCTTGTGAGCAGAGGGATTATGAGAAAATCCAGATTTTGGGCCACAACATGAAAGGGGTCGGGAGCGCCTATGGATTCGACGCCATCAGCGAGATTGGCGCATCCCTCGAGCAGTGCGCCAAGGAGCGAAACTCGGAGAAGGTCCGGATGTTGGCGGAAGAGGTTTCAGTTTATCTTGAACGCGTAGAGGTGGTTTACGTACAAGCCTAGGCACCATATACGCTGAAGCGGGTTCCTAAGTCATACCCAACCTGCCAGTTTAGCCAAGCGGATCAGCAACCCCTCGGTCTCCAGGTGGCCTGAGATAGGCGAGTCCTGGAAGGACGAGACGATGAAGGTAACAGAAATCTCTAGACACGCCGTCGACAAAACGTTGTGCAGATGGTAACCGCAGCTCAGCGGTGCCGTTACCACCGCTGACCGTCAATTCTGGACCAATATTGTCCGGCTTACCGGTGGAGACGGGGAGGGTCGAACTCGGCCTGAAACGCGGGCTGCCGATACTTGTGGCCATAGAGCGGAAGCAACGTACTCAATCCCAGTCTTCCCAGCGTATCTTCCAACGATTGTAGCCATCGCAGAAGACGGGCCCCTCTAGGACTTCACCCCTGTCGCCATCGAACTTGCCCCCTATCTGCGATCCACACGCGGTGGGACCACGCACAACGAGCCCGCTCGCGCCAGTATTGTAGACTTCGACAGTGTCACCTACGCCAAAGGTGGCCGCCGCAACAGGATCCCCGCCTATGACTAGAGCAGTGAGGAATGCACTGACCAGTAATAGAGCAACCACAATCCAGCGTCGGGAGATGTGTCTCTTCCGACAGCCTGCAAGAACTCCCCTCACCTTGTGCAGAGGCCTCATCGGCCCTGCCTCCTGCTGGCCACTATCCTCTGCCGGGACCGAATCTGTCATTTCCCTGACTCTTACGGTCCCGCTGCCTAACATATCCATATTGCGAACACGAAGAGCCGCTCAGGGCTCCTTGAAGCAAGAGGTGTTTGCGGCGGCGATCCGGGCCAGCCGGTCGGAGGGGGTGATATCGCCGGTTTCAACATCCACGAACCAGAGGCCATAGGTGACGGTTTCAGTCTCGCCGCCCAACGACTCGAGCTCTCCCCGTCCCTCTACTATCCAGCGATGGGGCTGGTCCTGGTAGGAGGTGAAGACATCCAAGGGTGGCAAAGGGTCGAAGCAACTCCGCACGGCAATCCACACCCTGAGGCGGGCTTGCTGCTCCGTCCCGACCATGGGCGTAGTGGTGGGCGTGGCCGTGGGGGTAGGCGTGGGCGTGGCAGTGGGCGTTGGCGTTGGTGTAGGGGTTGCCGTGG
>JADFFS010000011.1 GCA_022568195.1 Chloroflexota bacterium | reverse complement strand
GTCAGTGGGACACGAGACGCGGCTGGATTTCGGCCTGCGCCGGAATGACGATGGTGCGCCAGCAGGCGCCCTTTTGCTTTTCCGCGCCGTCTCCCGGGGTCAACTGGAAAATCGCCTCTATGTATCACGCGATTGCCCTGCCCCACCGCTATCATTCTTGACATGGCTGCCAGCCGTTAGTAACATAATGCCTGCTTAACAATAGAATAGTTCACTGGAACCCTTTATCCAGAACGGCGGAGGGGACGGCCCGACGAAGCCTAGCAACCGGTCCCGTTAGACGCGCTTGCGGACCTCGGGATACGGTGCTAAATCCGGCGTTCTTGGCGGCTTATGCCGGCGGGAACGAAAGATGAGGGGCGTGGGGATCATTTAAGCTTCTCTGCGTGGGAAGCTTTTTTCATGCTTTTTTCACGCTGTTTATACCCAGATTTCATTGCCGGAATTTCCCGTCCAGGGAGGACAATAGGTGGCGGAAATAAGACCGATTCTATGGTCTGATGGCCAGTTGCATCTCCTGGACCAGACCCGCCTGCCGCTGGAGCAAGTCACCCTGAAGCTGGATGGTTACCAGCAGGTGGTGGATGCCATCCGGGAGATGCGGGTCCGGGGCGCCCCGGCCATAGGTGTTACTGCCGCCTACGCCATGGCCCTGGCCTCCCGCCAGATCCAGGCCAGCGGCCTCGGGGAGTTCCTGGACATGCTGGGGGAGGCCGCCTCCCGTATCGCCGCTGCCCGTCCCACGGCGGTCAACCTGCAATGGGCGGTACAGCGGATGCTACAGGTGGCCCACGCCCAGACAGACCGCAGCCGCATGGACCAATGCCTGCTGGAAGAAGCCCAGCTTATCCAGAAGGAGGACGAGGAGATCAACCGCCGCATGGGGGACTACGGGAAGGAGCTGTTGCCCGACGGAGGCGCCGTCCTGACCCACTGCAACACCGGCGCTCTCGCCACCTCGGGTTACGGCACCGCGCTGGGTGTGATCCGCGCCGGTTGGGAAGCCGGCAGGCGGTTCGACGTTTACAACACGGAAACCCGGCCCTTTTTGCAGGGCGCTCGCCTGACTTCATGGGAGTTTCAGCAGCTTGGTATCCCTGCAACTTTGATTGTGGACTCGGCGGCGGGAATGTTGATGGCCCGGGGCCAGATCAGCTGCGTGATTACCGGGGCCGACCGGGTAGCCGCCAACGGGGACACCGCCAACAAAGTAGGAACATACACCCTGGCGGTGCTGGCGCAAGAGAACGGTATCCCCTTCTACGTGGCAGCTCCCACCAGCACCATAGACCTGAACCTGCCGACGGGGGAAGACATCGAGATCGAAGAACGGCCGCCGGAAGAGGTGACCCACTTCCAAGGAGCGCCCACGGCGCCGGTGGGAATAGCGGCTCTGAACCCGGCCTTTGACGTGACGCCCCACCGGTACATCAGCGCTATAGTTTCCGAAGGGGGAGTGGCCAGGCCGCCATACCAGGAAAGCCTGATGCTGGCTGTACGCGCCGGTGGCGGGGACCGACATAGCACATGGCAAATCGAGAAGCAACAGTAGCGATTATCGGAGGTAGCGGCCTCTACGAGTTGGAGGGTCTCGGCGACGTGGAATTCGTCGAGGTGGACACCCCTTTTGGCAAGCCCAGCGACGCTATCGCGGTGGGCTACCTGGAGGAAACCTCGGTGGCCTTCCTGCCCCGGCATGGCCAGGGGCATAGGTTCAACCCCACCCACATCCCGTCTCAAGCCAACATCTACGCCCTGAAGAGCCTGGGCGTTCAGCGCATAATCTCGGTCAGCGCCGTGGGCAGCCTGAAAGAGGAGTTCGCCCCCCTGCACCTGGTGGTGCCCAACCAGATTATCGACCGCACCCGGCAGCGATACAATACCTTCTTCGAGCAAGATATGGTCGTCCACATCGCCTTTGCCGACCCCTTCTGCGCTCCCACCAGCCAGATAGTGCACCAGAGTGCTCAGGAGCTGGGGATCACCGTTCATCCCGGCGGCACCATGGTTGTGATGGAAGGGCCCGCTTTTTCCACCAGGGCCGAGTCCTTTATGTACAGGTCCTGGGGAGCGGACCTCATCGGCATGACCGCTCTCCCCGAAGCCAAACTGGCTCGAGAGGCGGAGATTTGCTACGCCACCATGGCCTGGGTCACCGACTACGACTGCTGGCGCCAGGGAGCGGAACCGGTAACTGTGGAAATGATCGTGCAAAATCTGCTGACCAACGTGGCCGCTTCCAAAGATCTGCTGCGCCTGGTTATTCCCAGGCTGAACGGCCAGCGGGACTGCCTCTGCGCTACCGCACTGAAAGACGCGATCATCACTCCCAAGGACCGGGTGTCCGAGGAGTTGAAACGCAAATTGGAGCCGATAGCAGGCCGCTATCTTAGCTAATAGAAAAGGAGGCACGGAAATGCCCAGGCAAGATCCTGGTGAACCATATTACCGCGTCGATTCCCCCGAGGCCAACTCCATGCTGCAGGACGACCTTGTTAACACGGTTGTGGTGGACGTGCGCCGCGACGACGAGTGGGTGACGGGGCACGTGACCGGCGCGATTCACATAAACATCGACGACCTGGCAGACCACATGGACGAAGTGCCCAAAGACAAAAAGATTTTGTTTATCTGCGCCGCCGGGGTGCGTAGCGGCCTAGCTTGTGAGATTGCCGCTTCCATGGGCTACGACAGCGAAAATCTTTTCAACATCGAAGACGGGACCCCTACATGGATTGCCAGCAACCTCCCGACATCCTACGGGGACGATCCCTAGCGCTTCAACGGTCTGAACTGACCCACACGATCTCACCCCCACTCTAACTCTCCACCGTCAAGGAGGAGAGGAGAAGTTCCTTCCCCCTCGATGGGGGAAGGTTAGAGCCTGCCCTGAGCCCGGTCGAAGGGATGGGGGTGCGAATCAGAGCACCGAAACTATGTGGAAACGGCACTAAACCATCTAAGGAGCCAAGATTGACTTCACAACTGAAAGACGGACACGTTTTGGATTTAACGCTGGCTGGCGATGGCGTCAACCGCATCGAGTGGGCCGGGCGGGAAATGCCCGTGCTGCAGCTTATCCGGGAGCGGTTTGCTCGGGAAAAGCCCCTGGCTGGAATACGCTTTTCCGCTTGCTTGCACGTTACCAGCGAAACCGCCAACCTGGCGCTGGCACTAAAGGATGGTGGCGCAGACCTGGTGTTGTGCGCCAGCAACCCGCTGAGCACCCAGGATGACGTGGCGGCCGCCCTGGTCCGGGAGTACGGCATACCCACTTTTTCCATCAAGGGCGAGGACGACGAAACCTACTACCGGCACCTCACGGCCGCCCTGGACCACCAACCCCAGGTCACGCTGGATGACGGCGCGGACCTGGTGACCATTATGCATACGCAGCGTTCCGAGCTATTGACCAATCTGATTGGCGGGACCGAAGAAACCACCACCGGCGTGATACGTCTGACCGCCATGGCCAAGGACGAGAAACTGGCCTACCCCATAATCGCAGTGAACGAAGCCGAGACCAAGCACTTCTTCGACAACCGTTACGGCACCGGCCAGAGTACGCTGGACGGCATCACCCGGGCCACCAACGTGCTGTGGGCGGGGCGCCGGGTCGTGGTGGTGGGCTACGGCTGGTGTGGCCGCGGGATCGCGTCCCGGGCGAAAGGCATGGGCGCCCACGTTGTCGTGACCGAGATCAACCCGATCCGTGCCTTGGAGGCCGTAATGGACGGCTTCACCGTCATGTCTGGCGTAGAAGCCGCCCGGACGGGCCAACTGTTCATCACCGTCACCGGCGGTCTCCACGCCATTGGCCGGGAGCACCTGGAGGTTATGCCCGATGGGGCCATCCTGGCCAACAGCGGCCACTTCAACGTGGAAATCGACATCGCCGCTCTGGACGAAATGTCCACCGGAAGCCGGGAAGTTCGCCCCTTCGTGGAAGAGTGGCAGTTGAAAGACGGGCGCAAGATATACCTGTTGGCCGAAGGCCGGTTAATTAACCTGGCGGCCGCCGAGGGCCATCCGTCCTCGGTTATGGACATGAGCTTCGCCAATCAGGCACTCTGTGTGGAGTACCTGGTGCAAAACAAGGGCCAACTGAGCCCCGGTGTATATCCGGTCCCCAAGAATCTAGACGAAGATGTCGGACGGTTGAAGCTCCAGGCACTTGGTATCCAGATCGACACCTTAACCCCCGAACAACAGCATTACCAGGATAGTTGGGAGTTTGGGACATAGCCCGATTTCCGTTAGGAGTAACTAAACATGGGATTACTGTTTCAAGAGTCACCCAAATACCTGCTGACGTCCGAGTCGGTGACCGAAGGCCACCCCGATAAGCTGTGCGACCAGATCTCCGACGCGGTGCTGGACGCGGTGATGAAAGACGACCCCATGGGCCGCGTGGCTTGCGAGACCGCCGTGACCAACGGACTGGTGATAGTGATGGGCGAGATAACCACCTCGTCCTACGTGGATGTCCCAGGTATCGTCCGGGACACCCTGAGCAAAGCTGGGTACGTAAAATCCGAGTACGGCATAGACGCGAAGAGCTGCGGTATCAGCGTCTCGATACAGGAGCAGTCGCAAGACATTAGCAAAGGGGTCAGCACGGCCCTGGAAAGGCGTGGCGATGGCGCCAGTGAAGAGGACCTGGACACCATCGGCGCCGGTGACCAGGGCATGATGGTGGGATTTGCTTGCAACGAAACCCCGGAGCTGATGCCCCTGACCGTAAGCTTGTCCCACAAGTTGGTCCGCCAGCTGAGCCTGGTCCGCAAAGAGGGTATTCTCCCCTACATATGGCCCGATGGTAAGTCCCAAGTTACGGTGGAGTACCGTTACGGCGTCCCCCACCGCGTTGACACCGTGGTAATCAGCGCTCAGCACAGTCCTTCCGTGGACAACGATCAGCTAAAGAACGGCATCATAGAGCACGTAATTCGCAAGGTAATCCCGGCGGACCTGTTGGACGCGGACACCAATATCTACGTTAATCCCAGTGGAAGGTTCGTCATCGGAGGGCCTGCCGGAGATACCGGCCTGACCGGGCGAAAAATCCTGGTGGACACCTACGGCGGTATCGCCCGCCACGGTGGTGGTGCCTTTTCCGGCAAAGACCCCACCAAGGTGGACCGGTCCGCCGCCTATGCCGCCCGGTATGTGGCCAAGAACCTGGTTGCGGCCGGTCTGGCCGATCGGGCCGAGGTGCTGGTGTCCTACGCCATCGGCATGGCCCATCCCATTTCCGTATCGGTGGAGACCTTCGACACCAACCGCGTCGACAGCGATACTATCCATGCATTGGTGGCCAAGCACTTCGACCTGCGTCCCGCCGCCATCATTAAGGACTTGGACCTGCGCCGGCCGATATACACTCCAGTGGCCGCCTACGGGCACTTTGGTAGAGATGACTTGGACCTGACTTGGGAGCGCACTGACAAAGCGGATATTTTGCGGGCCGAAGCCGGTTTATAGGGTTCCTGGGTTGTGGGCCTACAAAGGTAGGAATACAATGTTCGTTAACCGCCGGCCATTACTGTCTGCCGGTTTTACGATATAGCCAGGTAGCATCAGGAGAGGGCACAGCATATGCAGAAGGAGCAGCGAGATAACATTCTTGGCCGCTTGGGTCCTGAAGAGTGGACGCAGTACCGGGGCTTAATCCGGCAAGTCAGCTCCGAGCGCAAGGCATCATCCTCCGCCCAGTTCACCGCCAGGGAGGTCTTGGAGCCACGAAAGGAGGGCCTGTCGGACAACCTTAAATCCGCCGTGGACGCCGTTATCGCGCGGGACGAGATGGGGCCTGCCGTGGGGGAGACTCCTCCGGACTTCTCCCTCAAGCGAATTGGCACCGACGAGATGGTCAGGTTGTCCAGCTTCAGTGGCAAGCGGCCGGTGGGACTGATTTTTGGCAGTTACACTTGACCACCCTTCCGCGCCCAGGTCGGGCGCATCGAGGAAATCCACGACCGGTACGGAGACCAGGTGGAATTCTTGGTGATCTACGTGCAGGAGGCCCACCCCACCGACGGCAGGCAAACCGACAGCAACATAGCCGAAGGGGTGCTCTTCCGGCAGCACCAGAGCTACGAGGAACGAGAGGAAGTGGCACAGACCTGTAGCCTTGACCTACATATGACCGTGACCGTCTTGATCGAAGAGATGGACAACGCTATCGACGAGGCCTATGGAGCGGCCCCCGAGAGGTTGTACCTAATCGGAGCCGACGGCCGGGTGGCCTATCACGGCGGCGCCGGCCCCCATTTCTTCGACCTGGACGAATGGGAAGAGGCCATATCCACCTGCGTGGGGAAGAGCGTCACCGCGGCCAGATAGCCCGATGGGACGCTGCCATCCAGGCTTTGCTGCACCGGCTAAGCCACGTCAAAACAGCCCGAGGTCACAATCCCATGTTTGCACGAGGATGGGCACTAGAATTCGCATGGGATTGGATCGAGGCGTGGAACTCCCACGACTTGGATAGAATTCTGGCCCATTACGCCGAGGACTTCGAAATGACCTCGCCTCTCATCGTGGAACGGTTTGGTCTAGAGGACGGTATCTTGAAAGGGAAGACGGCGATTGCCGAGTACTGGAAGCCGAGCATTTCCCTAGACCCTCCTTTGAAATTCGAACTCTTGGATGTGCTGGCAGGAATCAACCAACTGACGATTTACTATCGAAGCGTGGATAGAAACGTGGTGGCAGAAACCCTTACCTTTGATAGTTCTTTGAAGGTGGTCTCGGGCTCTTCCCAGTGGTCTGTAATGCCCGACTCCGAGGAATGAGGGAATTGAGCGGCGTGTTAACCGGCTCGTTGGGTAACATTGCCACGGGTTTCCCCCAACTCGTTCACCGCAGGCAGGTTGGGGGATTTGGCTCTAGGGGCACAGGCATGATCATTCTTCCAGATTTGGCGGAATAGCCATGGCGACTGACATCCGCTTCGGTACCGATGGGTGGCGCGCCATCATAGCCGAGGACTTCACCTTCGCTAACGTGGCCCGTTGCGCCCAAGGTCTGGCCGGGTACTTGAAGTCGATCGGTTCCGCGGACATGGGACTGGTTGTTGGCTACGATACCCGCTTCCTCTCCCGGGAGTTCGCGGAAACCGTGGCCGGCGTGTTGGCCGGCAACGGCGTCAGGGTCTTCCTCTCCCAAGTAGCAGCACCCACACCCGTATTCAGCTTTAACGTGTTGCACCATAAAGCTGCCGGCGCCGCCATCATTACAGCCAGCCACAATCCCGGAATCTGGAACGGCTTCAAGTTCAAGCCCGAGTATGCCGGCAGCGCCACCCAGGAAATAACCGACCAGCTGGAGCAGGCCATAGCAGAGGCGCCGGACCCGGTTTACATTCAGGTGGACCAAGCCAGGGGCGAAGGCCTGATTGTAGACATAGATCCCGCGCCGCCCTACCTGGACCGCATCGGATCGCTGGTGGACCTGAAGTCCATCAAGGACGCCGGGTTGCAGGTTTTGGTGGACGCCATGTTCGGCGCTGGGGCGGGCTACATTCCCGGCCTAATCTCGGGTGGAGCTACCCGGGTTACGGAGCTCAACGGCTCCCGCAACCCGGCCTTCCCAGGCATGGAGCAACCGGAGCCCATAGCCCACAACCTGGTGGGCTTGATCGAGGCGGTAAAGTCCGAAGGCGCCGCCGTCGGATTGGCCCTGGACGGCGATGCCGACCGCGTGGGCGTTGTCGATGAAAACGGGCGGTTTATCACCACGCTAGAGGTGTTTTCCCTGCTGGCCCTCTATCTGCTGGATCAAAAGGGGCAGAGAGGGGCTTTGGTCAAGGGCGTCACCTCGTCGATGATGTTGAATAAGCTGGGCCAACAGTTCGGCGTGGAAGTCCGCGAAATGAAGGTTGGGTTCAAGTACATCGGTCCTGAGATGTCCCGGATCGACGCATTGATGGCCGGGGAAGAGAGCGGGGGATTCGCCTTCAGGGGCCACATTCCCGAGCGAGACGGGATACTCAGCGGACTATTGGTGCTCGAGTACATGGCGCGGACCGGAATGACGGCTTCCCAACTGATCCAACACCTGTTCCAACAGGTGGGTCCCCACCACTACCAACGCCGTGACGTGGCTTTCCGGGCAGAAGACCGGGCCAGAATCCAGGAAAGATTGTCCAGCGGCGAGCTAACGGAACTGGCCGGACGGCCGGTAAGGCAAACCGACGACATAGACGGCCGCCGGTTGGTGTTTGACGATGGGTGGCTGATCTCACGTTTCTCGGGGACCGAGCCGTTGCTGCGCATCTATGCCGAGGCCACAGACGCAGATACAGTCACCGCGCTACTCGATGCTGCCGCGGAGTACCTGGGGGTGTAGTCCGAGGTCAGCCCGCGCTGACGCAAAAGAAATCCCCCCTTTATTACAAGGGGGGTTGGGGGGATTTCAGCTCCTATCGCGGCATTACCGCTTAGTGTATTGGGGAGCGCGGCGGGCCCGCTTCAATCCGTACTTTTTGCTTTCCTTTATGCGGGCGTCCCTGGTGATGTAGCCGGCGCGGCGCAGCCCAACCTTCAGGGATTCATCGTAGACCACCAGGGCCCGCGCAATGCCGTGCCGGATGGCCTCGGCTTGCGAGTGAACGCCTCCACCTAAAACCTTAACCACGACCCGGAACCGGTTCACGGTACCGCTGACACCAAAGGGCTCGGCTAGGATGTCCCGCCAGGGCTTCCAGTTAAAGTATTCTTCGCTGGGCTTGCCGTTGATTAAAAATAGCCCCCCGTCGTCCAGGTATAGCCTTACCCTGGCGATGGATGTCTTGCGTTTTCCTGTACCGTAGAAATATTCCTGGTCGGTTGAAGCTTGTACCAAAACCAATACCTACCCTTACTAAATACCTACCCTTGCTATTGGTTGGCCGCCGTGGCCACCTGGGCTTGATGCGGATGGCTGTCGCCGGCGTAAACTTTCAACCGGCGCATCATGTGGCGTCCAATGCTGTTGTGGGGCAGCATTCCCTTGACCGCCAGCTCGATCACTCTCTCGGGGCGGGACTTGAGCATGTCCTCCAGCTTGAATGTTTTCAAGTTACCCACGTATCCGCTGTGGCGGTAATACAGCTTTTGCGTCAATTTGCGCCCGGTTACGTGAATTTTAGATGCGTTGAGCACCACGACATAATCCCCGGTTATGACATGGGGCGTGAAGGTGGGTTTGTCCTTTCCTTGCAAAGCTATGGCGATGTCCCGGGCTACCCGGCCCAGGGTCTGCCCAGCCACATCGATCACCCGCCACTTGGTGGGAATTTCTCCTGGCTTGGGGAAAAAAGTGCTAGTCCGCTTCATGTCCGGATTTTACCTTCGACCAAAAATTTGGATATGTAACTTTCATCAAGCACAGGCCCAGCGCGGGTATTGGGGCCACTTCACGTGTGCTCTGGTAGCCGCCTTCCAGAATGTCCTTTACCACCTCTGTGGGCAACCTGCCCTTGCCAACCTCGATGAGTATAGCGTTGGCCCGCCGGATTTGGTGACGGAGAAACCCGTTGGCTTCGCATTCGATTATAACGTTTTCGTCTTCCCGCCACACATCCCACCGGCTTACCCGGCGGACTGCACTCAGACCGGCAGGGTGACCCACTCCCAGGGCACGAAAATCGTGGATCCCCAAGAAACCCTGGGCGGCGGCAGTCATACTTCCAGCGTCCAGCGGGTCGCGAACCCAAAAGCAGGTGTGACGGTCCAGCGGCGATGGCCAAGCCCGGTTCAGGATGTGGTAGCGGTAGGTCCGGCTTATCGCATCCCTCCGGGAGTGAAACCCGGCCACCATGTGGTAGGCTTGCACCACCCGAATATCCCGAGGCAGATGGTGGTTCAAGGCCCTGGGAAAGATATCCACGCCGTGTCTAGAGCGGGTGACGAAGTCCACCACTTGGCCCCGGGCGTGGGCTCCGGAATCGGTGCGGCTGGCCCCGCGGATGCGAATTGTCTCTCCGGTAAACCTCTTTAGACTCTTCTCAATCTCCCCTTGTATGGTTGGTTGGCCTCTCTGGAGCTGGAAACCCATGTAGGCCGTTCCATCGTATTCCACCACCAGCGCCAGTCTGCGCGGGGGTCTGTCTCCGGCGTCTGTTCCCGCTCCTTCAGAAGAAGCGGAGTGTGGGGAATTATCTTTGACTATTGAGTCTATCTGCTCCCAGCTCGCTAAACCAGCTCTATTACTGCCATGGGCGCGGCATCTCCTTGGCGCCGCCCCAGCTTGATGATCCTGGTATATCCGCCCGGCCGCTCGGCGTACCTAGGCGCCATCTCATCGAACACCTTTTTGACCACGCCCTTGTTGGGGATCTGGGCCATGGCCAGACGCCGATGGTGCAGAGTTCCCTTCTTGCCATGGGTGATAAGCTTCTCGGCCACCACCCGGGTTTCCTTGGCTTTGGCCAGAGTGGTTGTTATCCGTTCGTGGCGAATCAACTCCACGACCAAGCCTCGCAGCAACGCGGTGCGTTGGTCTTTATACCGGCTGAGCTTCCTACCAGCGATTCGATGCGAGGGCATGGTTAGTCGGAGTCCTCCTCGTCATCATCGGTGTCAATTGCGTCGTCCGCGCCCTCGTCATCCACGTCTTCACCGTCCACGTCTTCGCCGGCGGTGGCGGAGGGACTATCAACAGGTTCAATGGAGCCGATTAGCTCACCCAGGTCCTCTGGAGTCAGGCCGGACAAAGTATCTCCGGTCAGCACCTGAGCAGCCGCCTGGCCATTGGTTTGCGCTGCTTCGGGCAACGCATCCGGTTGCGGGGCAATTCCTCGCTCGGTCAGTTTGTCCCGGAGTTCTGTCAGGGACTTTTCACCAAAGTTGCGTATCTTAAGCAACTCTTCATCGGCCATCTCCAGCACTTCACCCACTTTGGTGATGTGAGCCCGCTTCAGGCAGTTGAGGGTTCGGGGAGACAGCTCCAACCGCTCGATGGGAGTCTGGTAAATTTCAGGAGAGATCATCAATGGCGTGCGATCGACACCGGCTTCCGCCGCCCGGTCCAAGTTGCTGAACAGGAAGAAGTGGTTGACCAAAGACTCCGCGGCCCGGCGCACAGCCTCCACCGGCTTGATTGTGCCGTCGGTCCACACTTCCAGAATCAGCCGCTCGTAGTCGGTGGCATGGCCCACGCGGGTACGTTCAACCGCGTAGTTGACCTTTCGTACAGGGCTGAAAATGGCGTCGACCGGCAAAACCCCTACGGGCAGGCTGTCGCTGACGTCGCTCAAAGTAGCCGGTTGATAACCCACGCCCTGCTCGACGTTGAACTCTATGGACAAGTGTGCGTCCTCGGAGTCCAGGGTGGCCAGGTGGAGCTCGGGATTAACAATCTCGAAGTCGCTGGAGGTGGCTATGTCCCCAGCGCAAATACGCCCACCTCCCGCCACGTCCAAGCGCATCTTGCCTGCCCGGTCTGACTGGGCCCGAATGCGTATCCGTTTGACGTTAAGGAGCAGTTCCATGACCTCTTCTTTGACGCCGGGAATAACAGTGTACTCGTGGAGCACGTCGTCAATCTTGACCCAGGTGATGGCGCTGCCGGTGGTGGAGCTTAATAGAATCCGGCGCAAAGGGTTGCCGATGGTGATGCCAAAGCCACGTTGCAATGGCTCGACGGCAACTTTTCCGTAAGTTTGCTCAGATTCCAAGACGTGGACATCTGGCTTAATGGGTTCCGGTGCTCCCTCGCCACCTGGGGGAGGGAGGACAAAGGTTTCTAACATAGATCTTCCTACCTCGAATAAAACTCTACGATTAGCCGTGAATTGATGCCCTGCTGCAAATCCCCATCGGCCGGAAGAGTCATAACCCGGCCGGTCATTTCCGTTTGGTCCAGCGCCAGCCACTCGGGAACGGGCCGCTTGGGTATCCCATCGGTACGCTCGGCGTAGAAATCCGTGGTTTTGTCTGACGCTTTCCAAGAAATGACATCCCCCACCGACACCTGGTAGGAAGGTATATCTGTCCTCCGTCCATTGATTTCAAAATGCCCGTGGAGGACTATCTGTCGGGCTTGCTTGCGCGAGTCGGCGAAACCCAATAGAAACACAACGTTATCAAACCGGCGCTCCAGGGACCGTAGCAAATTCAGACCGGTGACGCCCGGCGCCTTGAAGGCATCGTCCATGTAACGCCGAAATTGGGACTCCATAACCCCGAAGATGTACTTGGCCTTCTGCTTTTCCAGAAGGTGAACCCCGTAATCCGAGGGCCTACGCCGGCGGCGTGACGGGTTGCCCGGCGTAGACCGCCTCCGCTCCACGGCGCACCGCGGTGTAAAGCACCGTTCTCCTTTCAAAAAAAGTTTTTCGCCGGCCCGCCGGCACAGCCGGCAAGAAGGGCCTGTGTATCTACCCATGGAACTACTCTTCCTAAACTCTTCTTCGTTTTGGCGGACGGCAGCCGTTATGGGGAATGGGCGTAACGTCCCGGATGCTGGTCACCACCAAGCCGGTGCCTTGCAGTGAGCGGATGGCCGCCTCCCGGCCCGCTCCCGGTCCCCGGATCAACACGTCCACGTGCCGCAGGCCCTGGTCCATACCCCGGCGGGCGGCCTGCTCAGCGGCTCGTTGCGCCGCAAAAGCCGTGCCCTTGCGAGAGCCTTTGAATCCCACTGTCCCGGCACTCGCGGAAGCAATCACATTGCCTTGGGGGTCGGTGATGCTGACCAAAGTGTTGTTAAAGGTCGAGTAAATGTAAGCTCGGCCTTGTACTACAGTACGGCGCTCGCGGCGCCTCGATCGCGGTCTAGGCATAAGCGTATCTCATCTACCTCTTGTCGCCTACTTCTTGCCACCGGTGCGGCGGCCCCGCCCGGCCACGGTGCGGCGGGGGCCCTTCCGGGTGCGGGCATTGGTGCGGGTCCGTTGTCCGTGCACCGGCAAGCCCCGCCGGTGCCGCAGACCCCGATAGGACCCGATTTCTATCAAACGCCTGATATTCTGGCCAACCTCGCGGCGCAAGTCCCCTTCGGATATGTACTCCCGGTCCACGATCTCCCGGATGCGGTCCACCTGAGCCTCGCTAAGCTCGTTCATGCGCGGCGGCATCACCGGGTCGATGTCGGCTTTGACCAGGATCTGCGTTGCCAGCACGGGACCGATCCCGTAGATACTGCGCAGCGCAACATGGGCTTTTTTACGGTCTGGTACGTCGACGCCTGCTATGCGGACCACTGGGGCCTCCTTACGCTGGACTAGCCTTACGCCGGACTAGCCTTGCCTTTGGGAATGGCGTGGATCGGAGCAGATGATCCTCACGACGCCTTTGCGCTTGATTACCCTGCACTTGTCACATCTCGGTTTTACCGAAGCACTTACCTTCATTGAACCTTACCCTGACCTTACTCTGATAGTTTTATTTGAACCGGTAGGTTATGCGTCCCCGGGTCAGGTCGTAGGGTGAAAGCTCCACCAACACCCGGTCCCCCGGCAGGACGCGAATGAAGTGCATCCGGATTTTGCCCGAGACGTGGGCCAAAATCTTGTGCTCGTTGGGCAAAGTCACCCGGAACATCCCGTTGGGCAGGGCCTCGGTGACGTTGGCTTCTACCTCTATCGCTTGTTTTTTTGCCATATTCTCTCTAGTATTCCCCTCTCTTATAGCCTGGTTCGACCTGGCGAGGCCGGATACAGCTAGGTGTGCCCGGTCAAAATCTCCGGGCCATCCTCGGTTATGGCTATTGAATGCTCAAAATGGGCGGAAAGCTGGCCGTCGGCGGTGACCACCGTCCACTGATCGTCCAGAATTCGAGTCCGCCAGTCTCCCATGTTGAACATGGGCTCGATGGCGATGCACATTCCGGGACGCAGCAAGGGACCAAGTCCGGGTTGACCGTAATTGGGCACTTGGGGGTCCTCGTGAAGGAACCGGCCTACACCATGTCCCACAAACTCCCTCACCACGCCGTAACCCCTGGCCTCACCGAATTGCTGAACGGCCGCCCCGATGTCCCCTACCCGGTTACCCGGTCTGGCGGCCTTGATTCCTTCTTCCAGGCTCAGGCGGGTGGCGTCCATCAGCGCGGTCGCCTCCGGGCTGGTTTGCCCCACCGCCATAGATACCGCGGCGTCGCCGATAAACCCGTCCAGGGTGGCGCCCACGTCCACTTTTATTATATCCCCTTCCTTCAGCACCCTTTTAGAGGGAATTCCGTGGACTATTTCCTCATTTATCGACGCGCAAATGCTGGCGGGAAAGCCCCGATAGCCTTTAAACGTGGGCTTGGCGCCATGCCGAATGATCTCTTTATAGGCAATGGTATCCAACTCTTTGGTGGTCATGCCCGGCTCTACCGACCGTTTCAGCAGGGTCAGGACCTCTCCCACCACGGCGCCAGCGCGACGCATCGCCATTAGCTCTTGGGGCGACTTGATGGTAATCCCCCCCGAATATAGCGAAGCTGAGTTGGATGCGGTCTCTATTTTGTCCCTTCTACTCAACCTATTCATTCTACTCGTAATTGGATGCCTTGGAAACCCGCCCACCCTGAGTTGGGGCCACGCCCTAACAACCTGCGGGCTCCGACGCCCTAAGGGCTTCCAACACCCGGTGGTTGACACATTCGATTTTATCCACCCCCGAGACCTCAGCCAAAATACCCCGGTCCTGATAATAGCTCAGCACCGGCAAGGTTTCATCCTGGTACACCTGGATCCGCTTTTGGACTGCCTTCGGCCTGTCGTCCGGCCGCTGGTACAACTCACCGCCACAGCGTTGGCAGGTCAGGTCTGGGGCCGAACCCTCCGGTCCCAAAGATTCTTTGGGGATACTATGGGGCGCCTGACACTGGCGGCAACTGTACCGCCCCGCCAGCCGCTTTACCAGTTCTGGTTCGGGAACCTGGATGTACACCACTTTGTCCAGTCCCCGGGCCCGCCGCATCAGGGCGTCCTCCAAGACTTCCGCCTGGTTTCGATTTCTGGGAAATCCGTCCAGAATAAACCCATCCTCAGCATTGAGGGACAAAACCTTGTCCAAGACAATGTCGATGGTCACCTCATCGGGCACTAGAACCCCTCGGTTCATGAACTCCGAGGCCCGCAACCCCAAGGGCGTACCTTGCTGAAGGTGTTGGCGGAACAGGTCGCCGGAGCTGATGTGGGAAACTTTTAGCTGTTCCGCAAGCAACTGAGCTTGGGTCCCTTTGCCCGCGCCCGGAGGCCCGAACAGCACCAATCGCAGGCCTTGCGCCAATTTACTTCAGGAATCCTTCGTAGTTTCGCATCATCAGCTGAGCCTCAAGCTGGCGCATGGTATCCAAGCCCACGCCGACCATGATCAGCAGGCTGGTGCTGCTAAGGGAGATGGCTTGCACGCCGGTTATCAACGACGCGATGTATGGAACAATGGCGATGAACCCCAGGAAAAGGGCGCCTCCCATGGTGATACGCACGATCACCCGGTTCAGGTAGTCCTGGGTTGGACGGCCGGGCCGGATCCCCAAAACAAACCCGCCGTTGCGTTGTAAATTTTCCGCCAGGTTCTGCTGGTTGAACACCACCAAGGTGTAGAAGAAGGTGAAAATGACCACCAGAATGAAAACCATCACCCAATACGGGGGAGAGGTGGGAATCAGCAAGTCGGCGAAGAACCGGGCCACGTCGCCGATCCAACCGGTGCTGGTGGCGAAGTAGGTGGCGACCGTGCCGGGAAGGATCACGATGGAAAAAGCGAAAATCAGGGGAATCATTCCTGCGGAGTTGATCCTCAGGGGCAGATAGGTAGCCCCGCTCTGCCGGTACATCCTCCCGCCACGGAAGATGCTGCGCCCGTATTGGACCGGAATCCTGCGGTGGGCTTCGTTGAACATTACGATCAGTGCCACGATCAGCACGCCGATAATGGCAAAGAAGCCGATGCCCAGAATGTCGTCTGTAACCCCAAATCCCTGACTCAAAAGCCGGGGGAACCCGGCCACGATGCCGGCAAAAATAATGAGTGAGATTCCGTTGCCGATGCCCCGTTCGGTAATAAGCTCGCCCAACCAAACCAGGAACAAGGTGCCGGCGACTACGGACACCAGGGCCGCTGCCGTGGGCAGCAAGGCTGGCCCAAAGAATCCCACGGTAGTTAGAACATTGCTTTGCTGTAGCAAAATCAGTTGGCCGTACCCTTGGGCCATGGCGATGGGCACTGTCAGCCAGTGCACCATGCGGTTGATCTTTGCTCTGCCCGCCTCACCTTCCCGGGACAGCTCTTGCAGGCTGGGTATCACCGGGGTGATTAGCTGCATCACGATGGAGGCGGTAATGTAGGGGAAGACCCCCAGCGCAACGATGCTCATGCGCCGCAAAGCGCCCCCGCTGAACAGGTCCAAGAACCCCAAAAGCTGGTTGTTCTGGAACAGGTTGTCCAGTTGGACTTGGTCGATACCCGGCATGGGTATATGAGCAGCGAAACGGTAAAGGGCCAACATGGCCAGGGTAAACAGGATTTTGGCCCGTAGGTCGGGCAGGCTGAAAGCGTCTATAGCCGCCTGAAACAGCTTTGGAAACCGTCCTCCCTGGGCTTCTGCGGTCATCATGGCGTTTAAAGTTCCTCGACCTTACCCTTGGCTGCCTCGATCTTCTCCCTGGCGGAGCGGGTAAATTTATGGGCGGCAACGGTCAGGGCTTTCGACACGTCACCGTCTCCTACTATCTTCACGGGCCACTTCGAGTGGCGTACGTAACCGTGTTGCAGCAGCAACTCGGGAGTTATACGCTCTCCTGCTTCAAACGTTTCCAGGGAGCTCAGCTTCACCAGAGAGTAATAGACCTTGAACTTGTTGGTGAAGCCCCGCGTCATGGGAAGTCCTTTAATCAGCGGGTTTTGGCCGCCTTCAAAGCCGACACGGGGCCCCTTGCCGGGCCGGGACTTCTGTCCCTTCATGCCACGTCCGGCGGTGCTGCCTTGGCCGGCGGAGTCGCCCCGGCCCACCCGTTTTCTATTTTTCCTGGCTCCCGGGTTGGGAACCAACTGGTGCTCCATCATTGAGCGTCTCCCACTTCCTCCACCTTGAGCAGATGGATCACCTTTTGCACCATTCCTCGGATGGTCGGCGAGTCACTGTGAATCACAGATTGATGCAACCGGCGCAGGCCCAGAGACCGTATTATCCTACGCTGGTTTTGCGGCCGTCCTATGCCGCTTTTCATCCAGGTTATCTTAAGCTGAGCCATCCACGTACCTTCGTCAGGGGAATCAACGGAATTTAGGACTCTCTAATTGGCTGGCGGGCACCGGCAGCCGGGGCGACAGCGGCGGCCCGGCGCGCCCGTTCCACGTCAGGGTCTTTTAGCTGGCGCAGGGCCTCCATGGTGGCATAGACGATGTTTATGGGGTTACGAGAACCCAGGGTCTTGCCCACCACATCTTTCACACCGCCAAGCTCCAGCATGGCTCGCATAGCGCCCGCCGCGATAATTCCCGTCCCTTCGCGGGCGGGTTTGATAATCACTATAGTGGCGCCTTTTTTGACGGTAATCATCTGAGGTATGGTGTTGCCCCGGAGAGGAATGTCTATCATGTTCCTGCGGGCGATGGCGTTTCCCTTGCGCACCGCATCGGGTATCACCAAAGCTTTGCCCAAACCCGCGCCCACCTTGCCCTCACCATCTCCCACAACCACCAGGGCGTTGAACCGGAGCCGCCTGCCGCCTTTCACCACCTTGGCGATACGGCGGGTAAAGACCACCCGTTCGGTCATTCCGCCGGTGTCTTCTTCGCGGAATCTAGAAGGCCGGGATCGATCCTGAAAGGTAACCATACCGTTATTCCTTCCCCATTTTATACGTCAGTTAATCTCCACCAGGTTCATTAGAATTTGAGGCCGCCTTCCCGGCTGGCCTCGGCCAGGGCTTTCACCCGGCCATGGTATTTGTATCCGCCCCGGTCGAAAACCACCTGGTCTATCCCTTGAGCCCGGGCTCGCTCCGCCAGCAAGGTACCCACCGCAACCGAGGCCGACGCCTTGGGTTTCGCCACGCCAGCGCCGGCTTCCAGACTGGAAGCAGCGACCAGAGTATGGCCTTGGGTATCATCGATCACCTGGGCATAGATGTGGCGAAGACTGCGGAAAACGCACAGCCTGGGGCGTTCCAGCGTGCCGGTCACTTTTGACCGGACCCTGGCATGCCGGACAAGTCTCAATTTTCTCGCATTTTTGTCTTTTGGCATTCAGGTATTCCCATCCCATCTCGCTCGCTTCAGAAAAGCGGAGCGTAGTGGATATGTTCGCACTACCTAGAAATCACGTAGGTCACGCTTTCCGGGCTGCCGCTTTACCCGGTTTGAAGTGCAGTACCTCGCCTTGGTACTTTATGCCCTTTTCCTTGTAGGCATTTGGGGGGCGCACCTTGCGTACTTTGGCCGCCAACGCGCCCACTTTTTGCTTATCTATTCCCCGTACGTGAACCCGGTTGTTTCCCTCTACTTCCATGGTAACCCCTTCCGGGGGAGAAATCCCTACAGTGTGGCTGAAACCCACCGAAAGAACGATGCCAGGGCCATCCTGCAGAACCCGGTAGCCCACGCCCATCAACTCCAGGGTTTTGGTGTAGCCTTCGGTCACACCCTGAACGGCATTGGCGATCAGACTGCGCGTCAGTCCGTGCAACGCGTGGTGGAATTTACGCTCGGATAGCCGCTCCACTATCACCGCGCCGTCTTCAATGGCTACCCGCACCTCGGGATGGTACCTCTGAGTTAGCGTGCCCATCGGCCCGGTGACGGTCACCTCACCGGTTTTTATCTCCACTTCCACTCCATGAGGAATGGGAATAGGCCTGCGCCCGATACGGGAAAGAGTCCGTACGGGCCGGTCTTCTTTGACTGTCTCATTACCAGACATAACAGAGCAGCTCCCCTCCGATGCCCTGGCGCCAGGCTTGCCGCCCCCCCATAAGCCCTCGGGATGTGGAAAGGATGGCCAGGCCCAAGCCACCATATACCCGGGGGATCTCTCCCCTGCCCACGTACACCCGCAAACCGGGCTTGCTGACTCGTTTCAGCCCACTGATGACAGACTCTCGCTTTTCCCGGTAAGCCAAGTGCAGGCGCAGGGTAGGGTGGGCATGTCCCCGTGGCATGTCGTAGTCCCGAATGTAGCCCTCTTCCTTCAAAATCTTGGCCAGGCCCAACTTCATTTTGGAATTGGGCACCAGCACCGATTCATGGTGCACCTGAATGGCGTTGCGAATCCTGGTCAGCATGTCCGCCACTGGGTCAGTTACAGGCACGATTAACCCCCTGTCGATTCCTTACAAACTGGCTTTGCGCACGCCGGGAAGGTTACCGACTAAAGCCAGTTCCCGGAAGCAAATACGGCAGATCCCAAAGTAACGTATGTACGCCCTGGGGCGGCCACATCGATTGCACCGGCTGTGCCAGCGAACCGGGTACTTCGGTTCCCTTAGCCACTTCTGGATTTTTGAACTCTTGGCCAAGACGCCTCCTCAGGCTTCGCGGACGAAGGGCATGCCGTACAACTCCAGGAGACGGGTCGCTATGGCGTCATCCTGCGCGGTGGTGGCGATGGTCACCTGGAGTCCACGGATGCGATCGATCTGGTTGTAGTCAACTTCAGGGAAAATTATCTGCTCATGGATGCCCATAGTGAAGTTTCCCCTCCCGTCGAAGCCCCTCCGGGGAATTCCCCTGAAGTCCCGGATACGGGGAAGGGACATATTAATGAAGCGGTCCAAAAAATGGTACATCCGCGCGCCCCTGAGGGTGACGCAGGTGCCGATGGGATTGCCCTCTCGGAGTTTGAAACCGGCGATGGACTTGCGGGCCCTGGTGATTATGGGTTTTTGTCCGGAGATAGCAGCGAGATCCCGCGTTGCGCTCTCCATGGCGCGGCCGTTGGTCAGCGCCTCACCCAAGCCGATGTTGAGCACGATTTTCTGGATACGGGGCACTTGCATGGGATTGGAAAGCCCAAACTCCCGCATTAAGCTGGGGACGATCTCTTCCCGATACATCTGTCGCAAGCGGGGAGGAGGCGACTCATCCTCGGATGGTGCTTTCTCGGCTGCGGTGGATTCTGCTTCGGGCTCCGCCTCCGCAGTGGCCGCCCGGCGCCGGGTTCGGGGCCGGGTCGATGTCTCTGTTCCTGTCCTTGTCGACCGCCGTCTGGGGCGCGCTGCCGCCGGCTGCTCTTCAGCCTGACCTTCGGCCTGCTCTGGAGCCTCGCCTTCCGGCTGATCCCCAGCCGGAGTCTCAGCAGGTTCCTCGGCCTGGGCCTCGGGCTGGTCTTGGGCCTGGGCCTCGGGTTGGTCTAGGGACTGCTCATCATCGGGCATCGTCAATCACTTCCTGACACATGGGACAGCTCCGAACCTTTTTGCCAGTTTCCAGGAAAACAACCCCGGGCTTCATGGGCGTGTTGCACTTGTTGCAAATTAATACGACGTTGGAGATATGGATCGGCGCTTCCATCTGAATGCGACCCGATTGCCTGACGCCGGGGCGCGCACGTACGTGGCGGGTTACCATGTTGACCCCTTCAACCACCACCCGGGTACCGTGGGCTACCTGGCGGTCTACCCGGCCGGTCTTGCCCTTTTCCTTGCCGGCAATGACCAACACCGTATCGCCGCTTCGAATGCGCATTATACCACCTCCGAAGCTAGGGAAATGATGCGCATGAACCCCCGGTCGCGGAGTTCCCGGGCCACCGGGCCGAATATCCGCGTGCCTCGCGGCAGCCGGTTCTCTAGAATCAACACAGCGGCATTGTCGTCAAACTTGATGTAGGTCCCGTCGGGCCTGCGGTAAGTCTGGGCCTGACGTATGACCACGGCTCGGACCACTTCCCCCTTGCGTACCGGGGAATTGGGAGCCGCCTCGCGAACATTGCAAACAACCACATCGCCCAGGCTGGCGAACTTGCGCTTGCTGCTTCCGGGGACGTTGATCAGGCGGATAACCTTGGCCCCGCTGTTGTCCGCCACGTTGAGCCGCGTATAGGTCTGAATCATGCTTCCGTTTCCTCTTCGCCGGCGTTCCCGTCCTCCGGTTCATCCGCAGGCTGGTCTTCTTCCGGTTCCTCGGACTCGGAGAGTTCCTCTTCATCCGCTTCTTCGGGTTCTTCCGACGTGGCTAGCGGCTCTAATACTTCAGGCGCGGTTTCGGCGTCGCTTTCCAGTTCGATGGGGCGAACTTCGGCCACCTGGCGGCGTTCCAGAATCTCCATCAACCGCCAGTGCTTGGTTTTGGAGATGGGGCGAGTTTCCTCGATTCGCACCACATCGCCCAGCTGGCACTGGTTCAAAGGATCGTGAACCTTGAAGCGCGCCACCCGGCGCACCTGTTTACGGTAGAGACGGTTGCGCTGCTTCCAAACCATCTCGACCACCGCAGTTTTGTCCATTTTGGAGCCCACGACGGATCCCGTGCGGACTTTTCGCATCGATTTGGCCATGCTTAACCTTGCAACAACTCCCTTTCCCGGATGACCGTGCGTAGCCGGGCGATGGTCTTTTTCACACTGCGCGGCAAGTTAAAATTCGGTAGTTGATTGGTGGCGGCCCGGAACCGGAGGTTCATTAGCTCCCGTCTGGTCTTGTCCAACTCTTCTTGGAGCAGCTCGTCGCTGAGAACTCTGATATCGCGTATCTGCATATCGCTTGTGCCTAGACGCCACGGCCGGCGGCGGCCCCCATTCGGTCCCGCACCACCGTCCTGGTGGGTATGGGCAGCTTGTGAGCTGCCAACTTCAAGGCTTGCATGGCCTCTTGCTGGGGAACCCCTGCTACTTCGAACATGATGCGGCCGGGCTTGACCACAGCGACCCAGTGGTCCACGGCGGCCTTGCCCCCGCCCATACGCACCTCGGCGGGCTTTTTGGTGACCGACTTATCAGGAAAGAGGCGAACCCAGACTTGACCGCCCCTCTTCAAATGGCGGGTAACCGCGATGCGCGCCGCTTCGATCTGGCGCGCTGTGATCCAATCGGCGGCCAGCGCTTTGAGCCCGAACTCGCCATAGTCGAGCTGGTTGGCCGTGGTTGCCACACCTTTGCGGCGGCCCCGGAAGGACTTGCGGAATTTAGATCGTTTGGGCTGCAGCATCGCTCGCTCCTATGCCCGACCGTTCATGTCTTGCAAGTCCATCATCTCGTCGGGATCTTCCGCCTGAACGGTAACCTCGATCTCCTCCAACTCCTCTACTTCTTCGGGTGGTGGAGGCAAAATATCCCCGTGGTAAACCCAAACCTTGACTCCAACCTGGCCCATGGTGGTGTGGGCCTCGGCCAAATCGTAGTCAATGTCGGCTCGGAGGGTATGCAAGGGGACCCGCCCCAACATGAGCTTTTCCACTCGGGCAATTTCCGACCCAGAGATCCGTCCCTTGACGATGATCTTTATTCCCTGAGCTCCACCCTGCATGGCCCGTTGGGCCGCCTGACGCATGGCGCGCCGGTATGCTACCCGGCGTTCCAGTTGGTCCGCGATGTTTCGGCCCACCAAGTAGGCATTGATTTCCGGTTGCTCTATTTCAATGATGTTCAGCTGTATCCGCCGCCCTGTGATAGCCTCCAGCTTGGTGCGAAGGTTCTTGACCCGTTCCCCATCCCGGCCAATCAAAATTCCTGGGCGGGCGGAGTGTATGTTGATTACGCTGTCCTGAGCGCCGCGGTCGATCTCCACCCGGGCGATGCCGGCGTCGGAGAAATTCTGGTATTCCTTGCGGATGCGCTCTCGTAGGCGCAGATCTTCCAGGACCAGCGTGCGGTAGGCGTTGGCGTTGGGGGCAAACCAATGGGCTTTCCAGTCCTTGATGATGCCCAACCTAAACCCATAGGGGTGGGTTTTTTGTCCCATGAGCTACAGCTCCTCTCCTTCTTCGTCGACGACCACTATGATGTGGCTGGAGCGCTTGATGATCCGGCCTATGCGCCCTCGGGCTCTGGGCCGAAATCGCTTCAGCGGCTTGGCTTGGTCGGCGCTTATTCGGACGATGCGCAACGCGTCCCGGTCCATCAGCATGTTGTTTTCCGCGTTGGCCGCAGCCGACTGCACCACTTTCGCCACGACCTTGGCCCAGGGCGACGGCAGCAAGCTCAGTGTGTTCAGCGCGTCGTCAACGCGGTTACCCCTGACCAGGTCAAGGATCGGCTTCAACCGCTTCTGAGAAGCCCCAATCTGCTTTGCCATGGCGCGTACAGGTGGCACTCGGTTACCTCACCCTACTGGAGCGCTCGGACCGGGAAACGTGGCCCCGGTGGACTCGCGTGGGGGAAAACTCACCCAGCCGGTGCCCCACCATGTTCTCGGTTATAAACACCGGCACGTGACGCCGGCCGTCGTGGACTCCTATGGTCAAACCTACCATCTCCGGCATGATCATTGATGCTCGCGACCAAGTGCGGATGACCGTCTTGGTCCCGGAGCGCTGCACCGCCTCAACTTTCTTCATGAGCTTGGGATGGACGTAGGGCCCTTTTTTCACCGAGCGGGACATGCTAGCGTCTCCTGCCCCTGCGCATTATGAACTTGCTGGAGGCTTTATTAACTTGCCTGGTTTTGTGGCCCAACGTGGGCTGACCCCAGGGAGACTTGGGCCCGGGCATCCCGATGGGGGAACGTCCTTCGCCTCCGCCGTGGGGGTGGTCCACCGGGTTCATCGCCACGCCACGTACTTGAGGACGGCGCCCCAGGTGGCGGCTGGCCCCTGCTTTACCCAGACTCTCGTTCTTGTGGTCCGGGTTGGAAAGCTGCCCCACGGTAGCCCGGCAGTTAAGCAGGATTCGGCGCATCTCCCCAGAAGGCAAACGGACCAACACATACTCGCCTTCCCTGGACAGCACCTGAGCACTGGACCCGGCGCTGCGGGCCAGTTGCCCTCCACGTTGGGGCGTCAATTCCACGTTGTGAACCACGGTGCCGGTAGGTATCGACCGCAAGGGGAGGCAGTTGCCGGGGTGAATCTCGGCCTGGGGACCGGACTCAATCCAGTCACCCACCCCCAGCCCCAAGGGGGCCAAGATGTAGCTTTTTTCTCCGTCGACGTAGTAGATCAGGGCGATACGGGTGGTACGGTTCGGATCATACTCGATGGAAGCGACTCTGCCGGGAACCTGGTCCTTCACCCTCTTGAAGTCGATTTTCCTGTACATTTGCCGGGAGCCTCCGCCGCGGTGGCGGCTGGTTACCCGCCCCTGATTGTTCCTCCCGGCGTGTTTTGCCTGACGGGACAGCAGCGACCTCTCGGGTTTGCTCCGAGTAATCTCCTCAAAGGAAGGACGCACCGCATTGCGGGTACCCGGTGTCATGGGCCTCAAGTTCTTCAAGGGCATAGTCGGCGTCCTTAGCTGTTACAGACCTTCAATCAGGTTGATCCGGTCCCCTTGCTGCAACGTAACCACTGCTTTTTTGATGTCCGGTTGCTTGGACGTGCGGGGACCGTAACGCTTGCGCTTGCCGTGCAGTTTGGTGATGTTGACATCCAGCACCGTAACGTTGAACTCCTTTTCCACGGCCTGCTTTACTTCCACTTTATTGGCTTTGAGCGCCACTTGAAAGGTGTACTTTCCCGATTCCTGCAACATGGTGCTTTTCTCGGTGATGGTCGGCTTCACGAGGACTCTGTAGATGTCCATCTAGGCTTCCCCACTGGTCTCTTCCGGCTCATTGGCAGCTTCGGCAGCGGAAGCTTCGGCTTGCTCGACAGGCGGCTCGACCGAGTTGACCGCTCGGTCCTCTTCTTCAACTGGCTCCGCTGGACCGGCTTCTACGGCGGGCGTTGGAGCAGCTTCACCGGCCAAAACCTTGTCCCGGCGGCGATGTATCTCCACCGATAGAACCCGCTCGGCCCAACGAGCCGCTTCCAGGGTCATAATCAAGTTCTCGCGGGTCAAGAGGTTCTCCGCATTGAGCAGGTTGACGGGCATGGTCCACACCTTTTTCAGGTTGTGGGCGGCCTGTATCACGTTTTCTTCTGACCCCAGGGTAACCAGCAAGGTGGACCCGGATACCCCCAACTTGGCCAGCAAGTCCACCATGGACTTGGTTTTGCCATCCACCTGATCCATGGTATCCAAGCAAATCAACCGTTGCTTGCGGGCTTTGTCGGACAAAACACATCGCAACGCGTAGCGGCGCATTCGGCGGGGCAGGGCCATGCGATAATCCCGCGGGTGGGGACCAAACACAACGCCGCCATGGCGCCACTGGGGCGCACGGATGCTCCCTTGGCGGGCGCGGCCGGTGTGCTTCTGAGTCCAGGGCTTGCGCCCACCTCCGGACACTTGGGCGCGGGTCTTGGTGTCGTGGGTGCCTTGCCGCTTGTTGGCCTGGTAGATGACCAAGGCCTGATGAACCAGCGAATGGTTCATCGGCACGGAAAACACAGCATCGTCCAGATCGACGGTTTCCACCGTCTCTCCGTTTTGGTTTTTTACCGGAACTTCCATCTGATTCCTACTGATTCCTAGCCGTTGCCAGCCTGTGCCTTGGGGCGCGGCGGATCTGCAACAGCCCGTTGGTCGCGCCGGGAACCCCGCCTTTCACCATCAGAAGGTTGCGTTCCGGGTCCACCCGAATCACCTCTAGCCCCTTGGCGGTTATGCGACGGTCCCCCATGTGGCCGGCCATTTTCATGCCCTTGTACACCCTGCCGGGGGTGGTGCCGCCGCCAATGGAGCCCGGGGCGCGGGCACGGTCCGACTGGCCGTGGGTGCGGGGGCCGCCGTGGAACCCGTGGCGCTTCATTACCCCGGCGAATCCTCGCCCCTTGGAGCGGCCGATCAGGTCAACCCGGTCACCAGGCTCAAAAATATCGACACTGATGCTTTGTCCAACGCGGAACTCGTTTACATCGTCGGCCTTGACCTCACGCAGATAGCGCGAGACCTGCCCGCTTCTCATGTGGCCCCGCATCGGTTTGTTGGGTTTCTTCGCCTCCAGAAAGCCCAACTGCACCGCCTCGTAACCATCGGTTTCGGTGGTCTTGATTTGGGTAACGAGGCACGGCCCGGCTTCAATAATGGTAACAGGCACTACCCGCCCGTCGTCCCGGAACACCTGAGTCATTCCAATTTTTCTACCTAAAAAACCTTGGAGCATGATCCCAATCGTTACCTTTAGAGTTTGATCGAAATATCCACGCCCGCCGGCAGGTTGAGCCGGGTCAGGGAGTCTATGGTCTTGGAGGTGGGCTCAAGGATGTCGATGAGCCGCTTGTGGGTGCGAATCTCAAAGTGCTCCCGGGAGTCCTTGTCCACGTGGGGACTCCGGATCACGCAAAACCGGCGAATGTGAGTGGGTAGCGGTACCGGCCCGGCAACTCTAGCGCCGGCCCGTTCCACCGTCTCCACTATCTGCCCGGCGGACAGATCTAGCATCTTATGGTCGAATGCCTTGAGGACTATCCTAACTTTTTGTCTGGTTACCATCTTCTCTTATCCCATTTGCTGACGTTGGCTGGCCTTTTAGAAAGTTTTGCCAACCAGTCCCAATATGTTCTCCGTAACCGGTTGGTAGTGGCGAAACTCCATGGTAAATGTCGCTCTCCCCCGGGACATCGACCGCAGGGCGGTGGTATAAGCGAAGGTTTCACCCAGAGGCAACAGGGCACGTAATTCCTGAATCTCCCCTTCACCTTCGATGTTTCGTATTTGTGCGCGCCGGGTACCCAGGTCGCCCAGCACATCGCTGAGAAACTCGCCGGGGGTTACTACTACCAAGTCAACGATGGGCTCCAGCAATACGGGTTTGCCCTTGCGCACGCCCTCGCGGATCGCAATCATGCCGGCGCTGCGGAAGGCAATCTCCGATGAATCGGTAGCATGGTAGCTGCCATCCACCAAGGTGACTTTCATGTCGACCAAGGGATAGCCACCCAGGGGCCCATTTCCCAGCGCCTCGCGAACCCCTTTTTCCACTGCGGAGATGTACTGCCTGGGAATCGCGCCTCCGACGATGGCGTTCTCAAAGGAGATTCCGGCACCACGCTCCAAAGGCTCCAGCTCCAGCCAAATGTGTCCGTACTGGCCGTGGCCTCCGGTCTGGCGTACGTACCGCCCCTCGATCCGCACCGGTTGGGTGATGGTCTCCCGGTAAGATACCCGCGGCTTTCCAACGCTGGCCTCGACGTCGAACTCCCGCTTCATCCGGTCTACCAAAACCTCAAGATGCAACTCTCCCATACCGGACATAATAGTCTGCCCGGTCTCATCGTCGTACTTGACCAAGAAAGTGGGGTCTTCGTCGGACAGCTTGCGCAGCGCCGTGGTCAACCGGTCTTGATCGGCCCGGGTCATGGGCTCGATGGCCACCGATACCACGGGCTCTGGGAAATGGGGAGGCTCCAGAATCACCGGCTGGTGGTCGGTGCAGATGGTATCGCCGGTGAAGGTGTTTTTCAGTCCCACAACCGCGCAGATGTTGCCGGCGCTGATGGAGTCCATTTCCTCGCGGTGGTTGGCGTGCATTTGCAGCAGCCGCCCCATGCGCTCCCGTTTTCCCTTGGTTACATTGATAACCGACTCGCCGCTCTGGATCTTCCCGGAGTAGACTCGCAGGAACACCAAGCGCCCCACGTAAGGGTCGGTGGCCACTTTAAAGGCCAGGGCCGACAGAGGGCCATTCTCGTCAGAGTAGCGAATCAGGGTCTCCCCGGTCTTGGGGTCGATACCTTCCACGGGGGGGATGTCCTTCGGGGAAGGCAGAAGGGCCACAACGGCGTCCAGCAGGGGATGTATCCCTTTGCTGCTGATTGCGCTGCCGCACAGGACGGGCACCAGGGTGCGTTGGATGGTGGCCCGGCGCAAAGCCCGACACAGGTCCTCTGCGCCCAGTTCCTCACCCTCCAGATAGCGGATCAGCAGACCGTCATCGGTTTCCACGATCTTCTCGATCATGGCCTGGCGGTATCTCTGGTAAGCGTCTTGATATTCCGGAGGAATGTCCACCTTTTCCGGGGTGCTGTCATCCAGGCTGTTGCGGTGCCCGTTACCGTTTTGACTCCCGTTGGAATAGACCCAAGCGTCGCCGGTGAGCAGATCGACCATCCCGTGGAAGCCGTCCTCCTCCCCCAGAGGCAGTTGGACTGCCACCGGATTGGCTCCCAGCCGGCGCCGGACGGACTCGATGGTCCTCTCGTAACTGGCCCCCACCCGGTCCATTTTGTTGACGAAGCAGATCCGGGGGACGCTGTAGGTGTCGGCTTGGCGCCATACCGTTTCGGACTGGGACTGGACTCCAGCGACGGCGTCTAATACGACAATTCCGCCGTCCAACACGCGTAGGCTGCGCTCAACCTCGGCGGTAAAATCCACGTGTCCGGGGGTATCGATGATGTTGAGACGGTGTTCGTGCCACTCTGTAGTAGTGGCAGCGGCTGTAATGGTGATACCCCGCTCTCGCTCTTGGGGCATCCAGTCCATAGCCGTGGTCCCCTCGTCTACCTCTCCAACCCGGTGAATCCGCCCGGTAACAAATAGGACCCGTTCGGTAACGGTGGTCTTACCGGCATCGATATGGGCGATGAAGCCGATATTTCGAATATTGCTGATTGGAAAACTGCCGTCCATAACTGTGTGCCAGCTTAGGCACCTATCGGTTCCTACCTTCTAAAGTGTACAAAGGCCCGGTTGGCCTCTGCCATGCGGTGTAATTCTTCTTTCCGGCGCACAGCGCTACCTTCACCACGGGAAGCCTCCATCAGTTCGTTGGCCAGGCCCCGCCGCATGGGTATGCCCTTCCGCGACCGGGCGCCCCGTATCAGCCAGCGTATGGCCAAGGCCTCGCTGCGGACCGGCCGAAGCTCGGTGGGGATCTGATAGGTGGCGCCGCCAACCCGTTTGGGGCGCACCTCCACTGCAGGCGTGGCGTTTCTCATCGCCTGCTGGAATACTTCCAGGGGTTCCCGGTTAGCTTCTTCCCTGATGATGTCGAAAGCACTATAGATAATGCGCTGAGCAGTCGTTTTCTTGCCCTTTTGCATCACACAGTTGATGAATTTGGAGAGTTCCACGTTATTATAGGCTGGATCCGGTGGAAGGATCCTGCGTTCTGCGCTTCTTCTTCTGGACATAGGCTAACCTACCTTACGCTCAATACAGATAAGGCACGAGAGAGGCTGAAGACGGTGGTGGCAGGTCTAGCGGTCGGTGCGGGGCCGGACGGCCCCGTACTTGCTGCGCCCCCGTCGCCGTTCCTGCACCCCTTCGCAGTCTAGGGCGCCGCGGATCACGTGGTAGCGAACCCCCGGTAAGTCCTTGACCCGGCCACCTCGCACCATCACCACCGAGTGCTCTTGCAGGTTGTGACCCTCTCCGCCGATGTAGGCGGTGATTTCTACTCCGTTGGTCAAACGAACACGCGCGACTTTTCGTAGCGCCGAGTTGGGCTTTTTGGGCGTCATGGTCCGCACCTGGATGCAGACACCCCGCCTTTGGGGACACCCGGGCCCATACCTGGTTCGGTTCTTCAGCGAGTTCTGTACCCAATGCAGAGCCGGGGCCTTGGTCTTTTTGCGGACCGGCCGGCGACCCTTTCTGACAAGCTGGTTAACCGTAGGCATACGAAAACCCCGCTATTCAATTAGACAGCGATTCATTACTCTATCAACCGTGACTCAGATTGTCAACCAAAAATGCCCAATTGCCCCGGCTTTCCTAGCATTCACCACGGTTCGGCGATTACCCTTCTTAAACGCGATTATCCTACCACTGCGCCGCGCAGTGTAAACGGAAAACGGTTGGCTGGTCTTAATGATCGAAAGACCTTGGCGAAACACGTCGGCAAAAGACACTGGCGACCCCTCTTCACTCCGGTTGACAACCCTCTGAGGCCAGGTTAAAGTGAGTCCCACCGGCGGCTTACGGAATCGTTATCCGAAGGGTGCCGGTAACCTTTACAACTGACCGGCCCGCCCGAGGCACCACACAGGTAAAAAGGGGAAGGCGGTGCGAATCCGCCGCGGTTGCGCCACTGTGTGCGGGGTGGTTCCCGGCTTAAAGTCTTCGCCTTCACTCGGATATACTGAGGGTGACCAGACAGTGGGCCGGCTAACCAACCGCAAGCCAGGAAACCTGCCCGGGTTGGTGGAGCTCTACTCTGCGCCATACAGAAAGGGTCCTGTGGGACCTCCCCGAAATCCGGGCGGTTGCCACACATCCAGTACGAACAGCATTTGCCCCTGGCACGAGTAGAGCCGGGGGTTTTTTTATATCTATGCCACAGGCAGCTACCAAGCAGAGAAACCAAGGTCCCCATGGCTTCAGCTAAGGAAGGGCTTTCCATGACCGTGGTCGCGGTGGGCCCCGGCGATGCCCTCTATCTGACCATAAAAGGCCGAGAGGCGCTCCAGAAGGCCGATCTGGTGGTGGGGTTCAAGACCGTTCTGGACGTCGTCCAACCCTGGTTGGAGCACGCCGAGGTCAAGCCCATGAGCTACCGGGACCAGGAAGATGTACTGGAGTACGCCACTGCACAGGTGGCCTTGGGCCGCTCCTGCGTGGTGTGCTGCTGGGGCGACTTGAACGTCTCTGCCCGGGAGTTGCTGGCCCGGGTCCGCCGCCGGGTCGACCACGTGGAGCTGATTCCCGGCATCAGTTCGGTGCAGATCGCTTGCGCCAGGTCAGAAATCTCCCTGGAAGACGTTGTGTTCATCACTCTACACCAACGCAAGGAGTCGTCGTCCGAGCTTGAAGAGTTGGTGCACTACCTGGAAGAGGACCGGCGCCACATTATACTGTTGCCTCGCCCCTTCGACCTGATGCCCGCCGCCATCGCCGGGCACTTGATAGATCAAGGAATACCCGGCCAGCGGACCATCACGATTTTCCAAAGGCTAACCCTGGACGGCGAGCAAGCGTGGAGCGGCAGCCTGGAAGAATGCCGGGGGCTGACCCAAGAGTTCAGCGACCTGTCCATTATGGTCCTTCCTAGAAGTGCCGAGGGCAGTGCCGACAGCGGAGGTGACCAGCATGGCACTTGATGCCGACGCCACCGCGGGTGCTAGCGACACCAGGAGCACCACCGCCGGAAAGACCATCGTGTTCGTCACCACGGCGGATACCGACATTCTTACCGCCGGCCGGGCCTTGGAGGATTTGCCCCCAGATTTTCCCCACGTCATGGCCTTCAACCCGGTATATCAGGATTCGTCTCAGCCCGGTTCTCAGGCCAGCAAAGACCTGATGGCAGCGGTGCATCAAGCAGATGTCGTTGTGCTTCGCTTGCTGGGCGGCAAACGGGCACTGTCGGAGGATTTCTCCTCCGTAATTGAAGCCTGCCGGTCTCGAAGAGTGCCCCTAATCGCTCTGCCGGGCCACCAAGAGTGGGACGAGGACCTGATTACCGCTTGCTCGGTACCTCCGGTGGAGGTTGACACCGTCTTCAATTACCTGATACGCGGCGGCGTGCAGAACTTCCGCAACCTGTTCCTGTTCCTCAGCGACGCCTACCTGGGCAGCGACTACGGCCATGAAGCGCCCAGCCACCTGCCGTGGGAAGGGATTTATCATCCGGATTTCCCCGACGGCACCGAGGTCGAAGACTTTATCCAGCAACGGTTTCGGCCGGAGCAGCTCAGCATTGGCCTGCTTTTTTACCGGGCGCACTGGATGAGCGGCAACCTGCAGGCCATGGACAGCCTGATCCGCCGCATGGAGGAATTGGGCGTCAACGTATTGCCCCTTTTCTCTTACAGTTTGAAGCACAACCCGGATGGCGACGGCGAAGCCAACCGCACGTTCACGGAATTTTTGGTGGGACCCGACGGCAAGCCCCGGGTCCAGTGCATCGTCAACACCATGGGTATGTCCATGAGCGACCTGAGCACCGAGGGGCCGACCATCGCCGACGGATGGTCGGTTAACTATCTGGACCAGTTGGACGTGCCGATGATTCAGGCGATCATCAGCACCGGCACTGAAGAGGAGTGGCTGGAAAACTCCCTGGGTCTGGGACCCATCGATACAGCGATGAACGTGGCTCTGCCCGAGTTCGACGGACGGATTATCTCGGTGCCTATTTCATTTAAAGAGGAATCCGCGTCGCCGGCAGCCACCAAGATGACCGGCCGGTTACAGCGGTACGTGGCCCGGGAAGACCGAGTGGACCTGGTGGCCCGCCTGGCTATCAAGTGGGCCAACCTGCGCCGCACCCCCAACGCCGAAAAGAGGGTCGCCATCATCCTCAGCAATTACCCGACCAAGGACGCTCGCATCGGCAACGCGGTGGGGCTGGACACGCCAGCCTCGGTGATCCGGCTGCTCCATGCCTTGCGGGATGCCGGGTACCGCGTGGAAGACATACCGGAGAGCGGCGACGACCTGGTCCATCGCATAATCGAACGCTGCAGCAACGACCGGGATAGCCTGACCGAAGAGCAGCTAAAGCTGGCCGTGGGCCACGTCTCGGATCGCCAATATGCTGGGTGGTTTGAGGGCTATCCCGAACAGAGAGCCAACGAGATGAGGGAGACCTGGGGTGAGCCCCCGGGACAGGTCTACCGGTCCAATGGCACTTTGGCCATTGCTGGCATCGACTTGGGCAACATCTTCGTGGGCCTGCAACCGCCCCGGGGGTTTGGCGAGCATCCCATCGCTGTGTATCACAGCCCGGACTTGGCTCCGACCCACCACTACATCGCCTACTATCGCTGGATCCGGGACGTGTTCAAAGCCGACGCCATGATTCACATGGGGAAGCACGGCACCCTGGAATGGCTGCCCGGCAAGGGCATAGGTCTTTCCGCCTCTTGCTACCCGGAGATCGCCCTTTCCGACATGCCCCTGTTCTATCCCTTTATTATCAACGACCCCGGGGAAGGCGCCCAGGCCAAGCGCCGCGCCCACGCCACCATCGTCGACCACCTCATCCCGGCAATGACCACGGCCGACAGCTATGGGGACATCGCCAGGATCGAGCAGTTGATGGACGAGCACTACCAGTGTCAGACCCTGGACCCCAGCAAGCTTCCGTTGCTGGAGACTCAGATCTGGGAGATCGTCCAGGCCGCCGAGTTGCACCGGGACCTGGGCATAGACCGCCTGCCAGACGACTTCGGCCGGTTTATCCTGGAGATCGACGGCTACCTGTGCGAGCTCAAGGACGCCCAGATCAAGGACGGGCTGCACATCTTGGGGGAGGCGCCCCAAGGCGAGCAGATGATCGGGATGCTTTGCGCCCTCACCCGCTTGGATATCGGCGGCGTCCCCAGCCTGAGAAAGGCACTGGCAGAGGCGCTGGGGCTGGACTACGCCACCCTGATCGACGACCTGGGGCAGTCGGTGAACGGCAACCTATCGCCGGTGTTGACGAAAGTCGACCCCGACTCTCCTATACGCACTCACGGCGACCTTGTGGAACGCTTGGAGTTGCTTTGCCGCCAGGCCTACGGGGAGCTGCTGCGCCGGGGGTTCCAAATCGACCAGGTAGGTCCGGTGGTGTCCGAGTTATTGGGCCAACCCGACACCCAGACCCAGCGGGTACTGGAGTATGTGGCCGGCACCATTTATCCGGCCCTGTTGCAGACGCCCGATGAAATCGGCAACCTTCTCCGTGGCCTGGAGGGTAGGTTCGTTCCGCCGGGCCCCAGCGGCGCGCCCACAAGGGGAATGGCCAACATTCTGCCCACCGGGCGTAATTTTTACTCGGTGGACCCCAAGACCATTCCCTCGCCAGCCGCCTGGGAAACTGGTAAGGCCCTGGCCGAATCGTTGTTGGAAAAATATCTGGCGGAGGAAGGAGCCTACCCAGAGATGGTGGGCATGGTTGTATGGGGCACTTCCGCCATGCGCACCCACGGCGACGACATTGCCCAGATTCTAAGCCTGATGGGTGTGAGGCCGGTGTGGCAGCAAGAGAGCCGCCGGGTGCTGGGCATCGAAGCAATTCCCGTGGCCGAGTTGGGCCACCCGCGCATCGATGTCACTATCCGTATAAGCGGGTTCTTCCGGGATGCCTTCCCCAACTTGATCAACCTGTTGGACCAAGCAGTGGAACTGGTGGCGTCCCTGGACGAACCGGTGGAAGACAACTACATTCTCAAGCACCTGCAAGAAGACCTGGCCCAACAGGAAAGTTCGCCCACCCAGGGAGAGGGTGAGACTCCGGACCGGGCGGCGTCTCTCTACCGTATCTTCGGCAGCAAGCCCGGGACCTACGGCGCCGGCATTTTAGGGGTGTTGGAAGAACGCAACTGGGAAACAGTGCAGGACCTGGCCGAGGTGTACACGGCTTGGGGCGGTTACGCCTACACCCAACAAGGCTACGGCGTCAACGCCAGGCCGCAGTTCCGCCTTCGCTTCGCGCAAATCGTGGTCGCCGCCAAAAACCAGGACACTCGAGAGCACGACATCTTCGACAGCGACGATTACATGCAGTATCACGGAGGGATGATCGCCACGGTCCGAGCGTTGACCGGCCGCAACCCCCGGGAGTACTTCGGGGACAGCTCAGACCCCTCCAGACCCCGGGTCAGGGACCTTCAGGACGAGGCCCGGCGGGTCTTCCGCAGCCGGGTGGTCAACCCCAAGTGGATCGACTCCATGAAGCGCCACGGTTACAAGGGGGCCTTCGAGCTGGCCGCCACCGTAGACTACATGTTCGGCTACGACGCCACCGCCCAGGTGGTGGAAGACTGGATGTACGAGAGCGTAACGGAAAGCTACGTCTTTGACCCGGAAACCCGCAGGTTCTTTGAGGAAAGCAACCCGTGGGCGCTGAAGGGCGTGGTGGAGCGGCTGTTGGAGGCCATCGAACGGGGCATGTGGGAAGAGCCGCCACCCGACATGAAGCAACGATTGCAAGAGCTTTACCTGCAACTGGAAGCCGACCTGGAAGCCCGCCAGGAAGGTAGACCAGCATGATCGCTAAAAAATCGCTGGGGCTGACGCCGGTGACCAAAGAATAGTAAACTGACCACGCCAACCTTCTTGATAGTAAGGGGTATGGAAGAGGGGGATAGTTCTCGATCCCAGGTGGCAGGAGGCCTGTGGTGGAAATAGCACTGGAGCTAATACAACAGCTAGCCAAGGATGAAAGGGTGATGTGGGTCGTCGGTGGCGGTAACGTGGTCAGCGAAAACAACTCCAAAGGGATAAAAGAGCCGGAGTACAGCGAAGGATATCTGACGGTGGAGGCGGACAACTGGCACTTTCATGTGCCGCTGGACAAAGTCACCGGGATTCAGTTCGTCGAGGCGGAGAGCCACGGCGACCTCCTTTCTTACTATGTCCGTTTCTCCGGTGACAACGAGGAGACTATGCTGCGGGGTTATTTCCCCAATCCTTACCTGGATGACGACAACAAGCGCACGGAACTGCAGCCGGAGAAGCTGAAGAAATTCCACGACATGCGGGACAAGTATGTCGGCCGAGACGGAATTATCTTCGTCCACCGCGCGGCCCAAGCGAGCACCTGACCAGATTCCTTGAATACCAGTTGCTCCCGGAAAAGATTCCCTAGATAAATAGGGATCCGCCGCTAACTTAGGAGGAGCGTCAGCCCGACGATTGGTGTA
Source organism: Chloroflexota bacterium (assembly GCA_022568195.1). Taxonomy (GTDB): domain Bacteria; phylum Chloroflexota; class Dehalococcoidia; order Lucifugimonadales; family UBA3495; genus JADFFS01. The sequence goes on along the minus strand of JADFFS010000011.1, from coordinate 7,977 downwards.
TGATGTCCCCGAGTTTGAACTAGAGTACATAGCAGTTGATTAAGAGGCAAGTAACAAGAGGAGGAGGAAGCAATGGCGGCTATGTTGTCCAACGCTGTAGGTGAAAGAGGTATCTCTCGCTGGCTGCCCTGGGTCTTGGGCGCCATGGCGCTGCTGTACCTGGTTGGCTACGTGGACGGAAGCGTACACGCAGCGGCATTGGGTACGACCGGAGCCAAGCTCAACGTCGTTCACGAGTTCTTCCACCACGCCCGTCACGTTGCCATGATGTGCCATTAACCCACCCAGTTGCTTGTGCGCCCGTCCTGGATAGTGGTTAAAAAGCGTTGCCACTGTTGGAACGGGGGCCATTATCTATGGCTCCCTAGTTCCCTTCCCTGAAAATTGTGGGCGACTCGCCGGGTGTCTACTGTCCTGTAAGCTCCGTGAGCGGGGCGCCATTTCCCCATGGCTGAGGTATTTTATGCCAAGGATGTTGATCATTGCGGTGGTGGTGGGGCTGATCGCCGGCCTCCTGGTCGGTGGGTTCCATAACCTCTTCACGGTCCCAGTGATGGAGCGGGCCATCGTTCTGGAAGAAGAAAGAGCCGCGGCCGAATCGCCTGCCGCGGGAGCCGAAGAGCCTCCATTGGTGTCTTTGGGCGTGCAGCGCATCGGTATGGCCGTGGGCACAGGCATCTACGGGGCGATCCTTGGTCTAATTTTCGCCGGGGGGTATGCCCTGCTGCGCCGGGTTGTTCCCCAATGGCAGCCTTTAGCCGTGTCGGTTACCGTCGCCGCTCTGGGGTTCTGGTGTCTGTCCCTCTTTCCCTTCATCAAGTTCCCCTTGAATCCTCCAGGGGTGGGCGACGAAAATACCCTGTTGTTCAGACAACTTTTCCAAACCCTGTTCTTCGTTCTGTCCACTGCTGGAGTGGCCGGACTTCTCGTTGCCGCTCACCGGATCAACCGAATGACATCCGACCGGACATCTAGGCTGCAGCTGTATGCAGGAGCCCTCCTGGCCTACATCGTTTTCGCTTTCGTCATCATCATTGCCATACCGGGCAACCCCGACCTGGTTCCGGTCCCCATAGACCTCTTGGAGCTATTCCGGACCTTGACCATGATCGGCCATTTTCTCCAGTGGGCCCTCCTGGCGGTGGGAGTCACTCTCACCCTGAAGTGGTACGCGCGGTCGGCCCAAGGGGCCCGGCTGTCCGCAGCAGGCGGACCAGAGTCAGCAGACTGAGGGTGCTGGACGAGTATTTCCATGCCTAGCACCGGCGAACTGAGCTCCGCTGTATTCCAACGTTCGGAACCTCGCTTCCCCTTCACCGCCATCGTCGGCCAGACCGCCATGAAGCGGGCGTTGCTGTTCAACGCCATCAACACCAAGATCGGCGGGGTTTTGATCCGGGGCAAGAAGGGCACCGCCAAGTCCACCGCCGTCCGCTCTCTGGCCGCTCTGTTGCCTGAAGTTACAGTCATTCAAGGTTGCCCCTATAGCTGCTCCCCCGAAGCGCGGCAAGGCTTATGCCAGTGGTGTGAAACCGGCGCCGAGACCGGCCAAGCAGTGACCCGCCAAGTTCGCATCGTGGACCTACCCGTGGGCGCCACCGAAGACCGCCTGGTTGGCTCCTTGGACATCGAGCAGGCCATCAAGACCGGCACTCGCAGCTTCGAGCCCGGGCTGATCGCCGCCACCCATCGGGGCATCCTCTATGTCGACGAGGTAAATCTGCTAAACGACCACCTGGTGGACGTGTTGCTGGACGCCGCCGCCATGGGGCGCAACTACGTTGAACGGGAAGGGATATCGGTTAGCCACGCCGCCGAGTTCATCCTTGTGGGCACCATGAACCCCGAAGAGGGGGACCTGCGTCCGCAACTGCTGGACCGGTTCGGCCTGGCGGTGGAAGTAGACAGCACCTTTGCCGCCGAGGAGCGGCGCGAGGTGGTGCGGCGGCGCATCGCCTACGAGGCCGACCCCTACGCTTTCATGGACCTGTGGCAAGACGCGGAACACGCGGAAAGGGAGAGGATTCTGCGTAGCCAGGCGCTGCTGCCTCAAGTCAACGTCGGCAGCGACATCCTGGACCTGATCACCGACATATGCGCCCAATACGAGGTGGACGGGCTGCGGGCCGACATCGTCATGTACAAGACCGCCGGCACCATCGCCGCATATGAGGGCCGCACCCAGGTGATACCCGAAGATGTTCGGGAGGCTGGACAAATGGCCTTGCTCCATCGCCAGCGCCGCCACCCCTTCGAGCAGCCCCAGTTGGTCACCGAGCAGTTGGACACAATGATCGAGGAGTTCCAGAACCAGCCGCGGGACCGGGAACCCTCGGACCAACCGTCACCCCAGGAACAATCAGACAGCGATTCCGACCCCTCAGATTTAGACAACCAAGAGCCACAGCCTCACCAGGAAACCGGTCCCCGAGACCAATGGTTCGAGACGGGCAACCCCTTTTCCGTACGCTCCCTTCAGATCAAGCCGCCCGACAACCGGGCGCGCAACGCCGGCGGACGCCGGGCCCGTACCATCAGCGGTTCTCACACCGGACGCTATGTTGGAGCCAAGCCCCCCGAGGGGAAGGTCAGCGACCTGGCCTTGGACGCTACCCTCAGGGTGGCGGCCCCGCACCAACGGCAACGCAGAGACATTGCAGAGCAGTCAGCCGACAGCGGTCAGCCGTCAGGAAAACCGGCCGTGCTCATTGAGCCCTGGGATGTCCGAGAAAAGGTGCGGGAAACCAAGACCGGCAGCTTGATCCTTTTCGTGGTGGACGCCAGCGGCTCCATGGGCGCCCAGCGGCGCATGGTGGCCGTTAAGGGAGCGATCCTTTCCTTATTATTGGATGCCTACCAGCGCCGGGACCGGGTGGCGCTGGTTTCCTTCCGAGGGACCAAGGCGGAGGTTCTACTGCCTCCCACGGGAAGCGTGGACCTGGCCCAGTTGCATCTGCGGGACATGCCCACCGGCGGCCGCACTCCCTTGAGCCACGGCCTCTATCGGGCCCTTGAGGTTATCGAGACCGAGCGAATGAAGAGCCGGGACGTTTTGCCCCTGCTGGTGCTCCTGACCGACGGACGAGCCAACGTGGCAATGGGTAACCCGGATAACCGAGGGAACTTAGAAGCGTCTGCGGCGGACGTCAGGGCCGTCGCTGCCCTGGTGCGCCAGCAAAACGTTCCATCGGTGGTTATCGACACCGAGGTGGACTTTATAAAGCTGGGCCTGGCCCAACCCATCGCCCAGGAGATGGGCGCCCACTACATGAAGCTGGAGGACCTGCAAGCCAACAGCCTGGCCGAGGCGGTGCGTCTCAATATGCCCACCTCCGACGTCCAGGCCATAACCCCCGATGAGGTACGCACCCTGGTCAACCGGTTGGGATTGTCCTGACTACGTGATAAATCTCCTTGGCCTCGGGCTACCTGCGGGCCGGCTGCCAAGGCTATAATTGTTTACATCCCTTCAGGGAATTGGTACCCTCTAATTCGAGCCTGGCTTACCTTGGCAGACCTTCTAACTCTTCACCAGCGGCTCGCATCCAGGAGATCACATTGGCACGACATCTGCCCTACGGTGACATGGACAAAATCCTGTCCCTCTCCAAACGCCGGGGATTCGTTTTCCAGAGCAGCGAGATCTACGGCGGCCTTGGTTCCACCTGGGATTACGGACCCTTAGGAGTAGAGCTCAAACGCCACGTCAAGGAAGCGTGGTGGCGCTCGGTCGTCCTGGAGCGGGACGACATGGTGGGGCAAGACGCGGCCATCCTGATGAACCCCCAGGTCTGGGTAGCCAGCGGCCACGTGGAAAACTTCAGCGACCCAATGGCCGAGTGCTCGAGCTGTCACCGGCGCTTCCGGACCGACGACCTGGACTCAAAACTCTGCCCGGAGTGCGGCGGGGAGCTGGCCGACCCGCGCCAGTTCAACCTGATGTTCAAAACATTCATGGGGCCTGTGGAGGACACCGCCAGCCAGGTGTACCTGCGCCCCGAGACCGCCCAGGGCATCTTCGTCAACTTCACCAACGTGGTCAACTCCACCCGTAAAAAGCTTCCCTTCGGCATCGCCCAGATAGGCAAGGCATTCCGAAATGAAATCACGCCGGGCAACTTTACCTTCCGGACCCGGGAATTCGAGCAGATGGAGATCGAATACTTCGTCAAACCCGGCACCAACGGCGAATGGCTGCATAGCTGGGTCCAAGACAGGCTGGCCTGGTACACCGAATACGGCATCCGGCCGGACAACCTGAGGCTACGGCGGCACGCCTCGGACGAGCTGGCCCATTACGCCAACGACTGCTACGACATCGAGTACCGTTTCCCCTGGGGCTGGGCCGAGCTGGAAGGTATTGCCGACCGCACGGACTACGACCTGCGTCAACACGCCGAGGCCAGCGGCCAGGACCTGCAATATTTTGACGAAGAGACCAAGGAACACTATTTCCCCTACGTCATCGAGCCTTCCGGAGGCGTGGACCGGGCGGTGTTGGCCTTCTGGTTGGACGCCTATGACGAAGAGCCCGACGGCGACACGGTACGCGCCGTGCTGCGCCTGCATCGAAAATTGTCCCCGGTCACCGTGGCGGCCCTACCCTTGAGCCGAAACGCCAAGCTTGTGCCCACCGCCCGGGAGGTCTACGCCCAACTGCGCCGCCACTTCACCACCCAGTACGATGACGCCCAGAGCATCGGCCGCCGGTACCGCCGGCAGGACGAGATCGGCACTCCATTTTGCGTGACCATCGACTTCGACACGTTGGACGACAAGCAGGTCACGGTCCGGGACCGCGACACCATGCATCAGAGCCGCATCCCCATTGCGGACTTGATTCCCGTCCTCCAAGACAAACTGGAACACGGATGGTAGATAGCCGTCAGCCGTCAGGGGTAGCTGAACGCTGACTGCTGAGCGCTGAAAGCTCAAATACCAGATAGGAGAATCCAGGGGGTACGATGACCAGCGGAGAGCGCAACCAGGCCCAACGCTACATCAGGAGCATCCAGCGCAGTCTGGCTCAACTGGAGGGGTTGGTCAAGGAAATCCAGGGTCATGCGCCCGAGCCCCGTCCCCATGACCCCCGCAGCGAACTGCTGGAGCAGATCCACTTGGCCGGCGCCATGGAGCAGCGGCAGCTTTTCCGGCTACTTGACCAGCGGGACATGAACCACACCTGGATCGGCGCCCAGGTCGGCGCGGAATACTTGGACATGTGGCATGCCGCCGACGGCAAGACCTTTTACCGGGTAACCCCCAGGGCCGTCAGGGAGTTGCACCTGGGCCAGCTCGCGTCAGCGGCAACCTATGCCAACTTGTCCGAATCGGCCTTCGGCGACGATTGGCAGAGCGCGGAGGACTCGGTTTATGACCGCCTATAACCGGGGCGACGTGATCCTGGTTCCATACCCCTTCGGCGAGCGTGCCAGCGGCAGAAAGCGCCCTGCCTTGGTTGTCAGCCCGGAGGAGTACAACCAGGCGACCGGTGAGCTGATAATCGCCCAAATCACCGGTAGACAGTCTGCGCCGACCCGTAAAGGGGACTACTCGATTCAAGACTGGAAGCAAGCCAACCTTCCCCATCCCGCCATCGTCCGGTGCCGGCTGGCTACTCTGAAAACTACCTTGGTGCTGAGACGTCTGGGCACGCTGACCGACGACGACTTCGATGGTGCCCGAATGGCGCTCAGCGGCTTATTCTCCCAGTAACTCCCCGGCGGGATACCCCCACCGCCCCGCTACTTTGCGATGACAGGCCTCCGTGCCGGCTTCTTACCATTGGCCGTTTCTTTGACCGGTTCTTGGGCCGGTTCTTCTTCCCGATACTCCCGTTGCTCAGACCCGCCAGACGTCGGCCCATCTTGGGGAGAAGGTTCGACCGGATCTTCCGCTGGAATTTCCTGGACGTGCGCATCGGCGCCGGCCAGCTCCACCGCTACCCATTCGGCATCTTCGGCCGCTTGCGTTACGGGTTCGGGCCTCTTGCTCCTGATTTGGGCCAGAACTTCCTGGTTTTCAGTCTTCAGGCGAGCTGTTTCCGTATAAATCCTCTGGGTTTCCAGCTCCTCCTCTACCGCCGCCCTCATCATTTCGGCCTGGTCCAGCATGCGCTGTGCTTCCAGAGAAGCACTCTCCTTCAATTCCAAGCACACTTGCTCGGCGGAGGCCCGCGCCCGGTCCAAGGACTCCTTGGCTTCCCGTTCCACCTCGGCCATTATCTTTTCCCGGTACCCCTCGGCTTCAACTCGTACCGCCTGGGCTCGTTCCAGTTCGCCCTGGCTTGCCCTATGCTTTTGCACGGCCTGGGATTCCAGTTGTCTCGCCCGATCCATCGCCCGCTGCCCTTCGGCGATGATCTCCTCGCAAACCTCTTTGGTGGCCTCCAGTATCTCCCTGGCAATCCGTTGGCGTTCCCTTTCAGCTAAACTTCGGCTCGCCTTGGCTTTAACCAACCGGTTTTCCATGGTAACGTCGAAAGCCACGGCTTCTTCCCAACGGTTCTTCGCTAGCTCGGGCAGGGTTTCCCACGAGAATGTCACCGTTCCTTCAACTATTTCGCTTTGGGTATCGACGGTGTCCGACATCTCACCCTCCTGATTGTTGTCACCAAGTAAATTCCAGGAAAAACCCAGCCGCTTACCCACTGATCGGGGGTGGGCCGTGTAACCAAGTCTGGTGGCTCCCTTTGAATTCGCCCAGTACCACTACCAGCCTATGCGGATAGGTGCTGACGTTGGCAGGGTATCAGCACCCATCACGATGGGGTACGCCCCTGAACCGCAGGCCAATGACGATACCGGCTGGACAAGCTGGTTGACAGGCGAGGCGCGGGGTGAGTACGATTTCACCGTCTCCAGACCGTCCCCCACCTGTTGTGTTTAGCGATCAACGATGACCGTCAATCCGGTGGCGGCGGCCCTACGCCGCGGGCTTTTTACCCGGGTGGTTGGGAAACGTCTCTTGTATTACCAAGAGCTGTCTTCCACCATGGATGAAGCTGCCCGGCGAGCCGACGCCGGCGCCGAAGACGGCACTGTGGTAGTCGCCGAGAGTCAGACTTCGGGGAGGGGGCGTTTCGGCCGCTCATGGGTATCCCCAAAGGGTAACCTCTACCTGTCGGTGGTGCTCCGGCCAACACGGGAGGTCCTGCCTCAACTGACCATCCTCAGCGGAGTAGCGGTAGCCCGGGCTATTCGCAAGACCACGCGTTTGGAGCCCCGCATCAAGTGGCCCAACGACGTGCTGATTGACGGCAAAAAGGTCGCGGGCATCCTGGTGGAGAGCGTGGCCGCTGGGGATCATGTATGCTACGCTGTGGTCGGAATCGGCATCAACGTGAACCTGGACACCAGCGCCGTTTCCGAGTTGGCCGGGCGGGCGACAAGCCTGGATGCGGCCGCCGGGCGGCCGGTGGCCCGGGGTGATGTGCTCCGCCAACTGTTGCAGGATCTAGACGCCCTCTACCTGCGTGCCGGCCAGGGCCAGTCTCCCCGTCAACGTATCATGGAAGAATGGCGGTCGACCCTGGACACGTTGGGGCAACGAGTCCGGGTGGACTGGCTGGGAGAGTCCTACCAAGGCCTGGCCGAAGACGTGGACGAAACCGGCAACCTGCTGCTGCGCCTGGATGACGGCAGCCGGGTGTCCCTGGCCGCTGGCGAAGTTACTCTCCACGACCCTGCCGTGTAGCTCCGGACGTTGAAAACCCGGCCGGCCTCCAATTTCAGCCGGCTTACCAATCAACGACAACACGGGCACCGAACCCCAATCAGCGAGCGAAGATGCCATGCTGGACCGCCTGAGCCTGGACGACAAAGTCGTGATCATCACCGGTGGCGGCACCGGGCTGGGGCTGGCCATGGTTCGAGCGCTGGCCAGGGCCGGAGCCAACCTGGTTATCGCCGGCCGAAGACAGGGTCCCATCGATGCCGCAGCCAACGAAGTGAAGGACCTGGGCAGGGAGGCCCTGGC
>JADFFS010000102.1 GCA_022568195.1 Chloroflexota bacterium | reverse complement strand
TGCCCCAGGGCGCCACCCTGCAAGCCACAGCCAGTTTTGTTGAACGCCTGGGCCTGTTTGGATCTGAGGTGGACCGGGTTCTGTCCCAGGGCCGGCGGGAGCCCTCTCTGGGCGCGGTTGAGTTGCTGGACTTCCTCCAACGCAGCGAATTTGGCCCGGAAGAGGACCTCAAGCTATTTTTCGAGTTGCTTCGAGACGGCGATCATGGGACTGCCGGAGAGGTGGTGCAGGCTCTGGACCGGGATACCTTCAAACGGCTGATGGAGCCGGTACCCTACCACCTGCGTACCTTGCTGGAGCCACGTGAGTTTTTGGAGCAACTGGCGGTCACCACTGACGCCGGGGAGCTGGAGTTTGAACAGGGGATCGCCACTCTTTTGGCAGAACCCTCGGGCAACTTCACCGTTGACGAGCCTTTCTTGAACGAGATGTACCAGGTTGTTGCCACGCGAGGGGGGCCCGGCGCCCAACACGTGCTTCGAGTGCTGGGGCAGCCCCTGTTTCCCCTCGAGGAGTTCATTCAACGCCAGCCTGAGGCTGCGGTTGCCCTTCTTGCTGACAACATTCAGCAGGCAACCGATTTGGTGAGCGGCAGCGACCCGGTGGTATCGCCTCCGGCCCGGATCATTTACCGGCTTATCTACGCCGACCCGGCCCTGGCGTCACGGCTTATTCAGCAGTTTGAGCACCGGGGGCAAGAGGAGTTGGTGGTGGAGTCCCTGGCCTATATCGCCTACGACCAAGACCGTCTTACCCGGGTGCCCGGGCTGCCGATATCCCTGGAGCAAGACGGGGAATTTCTGGAGCGACTGCTGCGGGACCAGGGCGTTGATTGGCTTGGTCAGCGGTTGGGCCAAGCTTTCGACCTGTTCGAGGCCAGGTCACGTGCCGGTCAGGTTTCCAGGGATTTCAATTCTCAGTTTCGCACCACCTTGGAGGCTGCCGCATCAACCCTGTCCGATGATTCGATGGTTAGCCAGTTAGGAGAGATCATCGCCAAGGCCGCCGCGGGTGGCGACGGCGGTTAGCCGCCGGGGACCGGCTATGCTTGGGCCCGGTCCTTTTGGGGCGCATGGCTCGGCGATGTTTCTGACGTTTGTTTGGAATCCGTGGAATCCGCCGCTCCCAACCAGACAACCGCAACGGCTCCGGCGATGTAAATCACTGCCATCAGCGCCAAACCTGCCCTGGCCATAATCCTCCCGACACGGTTCTGGCCTAGTATCAACGCCAGCGCCGCTAGAATCAGGACGATGGCGACGATTCCGGCGACGAAGTGGGAGGCCTCTGTCTGGTTGTTAAGGATGCCGCTCCTGTAGAACGGGTCCGCGTATGCCAGGATGGTCACGTTGAAAACGCAACTGCCGAAAAGCCCGCTTACCCCCAGGTCAACGGCCCCCATGCGCACGGCGGCGATGGTGGCCGCCGCCTCGGGCATGGTGGTTACCACGGAAACGGCCAGGATTCCCAAAGTGCTGGAGGCCACGCCGGTGATCTCAGCGATTTGGTCGGTGCTCCAAGCCAGGAAAAACCCGGCTATCACCACTCCGGAGGACACCAGGCCGAACATGACCCAGGCCCGGCGAAGGGTCATCGATGGCGCCTCTTCGGGTCCTTCTCCATCACCTTGCTGGGGCCTGGTGACAAACACTATCCGCATCCCCACCAGAAAGATCCCTAAAAGGATAAAAGAAGACAGGCCGATTTGCCAGAAGGAGGCCTCCATTCTCACGGCGCCGAAGAGCACGGCGGCTCCGGTCATGACCGCCGCCAGCAGGATCAAATAGCCTTGCTGTGGGGCCACGCGCTGTAAGAATTCTCTGCCCCCGAAATACAGCGCCACCACCGCCAGGGTGAACATGTTGACCATGTTCGCCCCCAAAATATTGCCCACGGCTAACTCAGGGTTCGGCGGGCTGAGCCGCACCGCCGAGATGTTGGTCGATAGCTCGGGCAGGGACGTGGCCACTGCCAGCAGGATGCTGCCCACAAAGAGACGGCCCCAGCCGGTCAGGGTGGCCAGGGCATCGCCATACTTGGCCAACTGGCTCCCGAAGTAAACCACCGCCAGGGCGCTGGCCAGGAAAACGCCTGCCGCTATGACAAGATCAATGTTCATTTTGTTGGCCGGCCATTAGCATCGACAAACTCCATCACGAGAGGTCCAGGGAAGCCCTCCCTGATACTCTCGGCATCGGTCTGCGGTAGTCCAAAGAGCGCCGCCTCGGCTCCGGAGAATTCACTGGGTAATCACCGGCCTCAAGACTTGTACCTTCTGACAAAACTTACACCATGTCATTCTGAGCAAAGCGAAGAATCTCCCTTCGTGGTGGGGGCAGATTCTTCGTCGCTGCGCTCCTCAGAATGACACTTGGCGGTTTTCTTCGAGCCTCTGCGGCGAGGATATTCGATGGTTTCGGCGCGTGATGACCCGTTCCAAATGGACGAAGTCAAGATCGATAGGGAAGGTATCCTCGGTTGGGGCCTGCCTGCCAAAGGCTGCGTGGTGGCCTGGGAAAGACCGGCAGAATCACGGGTGGAAGCGCGACACGCCCAGGGCAACCCAGTGCCGGGTTTACCGGCTGGACTCCAGGGCTGCCACGATTCGGTCTCCCATCTCTTGGGAACCGACCAGCTTTGAATCTTGGACGGCGATATCCGCGGTACGAAATCCGTCCATCAGCACCTGGTCCACCGCCAGTTCCATGCAAACCGCCTCTTCTGTCAGCCCCAAAGAGTACCGCACCATCATCGCCGCGCTGAGTATTGAGCCTATGGGGTTGGCGATGCCCTGTCCGGCGATGTCCGGAGCGGTACCATGAATGGGCTCGTAGAATCCCGGGGTAAGTCTGCCCTCCATTGGTACCCCGGCCAGGCTGGCGGATGGCAGAAGACCCATGGACCCCGCCAGCACGGAAGCCTCGTCGGACAAGATGTCTCCGAAGGTGTTCTCCGACACGATGACGTCGAACCTTGCAGGTTGCTGAATCAGGTGCATGGCGCAGGAGTCTACCAAAACGTGCTCCAGCTCTACGGTGGGATATTCAGGGGCCAAGCGCGAGGCTGTCTGCCGCCACAATCGGGAGCACTCCAGCACGTTCGCTTTGTCCACCGAGGCCAGCTTGCCCCGGCGGCTCTGGGCCAGCTCGAACCCCACTCTCAGGATGCGCTCTACCTCAGCCTCGCTGTAGCGCATGGTGTCCACGGCGGTCTGGCCTTGGGGGGTTTCGTGGCGGCCCTTGGGTTGGGCGTAGTAAAGACCTCCGGTCAACTCCCGCACCACCACCAGGTCCACCCCTTCCAAGACCTGCGGTTTAAACACACTGGATTCCGCCAGCCATGGATAGACCTTGACCGGCCGTATATTCGCAAAGACGCCCAGGTCGGCCCGCAGTTGCAGCAGCGCATCTTCCGGGCGCGATGGGGCGTTGGGGTCGTCCCACTTGGGCCCCCCCACACCACCGAAAAGGACCGCGTCGGACGACGCGGCCAGTTCGCTAACCTGGGGTAGCAGCGGGGTTCCGTGTTTGTCGATGGAAATCCCGCCCACGTCGCCGTATTCCAAGCGGAATTGGTGACCGAATACCTTGCCCATCGCCTCCAACGCCCGAACACCCTGGGCGGTTACCTCCGGCCCGATTCCATCACCCCCCAAAACGGCGATTTGGCATTCCACCCGGCTCCTCCTGGCAACATCGTTTGGGGCCGCGGGTTGGGGCGCCGATAAAGCCCCAGCGCAATTCGAGCCACAGTATACAGGTAAACTATATCTCCATCAAACAAACGACCCAACGAAAACCGAGACCTAGAGGCTCATCTCCTGATCCTAGCCGTGCGTGTTTCGTTTTCGGTGTCACCCTGGCGGTTTCAGTTGGGTGCCCGTCAACACATTGCGCCGCGGGGTCGAATGTAAGAATTGGTGACGTAGGGGCAGACCCGTGTGTCTGCCAACCCCTGCCCAGTGTGTGCAAAGATACGGGGATGAACCAGGGCGACCACGCAGGGTCGCCCCTACCGGAGGACATGCCTATCCGGGAATGTGAGCGCGCAAATATCTGACGCGCACCCGCTTCAATTCGCTTCCTTGCCAAGGGATTGAATATAGGTCTATCATCCAAGCTACCTGCAGTAGAGAGGAACCCATTGGAATCCATGGTATCCACAGGGGCGGCGCGCCGTTTGTTGGATGAATTTAGGGCCATCGTGGGTGACGAAAACGTCATCCATCACCCGGAAGACCTGCTGGTCTTCGAGTACGACGGGTCGGTGGACCGTGGCATGCCGGAAGCGGTGGTGTTTCCCAGCTCCACTGAAGAAGTCAGCCAAGTTATGGCCCTGACCTACAAAGAAGGGGTGCCGGTGGTTGGACGGGGCGCCGGCACCGGCCTTAGCGGGGGGGCCATCGCCCCGCCCGGCGGTATCCAGATTTCCTTCACCCGGATGAACCGCATACTGGACGTGGACACGGAAAACCGGACCGCCACAGTGGAGCCGGGGGTGATCAACCTGGACTTGGACACCTACGCCCACCGGTTCGGCCTGCGTTACGCTCCCGACCCTTCCAGCCAAAGTGCCTGCAGTCTGGGAGGCAACATCGCCGAGAATGCCGGCGGCCCCCACTGCCTAGCCTATGGCACCACCACAAACCATGTGCTTGGTATGGAAGTGGTGCTGGAGGACGGTTCCGTGGTCAACTTTGGTGGTTCAGCCAGGGAAGTCCCTGGTTACGACCTGCGTGGGGTGTTTACCGGTTCGGAAGGCACTTTCGGGTTGGCTACCAAAATCACCCTGCGATTGTTGCCATTGCCGGAGGCAGTCAAGACCTTTTTGGGCATTTTCCCCGACGTGGACTCGGCCTGCACCGCTGTCTCCGCCGTCATCGGCCACGGTATCGTTCCTGCGGCGCTGGAAATGATCGACGCTCTGAGCATTAAGGCAGTCCAGAATGTCATGGACGCCGGATACCCGGAGGACGCAGGCGCCGTGCTCCTCATCGAGCTGGAGGGGCTTCAGGAAGAGGTGGACGAAATCGGCGCCGAGGTGGAAGCGGCTCTTTGGGAATCAGGGCCGACCCAGGTCAGGGTGGCCGAAGCAGCCGACGAGAGAGCCAATCTGTGGGTGGGTAGAAAAGGGGCATTGGGAGCCCTGGGCAGCATTGCCCCCAACTACTACCTGGTCGACGGGGTGGTCCCCCGGACCCAACTGACCCAGGTACTGCGTCAAGTCGCCCGCATCAGCGAGAAGTACGGCATCCCCATCGCCAACGTCTTCCACGCGGGGGACGGGAACCTGCATCCCTGCTTGCTATTCGATGAGCGTAAACCCGGGGCGTTGGAAACCATAGTCCAGGCTGGCGCCGAGGTGATGCAGGTCTGCGTTGACGCCGGTGGCACCTTGACGGGCGAGCACGGGGTAGGCCTGGAGAAAAAAGAGTTGATGCCCTTGGTGTTCTCCGACGAGGACATGGGGGTCATGATCCGGGTCCGGGAGGCCTTTGCTCCGGATAACCGGCTGAATCCGGGCAAGATTTTTCCCGACGGTTCCCACTACCAGCCTCCAGCTCGCCGGCCCGAACCAGGTATGACCATATAGACCGGGACCCTTTTATGCCCTCTCCCCACTTCATGAACATTGCCCACCGGGGGGCTTCGTCTTATGCCCCGGAAAATACCTTTGCCTCCTTCGACAAAGCCCTGGAGCTGGGGACAGCGCACATCGAGTTCGACCTGCATTTCTCGGCCGATGGCCACATCGTCGTTATACACGACGATACCGTGGACCGTACCACCGACGGCTCCGGAGCAGTGGCGGACCTAACCTTGGCCCAGTTGCGCTCCCTGGACGCCGGCGCCTGGTTCTCCACCGAGTATGCAGGAGCGGCGATTCCTACGCTGGCCGGGCTGCTGGAACGCTACAAGGGACGGTTTCACTTCCACATCGAAATAAAGGGCAAGACCCCGGGCCTGTCTCAGAGAACCGCCGATTTAGTGCGAGGCTTCGGTGTCAAAGACAGCGTGACCATCACCTCCTTCGACCCAGGCAGTCTAGAGGAGTTGGCGCCCTACGCCCCCGAACTGCCCCGGGGCTGGCTGGTGCGCGAGCTAAACGACTCCACCGTGGCCCGAGCGCAGGAAATGGGACTCACCCTGCTGTGTCCCCACGCCGACGCCGTGACACCGGAGGTCGTCCAAGACCTGCACGGCAAAGGTTTCACCGTGCGGGCATGGGGCATCGCCGGCCAAGAGCTGATGCGACGGGTGGTGGATGCTGGGGCCGACGGGGCGACGGTCAACTTCCCCGATAAGCTGGATGCATACCTGAAGGGTTTGTGAAGTAGTTGGCTTCCCCAATCACGCAACCAACCCATAGCCAAATCTGTTAAGTTCTAGCGGTATCGGCAGACAACTTCTGTAGGAGACGAGGAAATGGCGAAAGAAAAGCTCCGGTTTCTAGTAGATGAGCGAGGGCGAAAGCATTCAGTAGTCGTCCCAATAAAGGAGTACCGGGAACTACTTGAAGACCTGGCAGATTTGGCGACCTTCGCTGAAAGAAAGGATGAACCAGCCGAGTCACTGGAATCGGTGAAGAAGAGACTGGAAGAGAAGTGGCAGAATACCGGGTCGAAATAATACGCCCGGCCGTTCGAGAAATTCAAAGTCTGGAACAGACGCAGGCAAGGAGGATTCTGGCATCCGTAGAAGCCCTTGCGTCCCAACCTAGACCCAGGCAGTCCCGGAAGCTGACAGGAACCGAGAATTCATACCGCCTGAGAGTAGGGGCGTATCGCGTACTATACCAAGTCGATGAAGCCAACGGACAGTAACTGTGTTTGCTATAGGGCACCGTCGTCAGATCTACCGGTAAATACCTATATATCGCGCTAGAATCGTGCTTATCGGCACATTCGTCGTAAGGTTAAAACTTGGTCACTTCAATCACGCAACAGCTTGCGGACCTATTGGGGCCTGATAACGTGTTGCCCCAAGACCGGTTGGACGAATACCGGGTCGACGGTCTGACGCCCCAGGCGGCGGTCCGGCCCGGGAACAGGCATCAGATCGGCGAGACCCTGGCCTGGGCGGCGTCCCAAAACATCGGTGTATTTCCCCGGGGCGGCGGTACTCAACTGGTCCTGGGAAACATTCCCAACCAGGTCGACTTGTCGTTGGACCTTGGCCGTTGCAACCAGATCCTCGATTACCAGCCCTCAGACCTGACCGTGTCCGTAGAATCCGGGATCATCCTTGATGTCCTCCAGCGCGAGTTGGCCCAGGGCGGCAAGTTCCTGCCTCTGGAGGCCCCCATGTCCCACAAGGCCACTGTTGGTGGGATTCTCGCGTGCAGCGCCAGTGGGCCTTTAAGGACGGCTTATGGGTTGCCCAGAGACTGGCTCATTGGCATCAAGGTGGCCGGCTCCCAAGGCTTTGAAACCAAGGCCGGTGGCAAGGTCGTAAAAAACGTGACCGGATACGACTTGGGCAAGCTGTACACCGGATCGATGGGCACCCTGGGTGTAATCGTGGAGGCAACCTTCAAGCTGACCCCCCTGGCTCTGGATTCGGGCGCCTTGTGGGCCACGTTCTCGTCCACGGAGATGGGCGCAGATTCAGGAGCCCAGCTTTTGCGGCACACCTGCGCCCCCCAAGGCCTGCAAGTGGTCGATGAGCTGGCGGGGCGCAGGTTGACCCAACGCCTAAACCAGGGCACTGGAGAGGGCCGGGTGGTACTGTCCTTGCCGAAACCGGGTAGCGGCGGAGCAGCGTTGGCGGCCTTTTTCTCGGGACGTAACCGCGCCGTGCGGCGGAAGCTACAAGAGGCTGCGCAGCTGCTCCGGGACAAAGGCGCTTCTCAGATCGAAATCCTGGATAGCACCCAATCCAGTGCCCTGCTGCGCAACCTCACCGATCTGGGCTGGGATGAAGACATGACCCCGCTGGTGGGCCTTAGGATCAGCGTGCGGCCCTCGGCGGTTGCACCGGTGTTACGATGGGTCGAGGAACGTTCCACTCCGGGCCCGGAGGATGTGCTGAGCCATGACGACTTGGAGTCCAGGCCCAGCATCGTGGCCGACCCGGGATTCGGCTCGGTGCGACTCCTGTGGTGGTCTAAGACCGATCAGAGCTCAGGGTCTGAACATGGCGCCGGGTCGTCCAATGGCTTTGGGGAAGGATTGGACTATTACCGTCTGCTGATGCTGATCCACCGGGTCCGGAGCATGGCTCGGGATCTGGGAGGCTCGGTGTTGGTGGAACATGTGCCCCTGGCAATCAAGGCTCAGATCGACGTCTGGGGCGACCCTCCCGAGGGTATCGAAATCATGCGTCGCATCAAACAGAAGCTCGATCCGGCGGGGATTCTCAATCCCGGCCGGTTTGTTGGCGGGATTTAATGGCTGCCGGGCGCGAATTACTTGGATTCCAAGGTCAGGACGTCCCCGCCGAGGCGGACATGTACCGCTGCGTCCACTGCGGGCTGTGCCTGAGCGCTTGTCCGACCTACATGGTGACGGGCTTGGAAACCGAGTCGCCTCGAGGCCGCATCGCGCTGATGAAGGCCGTCAACGAAGGGCGTCTGGAAATTAATGACACAGTGGTGTCCCATTGGGAGAAGTGCGTGCAGTGCCGCGCCTGCGAGGCAGTGTGCCCGTCCGGTGTCCCTTACGGCCGCATCATGGCCAACACGCGGGCCCAGGTGATGGCGCACAAACGGCAATCGCTCCGTCTGAAGCTGGTCAGTTTGTTGTTCCTCCGGGGCGCTCTGCCCCATCCCAAACTCCTGCGCTGGGGAGCCCACCTCCTTCGCGCTTACCAGCGATTGTGGATTCAAAAGCTGGTGAGGAAATCCCGGCTCCTCACGTTGTTGCCTGGGGGCGTCGCTGCGTTGGAGGCCCAGTTGCCGGTAATCAGCGGAGCCTTCTTCGGCCCCCGCCGCCAGGTATTTGCCGCCCGTTCCGAGAAGAAGCTCACCGTGGGCCTGCTGTCGGGATGCGTCATGCCGCTGCTGCAGGGCAATACCATGGAAGCTGCGGTTCGGGTGCTTACTCGAAACGGATGCGACGTGGCTGTGCCCGTGGGTCAGGGCTGTTGCGGTGCTCTGAACGTCCACAACGGAGACCTGGCCACCGCAAGGCGCATGGCCCGGCGCAACATTGACGTTTTCCTGGCTGCGGGGGTGGAACGGATCGTGGTGGCTTCGGCGGGATGTGGGGCCACTATGAAGGAATACGATGACCTTCTGAAGGACGACCCTAGGTACGCCGAGCCCGCCGAGCGATTCTCAAAGCTAACTTGCGACATCACCGAGCTGTTGGCTTCCCTGCCCTTGGACCCGCCGAAGTCGACGCTGAACCGGGTGGTAACCTACCAGGACCCCTGTCACCTGGCCCATGCCCAGCGAGTCACCGCCGAACCCCGGGCCGTTTTGGCTGCGATTCCCGGATTGCAGGTGGTGGAAATGGAGCAGGCCACGATGTGCTGCGGTTCGGGAGGAATCTATTCGATATTGGAGCAGACGCTATCGGGGAAAATACTGGCCGCCAAGTTGGAGCATATCGCCGAAACAGGGGCCGAGCAGGTGCTCACGGCCAATCCTGGATGTATGATCCAGATACAACAGGGCCTTGCCGCAGCCGGGATTCCCGCCCGGGTTTCCCACGTGGTGGACCTCCTGGACGAAGCCTATCGCGCTGAAGAAGGACACTAAGAGACTAAGGGGAATGCTCAGGCCACTTGTTGCAGAAGGCGATTAGGCAGGGCGGCCGAATTCAGCCAGCGCCTGCTGTGCGGCTGCCAAGCTGGAGCCTTGGGCAACCTCATACCCCTGGTTGGAGAGGATTATCTCCAGGGCCGACAGCAAGGCAAAGACGTTGGTTTCTCTGGCGGAATCCCCCATCAGGCCGATGCGCCAAATCTTGCCGCGAAGCTCTCCCA
Organism: Chloroflexota bacterium; assembly: GCA_022568195.1. Lineage (GTDB taxonomy): Bacteria > Chloroflexota > Dehalococcoidia > Lucifugimonadales > UBA3495 > JADFFS01. Next base: position 2,700 of record JADFFS010000102.1, on the reverse strand, counting down.
AGCCGCCGCCGATTTCGATGTTGTAGTCGTCCAGCAGGGCACGGCGCACCGCGGCATCATCAACTCCCTCTGGAACCAATGCCCCGGTCAGGGGATTCAACTGGTTGGCCTCGTCGGCGAGAACCCCGATACCCAGGGCTTTCAGGCCGGCGCGTAGGCTGGATGCGACCCGGGCATGGCGCTGGATGCGGTTTTCCAACCCCTCCTCCATCAACATGCGCAGGGCTTCTCGCAAGGCGTAGGTCATGGAGATGGGGGAAGTGTGGTGGTAGGCCCGGGTTTGCGACCAGTAGCTTTCCAGGTCTTTGATGTTGAAGTAAAAGCTCTGCACCTTGGTCTTGCGAGTGTTAATCACGTCCATGGCGCGAGGTCCGAAGCTGATAGGAGCCAGGCCTGGAGGCGCGCCCAAGCATTTCTGGCTGGCGCTGTAGCAAACATCGATGTCCCAGTCATCCATGCGCATTTCGTGACTGCCCAGGGAGGTTACGGCATCCACCACCACCAGCGCGCCGTGGCGGTGGGCCAGGTCAATCATCTCTTGGAGCGGGGTGAGCACGCCGGTGGAGGTCTCGGCGTGGACCACCCCCACCGCCTTGACGTTGGGGTGCTTGTCCAACTCTTGGGCCAGGGCGGCCGGGTCCGCCGGCTTGCCCCAAGGGCTGTCAACCACGTAGGTGTCGGCGCCGCAGCGTTCTGCAATGTCCGCCAGTCGGTCACCGAAGAAGCCATTGCGGCAAACGACCATGGTGTCGCCCCGTTCCAGGATGTTGGCGCAGGCTGCTTCCATGGCGCCGGTGCCGGTGCAGGACAAGGGCAGGGTCATGAAGTTGGAGGTGTGGTAGATCTCGCGGAGCATGTCGCCAACCTGGTCCATCACCTGGAAGAATTCCGGGTCCAGGTGGCCGACCACGGGCAGGGTCATGGCCTGCAAGACCCGCGGATGGACGCTGCTGGGGCCCGGCCCCAACAGCACTCTGGGAGATGGCTGCAACTCGCTGAGGTATGAACTGGTCACGCCCGCCCTCCTGCTAGACGTTTCATGCACCTATTGGATTTCAACTTGTTCTATCCTGGCTCTATCCCAGGCCGGTCCATAGAACTGCGTGCCAGGAGACCCTTGGGCCACCGGGCCGGGCTATAGAACCGCGGAGGTGCCGCCGTCGATGTTGACCGCGATGCCTGTCAAGTAGCTGGCCCGCGCCGAGGCCAGAAAGGCGATGACATCTCCGGCTTCCTCGGGCTCTCCCATCCTGCCCAAGGGAACCATCCGGCCGCGGACTGACTCGGCCCAGACGTCTTCTATGGTCATGTTGGGATTGGATTCCTTCAGCCGGTCAAGGCGCCGCTCCGCTTGTCCACTCTTGATCAGGCCGATACAAACCGTCGAAACCAGGATGTTGTCCTTGCCCAGGTCCCGGGAAAGGCCCTTGGTTATGGCCTGGCCGGCGGCCCTGGAAATAGAGGTGGGCATGGAGGATGCGCCTGGAGTCCTTCCACCCAGGTTGGTGACGTTGATGATGCGGCCTCCGCCCACTTTGCGCATTTCGGGAACCACCGCGCGGATGAACCGCACCGCGCCCCAAACCTTCAGGTCGAAGTCGAACTCCCAGTCGTCGTCGCTGACGTCGTCAAAGGACTTGGCCATGGACGCCCCGGCGTTGTTCACCAGGATGTCCACCCGGCCGAAATTGTCCACCGCGGTTTTTACCACTCTCTCCGCCGTAGCCTTATCGCTTACGTCTCCAACCACGGGCACCGCAATGCCTTCGGTGGCTGTTTTAATATCTTGGACCGCTTCCTCCAACACGTCGGCTCGGCGAGCTACCAGAATCACCCGGGCACCTTCCCTGGCCATACTCAAGGCCGCTGCCTTGCCGATGCCGTAGCTGCCACCGGTGATGATAGCCACTTTGTCTTGCAAACCCATATCCATGTGCCGACCTCCTTGATAAGGATTCGAGGTAACGAATTCGTGGGTCCGATGAGTCGAACGCGGCCCATTATAACAAGGGGTCCGCTTCCTTCCAACCCCGACCAACCCCGACCAACCCCGACCAACCCCGACCAACCCCGACCAACCCCGACCAACCCCGACCAACCCCGACCAACCCCGACCAACCCCGATGGGGTGAGCCCATGGGGATCGAGGGCAAGTTCCCTTTTGTTTTGCCACGGAGACACAGAGGCTCAGAGAATCTAAAAATCTCCGTGTCTCTGTGACTCGGTGGCTAGCCCAAGGCGCGGAGACGTGCCCGGACCGCTCAGATTTCGATGCCGGCGGCCTGGGCCACGATGTCGATGTCCTTATCGCCCCGGCCGCTGAGGCAAACCAGCACGATATGCTCCGGTGAAAGCTGGCTGGCCAGCCGGCTAACATGGTAGATGGCGTGGGAAGGTTCCAAGGCGGGGATGATTCCCTCGGTGCGGCAAAGCAGGTGAAAACCCTCCAGGGCTTGGGAGTCGGTGACCTCCAGATAGTCCGACCGCCCGGAGTCCTTCAGGTAGCTGTGCTCGGGCCCCACGCCGGGGTAGTCCAAGCCCGCCGAGATGCTGTGGGTTTCGAGGATCTGCCCGTGCTCGTCCTGCAACAAATAAGACATGGAGCCGTGGAGCACGCCGGGCCGCCCGGCAGTCAGCGCGGCCGAATGTTTCTGGCTGGCCAGCCCTTCGCCCCCGGCTTCCACTCCCACCAGCTTCACT
>JADFFS010000101.1 GCA_022568195.1 Chloroflexota bacterium | reverse complement strand
AGCCGATGGCAAGCCGTGGGAAGGGTACATAATTATAGGCATAGAAGCGATTCGATGTGAGATGGCTTTTCAACCCACAATTTCAACAGAGTCCGGCCCTCAGAACGGCTGAGACCGACAACTAGGAGGATGACCCATGCTCATTACCGATAGCGAGAAGAACCGGCGCAGAGCCCTGCTTAAAACCCACTATGACGTTGAAAACGACCACGACATAAACGGTATTATGGCGACCTTCGCCCCCGACGGTGAGATGCTTTTCAACCGGTTCCCGTTCACGGACCCGCAAAGCATTCGTGGTGCGCACGGTCTTATCGGTTTTTCCGGCACGGACGGTGCTTTTGAAGACATTCACAACTATATCGACGTCGAACATTTCACAGAGGACGAAATCATCGTCGAGGGACGCCTGTGCGGCAAACATATCGGTGATTTCCAAGGCATTGAAGCTACGGGCCGCAACGTCGAATTGCCGTTCGTAGCGTTTTATCACTTCGACAAGACCGGCAAACTCATCTCCGAACGCGTAGTCATGAACCTCGGGGTGCTTGTCGCTTCGGGGTAGTCAATTGTTGTCGACATCGCGCGAACCCAAAACGGTGATAATAGATCGTTGAGGAAAGAGAAACCGAGATGGAAACGACGAATCAAATCCAAAACGCGGGACCAGTCTATCTATGCCCCTGCCATCCGGAAGTTCGTCAGCCGGACTCCGGAAAGTGCCCAAAGTGCCGCATGCATTTGGTGCCAGAAGGCACTAGGTTCGGCATGCTTCGATCGATGGTAAAGAGCCCTTTGCAGCTTTTCATCATGGCGGCCGTTATGGTGGCGATCACAGTGGCGATCATGATCACGATGCGCTGATCGAGAGATTTCAGACCGCATTTCTCGGGATGAGACGAATCAGTGAAGGAGAAGGATTTTGGCTATGGAGACGAGAAGCAGCTATATAAAATGGGCCCGATTCTATGATGTCGTCGTTACCCTGATGTCGCTGGGCAGGGAGCCGGCCTTCCGGAAGACGACGCTCGAACTGGGCGAGGTGAGGCCAGGCCAAAAGTTGTTGGACGTGGGCTGTGGCACAGGGACCCTGGCCATCCTTGCCAAGGCGAAAGCTGGCCCAGACGGCGAGGTGCATGGCATCGACGCCTCTCCAGAGATGATCGAAGTCGCCTGCCGCAAGGCTGATAAGGCAGGAGCCGATGTTCGTTTCCAGGTTGGCTTGTTCGAGGACATCCCCTTTCCGGACGACCAGTTCGATCTTGCCCTGAGCAGCCTCATGCTCCATCACTTGCCCGACGAACTGAAGCGCGAAGGGTTCGCCGAGATTTACCGTGTCCTTAAACCGGGCGGGCGCTTGCTCACTGTGGATTTCGGCGCCCCAAGCAATTCGTTGATCAGTCACCTGATGTTGCTTTTCGGGCACTCGAGGACACAGAGCAATGTACAGGAGCTCATGACGATGATGGAAGATGCTGGTTTCAGAGAAGTTGAAGCGGTGCAGTCGAAGTACAGAGGACTCGCGTTCATCCGGGCAACGGTTATGAGCAACCGAGTTAAAGGGACATACACCGCACCTTCTCCTTGGAGCAAATTATCTCCCAAGGCGATGATGCGGATAGCCATCTAACCCGGCCGCGAATTCGGTCTCATCACGGCGCTCCTAATCACAACTGGCCAAGTTAATCGTGTGAAACACCCGCACATCGGGTTAGCTATTGAACCTGTGCCCGGCTAAATTTGGTAGGATTAACCGGCTTTGCTATCTCAGTGAGCTTTTAAAACTGGGCCCGACGCATCCATGGGTCGAGGAACCGAATGGAGACCGCAATCCGCCTGGAACGGCTTACCAAGTACTACGGCAAGCATCTGGGGGTGGCCGACCTAAACCTGGAGGTCAAGTCCGGCGAGGTCTTTGGGTACTTGGGACCTAACGGGGCAGGTAAGACCACCACAATCCGCATGCTGCTGGACCTGATCCGGCCAACCCAAGGTAAAGCCACGGTTCTGGGACTGGACGCACAAGCAGACTCCCTGGCGGTACGGCGTTCCGTCGGTTATATTCCCGCCGAACCCTCCCTGTACGGAAATCTATCGGGTCATGAGTTCCTGACTTACCTGGCCAGCGTTCGGGGTGGAGTTCACTGGCCCAAGGTAACTGCTCTAGCCGACCGGCTCGAGTGTGACCTCTCGCGACCTATCGGCACCCTCTCTAGAGGCAACAAGCAGAAACTCGCCGTCATCCGCGCGTTCATGCACGAGCCACAGGTCCTGATCCTGGACGAGCCCACCAGCGGCCTGGACCCGCTGATGCAGGCCGAGTTCGAGGAGATGGTGCGGGAGGCAAAAAGCGAAGGCAAAACAGTATTCCTTTCCTCCCATTTTCTGCCCGAGGTGGAACAGTTGGCCGACCGGGTCGGCATCATTCGCGAGGGCCGCTTGGTCACCGTGGAGGAGATTGGCAGCCTCAAGTCTCGGGCGGTCCGCAGATTGGAGATCGAGTTCGCTGGCCGGGTACCCGAGGAGGAATTCGCCCGGCTGGATGGAGTGCGCAACCTCCAGGTGCAGGGCAGTACGCTACGCTGCGACGTGGCCGGGAGCCTGGACCCACTGATCAAAGCAGCAGCTCGTCACACGGTCATTAATTTGAAGACCCACGAGCCGAACTTGGAGGATATCTTCCTGGCATATTACGGGGAGGGGACGGAAGACCATGTTGAATAACGTGTTCTTCAAGAGCCTGCGCGACGAACGGTGGGCTATGGTCTGGTGGGCATTGGGCCTCAGTCTGCTCGCCGCGCTGGTGATCGCATTCTTTCCCAGCATCCGAGGAAACGATGATTTCAACAGCTTGATGGAATCCTATCCCGAAAACCTCAAGGCTCTATTCGGCTTTACCGAGCTAACGGACATCACCTCCGCCGTTGGCTTTTTGAACGCCGAGCTCTTCGCGTTCATGGCTCCCCTGCTGTTTGTAATTCACGGCGTTGTGCTGGGGAGTGGCGCGATTGCCGGTGAGGAGGGCCGGGGAACCCTGGAGATTTTGCTGACAGAGCCCATCACCCGAGGGACCTTGGTGGCACAGAAATTCGCGGCCATGATTACCGCTACGGTTGTCCTGGCCCTGGTGCTGTGGATAGTGCTGGTAATCGGCGCCCTCGCCATCGATATGGACGTAAGCGCTCTTCGTCTCGCCGCCGCCACCTTCAGCGTGATGCTGCTGGGCGTCACTTTCGGCGCCCTGGCATTTGCCGCGGGCTGCTTCACCGGCATCCGAAGTACCAGCGTCGCCGTCGTCGCGGCCATTGCTGTGGGTACGTACTTTTTGAACGCCGCCAGCGGTATTGTTAGCTACATGCAACCGGCAAAGTGGTTGTCGCCCTTCTACTACTACAACGGCTCCGATCCGTTGACCAATGGATTGAACCCGGCCCACATCGCCGTTCTGCTGGCAACGATCGCCATCCTGCTTGGCGCAGGCTATTTCGGGCTGAGAAGGCGGGATCTACGGCTTTAAGTGTCACAACCTCGGGTCCTGGGCTTACAGAAAAACAAGAAGGGGCCGAGCGGCCCCTTCTCTTATTCCAAATCTGGGTAGCTCTGGCGGCTGGTCTAGACGGCCACCGCCTTCTCGTAGTCAGCGTTTCCAATCTGGTCCACCGGGAATATCTCCCATTCAATCATCCAGCGGTGAGTCCTTTCGTAATTCTCCTTGGTGTAGGGCTCGAAGATCAACCGCTCTCCGGTGCCGGCCCGCCGGTGGTCAAACATGGAGTGATACCTTTCGGGGAGCTCCTTCAGGAAGTAGTGCTGGTAGAGCTCCTTGGCTACGTCGATCTCCCGCTGGGCCCGCTGCAAAGCGTTGAAGTAGGCCCACAATTGCTCGTCGGTGGCGTCCCCGTTGATGAGAAAGCCAATCATGAAACTGGTGTCAACGATTTTCCGGAACCCCTGCTGCTCCAAAACGTAGGCGGGTGTTCCAAAGACGTTGGCGGCGTCGACTCTCCGGTCCATGGAAAGCTGCATCCGGTCCAAGGGACCGCCCACGAACTGTAACTTGATCTGGTCCTTGGGAAGGATTTTCTCCAGGGCTTGCAGCGCGGAGAAGTGGCTCCCGGAGTGGTAGCCCACAGCCACTTCCACGCTGGCCAAGTCCTCGGGCTTTTGAATCGGCGACTCGGGCGATACCCAAATGCCGCTGGGGGTAATGGAGTAGGCGTGGCCCCACATCCTGCCGCGTCCAGCCTGGGAGGCCATGTTCACGGCCCAGTGACACGCCGAGCTGATCTCGCATGCCCTGCCTGCCTCCATGGATTCGAAGGCCCCGTGTTTCACCTCAACCGGCGCGGTGTCAGTGGTCTCGATGGAGGGGTTTCTGAACGGGCCCTCCATACCTGAGGTTACGAACTCGTACTCCAGCCCCTCATCTTTGAAATAACCCTTTTCCTCGGCCACCCACTCTTGCAAGCGGCTATGGGGAACAATGCGAAACTTTGCCATGTCTTGCGCCTCTCGTTGGAATCTAGGGAAACGAGCTTTGAGCCACTATGCCGGGAAGAGCCCTCGGTGTCAAGATTCTGGACAGTGCGAAAGGTGATATTTGGGTGTGACGGCCGCGAACCCCAATTGGCGCATCGGCCGCCAATCCGATAATATTAGCCGGTTAATATACCGAATCAGACGAGACGGGGGAGTTTTGAATGGGATATGACACCATAGTCATCGGCGCCGGTTCCGCAGGCTGTGTCCTGGCCGCCCGCCTCTCCGAGGACGCCCAACACTCGGTGCTGCTGCTGGAAGCAGGGCCGGATTACCCGGACCCGGACCAAATGCCCAACGAGATCAGGTACGACTGGAACCAAGCAGCTTCGGAAGCAAATGCGGCCCATAACTGGACCTTGGTCGGGCGCCCGACTTCCCAACGGTCCAAACCCATACCGGTACCCCGCGGGAAGGTGACCGGAGGCACCAGCGCCATCAACCACCAGATATTCCTGCGGGGCGCCCCGGAGGACTTCGACCACTGGGCTGCCTTGGGTAACGATCAGTGGAGCTATTTGGACGTAATACCCTATTTCAGGAAGCTGGAAACCGACCTGGACGTTCGGGATGACTTCCACGGCTCCTCGGGCCCCATCCCCGTACGGCGCCATCCGAGGGCGTCCTGGCTGCCCTTACAATCGGCCTTTTACACAGCTTGCCGGGCGGCAGGATTCCCGGATGACCCAGACATGAATCACCCGGAATCCGGCGGGGTGGGACCAATTCCACTGAACAACCCTGACGGGGTGCGCATGAGCACCGCGCTGGCCTACCTCAACCCGTGCCGCCATCGCCTAAACCTGACGGTCAAAGCCAACGTCTTGGTCAAGCGGATACTGTTCGAGGGCAATCGGGCCACGGGAGTAGAAGTGGAGAGCGCCGGTGAAACCTTCGTGGTGGAAGGGGATTCCGTCATCCTCAGCGCGGGGGCTGTTGCCTCTCCCCAGCTGCTGATGCTGTCGGGGGTGGGTCCCGCCGCCAATCTGGCGCGCCTGGGAATCCCGGTGGTCCACGACCTGCCGGGAGTGGGGCAGAACATGAAGAACCACCCGTCGCTATCGGTGCGGTTCCGACCCGAAGATGGATACTCTCTAGACTCCACCTCGCCGAGGAACCAGGTTGCCTTGCGGTTCACTTCGCCGGGGTCGGACACCCGCAACGACATTCAAATTCAGCCCATCACCTCGGGCCCCTTGGGCCGGGAAGCGGAGGAAATCCGCATTGGGTGCCGGCTGGAGCTACCCCTGAGCGTGGGCGAACTTAGCCTCACCTCCAAGGATGTAAACGTTCAGCCTGAGCTGGATTACCGATTCCTGGCCGACCCCTGGGACCGGGAACGGTTACGCGAGGCCGTGCGGATCTGCGTGGGGCTGTTTGAGCACGAGGCTTTTCAAGAAATCATCACGGAACGCATCTCGCCCGCCGAATCCGACCTGGCTTCCGACGCGGACCTGGACTCCTGGGTGCAGGGGAACGTAGGCATCGCCGGGCACACTTGCGGTACCTGCAAAATGGGGCCGGACTCGGACGCCACCGCGGTGGTCGACCAAGCCTGCCGGGTCTACGGGCTGAAGGGGCTCCGAGTGGTCGATGCGTCGGTGATGCCTGATATACCCAGGGCCAACACCAACGCCACGGTAATCATGATCGCGGAAAAGGTAGCCGACTCTATCCGGCAGGCCTCCGGCTAACCACCGAGATGCTACCCGGCGCCCCACTCCGGCCCTGTGGATTGGGGGCTAGACCTTCTGGGCCGTTGGCACGGGTTCAGCCGCCTCCACCCGGGCAATGAACTTCAACAACTGGGCGGCGTAAAAGGTCGCCTTCATCGAGTATCGGTTGGTGGCAGCTATCCCGGGGAAGGTGTGGTCGTGCTGCCCGATTACGTCCCACTCCTCGTGGGTCCAGGCTGACGGGAGAAGCTCGCAATTCGGGGCCAACCGGTTCAGGTTTTCCGCCGCCGATTTGTGGTGGACTTCGTCGGGACTATTACCCTCGAATGCCAGCACAGGGCAATTGATGCTCCGCAACTCATCCTCAGTGAGGTCACCCACCGGGTTGGGCACCGAAAATGCCGCTTGCCAGCGTCGCATCACCGAGCAGAACTCGTCTACCTCCATGGACATCAACCGCTCACGATTGCCAGGATTATCCTTGATTCGCTGGGCGAAGAATTCGGTTTCCGCCACCGCCGCCATCCCACCGCTTTCCGCGGCCTCGATGTATTGCCCGTAGTAGCCCGGGGCCATTAGCTCGGCGCTGCGGGGTCCGCCGCTGACCTCCCAGACAAATAGGCCCTTGACGACCTCGGGATGCTGAACGGCCAGGCTCAGGGACGTCCGCGAGCCTGCGGAGCCCCCGGCAGCGAAAGCCGGAGCGGCACCGATCTGCTTCAACAGGCCCGCCATTTCCTCGGCCCACAGGTGCTGTTCAGATAGATCTCCTCCGATCACCACGTCGGAACGCCCGCAGTTGCGGCGGTCGTGCAGGATGACCCGGCAGTGGGGGGAGAGCAGGGCCGCCATGGGGCGCAACCCCTCCCGGTCCACCCGGCCTCCCGGAGTGAGGATTACCGCCGGTCCGGTTCCATGTTCCTCATAGTACAGGTTGACTCCGTTAACATTGGCGTATGACATGTGGCCTCCTTGAAACTGCGTTTTCCAAGCCCGTCTATTCAAACTCACCGCAGAGCACGCTGAGGTCACAGAGTAGAAAACAGCTTGAATATGATTTCTCTGCGTCTCTGCTGTTATGGTGGGGCTTTAGGCGAAGACAAAATCGCGGATGGCAGAGAAATATTCGTTTACCCCGATATAAAGCAGGTCGTTGTGGCCCGCGCCCGGAACGGTCAGCAGATGCTTGTCCTGGGACGAGAACTCCTGGTACATGCGCACAGCGTCCTGCACCGGGGCCAGGGTATCCATCTCGCCGTGGATCACCAGCACGGGCATATTGATCGAGCGCACCTTGTCCTGATACGCGGCTTCCAGACTCTTAGCCTGGCCGGAGTCCAAGCCATGGGAGAATTGGCCCAGGGTGGGCCTTCCGCTCTCTATGATCAGACCACCCAGGCTATCCGGCGCGTTAGCCGCCAGTTCGAAGGCAGCGTGCCGGCCCATGGACCGCCCCATTACGAAGATGGGGCCGGTGTATTGGCTTGCCGCCAATATGCTTCGCAGACTCGCCAGCACCTGGTGGGCGTCGGAGAGCATGTCGGAGAAGGCAGGAGTACCGTCGCTGCGGCCGTAGCCCCGGTAATCGGCAACGAAGAAGTTGACGCCGATCTGATTGTATAGCGGAGCGATGCCATCGTAGTCCGCTGCCGTCTCGCCGTTCCCGTAGAAAAACAGGATGGTGGGGCTGGCCGGACCCACGGGGAAGTACCGGCAGGATAGGGTCAGGCCCTCCTTAACGGTAACCACGTGGTCTTCGGCCCCGTCGGGAGTGGCCGTCCAGTTGCGCCTTGGATAGAAGGAGTTCATCGAGATATCGGCGCGGTCCAGAGGCGAGTAGTCCACGGAGGTCATGGATCAATCTCCCTGTCAGTCTCCCAATCAAACGGCGGCGGCGGGTCTCCAGACCACAGTTCAACCGCTGCTACTAGTTTCAGGTGGATGTGGCTAATGTCATTCCGACCGCAGGGACCCCGATAATATCGGGGTCGTCGCTTCTCTCCTCGGAATGACAGGTCGTCTGAAACGGCCAATCTGTCAAACTTGACGCGGTGCTAGTGAGCCAGCGACCCCATGGGGTCCCACGCCGGCAGAACGATGGGCTCCTGCTCCAGGGCTTCCTGCAGGTCGGCGGGAAGGTAGTCTTTGGGGGCGGCGATCTCGAACATGTACTCGGCGAACCAGGAATCGTTCATGAGGAAAAACCCCTTGTCCCCCACCTTGTCGTCCCAACTGTTTTCCACCCGCCAGCGGCGGGGTTGCCCGTCCACCACGTCGACCCCGGTGAACATCATGGCGTGGGTCATACGGGTCTGGTGGTACTCCAGGCGGGCCGCTTTATCCAAATCAAAGTCGGCCCCGTAAACACCTTCGTAGTCAAACAGGTCCGAGTCCCATAGGCCCAGGTCACGATGCATCTGCTTTCCCGTATCGCAACCCATCCACACAGGCTTGCCGTCTTGCAGCATTCGCAGGGTAATGTCCTTCATGACTGAAATATCCACGTTCAGGTACTTGATCGGGGGCGCGTCCACCACGTTGCCCAGGTAAGCCACGGTAAAGGTGCGGCCCATGGGGCTGGACTCCCGGGGGTCGTGGACCAAGCACACATACTCTTCCAAAGGTGTTGCCACATATTTTTTGGCAAACTCCAAGGGCGTCATTTCTCCATCCCGCGTGAATTTCCCGTCTTTGTCTTTCCATTGCCAATCGAACCGGCTTGGGGGAGTGCCCAGGTGGATGCACAGGACATGATGGATGACCTGGAGCGCCTGGTTTTTGATCCGGCGCATTTCGTCCAGACCGGATTCCTGGGCGTAGGAGTCCCGTATTTTCTTGGCGCCCTGCCGTATCTGGTAATTCAGAATGGAGTTCATACGGGAAGAGTTGCTGGAGCTCTCGGTTTCGGTCATCGCCGACTTGGGCACCACACCGTGCTTTTTCACCAGGGCGGCAAACATGTCCCACTGGCCGCCGTCTGAGATTGGGCTCTGCAACAACCAGGCCACGGTGCGGTCGTCGACGGGCTGGTCGGCCGTCTCGATTATGGCCTCCAACAAGTAATTGGCCCGCTCCATTTTGTCCCAGAACATGATGTAGTTCTGGCTGAACTCGAACTCTTTCAGGTTGAGCATGTCCCTGGTTTCAACACGGCAAAGGTTGAGCCCGGCGAACATCCAACAGCGCCCTGACTTGGCCTGATTGGTCACGGTCCAGTCGTCCAACACGGTGGAAAAAGTATGCGGCGCCGCGGCGACTATGGACCGGTTCAACGCTACTTCGTTGACATCGCGCTGGGTGACCACGTTCTGCATCAATTGCTTCGTGCTATCGGAATCGAAGCTTCTGCGGAAGTCGTCCAGGTCCTCCGGGGTCAACATTCCTGCTGTCCGAACCGCTTGCTCAGTATCCATCAATAAACTCCCAAATCTCTAAATTGTGGGTCACAAGACCCTTGGCTGTCATTCTGATCCTTCCGCAGAAGGAGAAGAATCTCGGGCCACGCTGGGATTCTTCGTCGCTCCGCTCCTCAGAATGACATGACGGTTCTATTGTTAGCGACTCTAAACTGTTTACGGGGTTGCGGCAATGATTTTACTCCATGGGGCCGGATCGCGTCGAACCCAGTTTCCAGATAGTAGCGCTGGCTTGGAGACTAGCCCGCCGGTCCAATCTGCTTGGTGGTAAACTGATGCCCAGTCGCTGCACCCAGTCGTTGCCCAAGGAAGGAAATTGCAACAGGAAACCAACCCAACTTACCAATGACTAGTTTTCTGCCCAGCCTGCCCCCCGCACTGCACTATCCGGCTTACCGCACCTACTGGTTGGGTACCCTGGCATCGGTCAGCGGCTTCCAGATAGTTCGGTTCGCCCAGTTCTGGTTGATGTACCAGCTTACCGGCTCTCCCTTGGCCTTGGGCTATGTGGGGTTGGCCCAAGCGGTACCTGGAATAGTGCTCAACCTGGTGGGCGGCGTCTTTGCGGACAAAGTGGACCAGCGCCGCCTGATCATGGTCACTCAGACGGTCACCGCCGGCGTGATTTTCCTCCTGGCGACCCTCACCCTTCTTGATTTGGTGCGGGTATGGCACGTGCTAGCGCTCGCCTTCCTGGCCGCCGCGGTCAACGCTTTCGACGAGCCGGCGCGCCAAGCCCTCTATCCCCATCTCATCGACCGCCGGGCCATGACCAGCGCCGTGGCTTTAAACGCGGCGATCTGGCAAGGAAACCGGATAGTCGCCCCCGCCGTGGCCGGGTTAATCATCGCCTTGGCGGGAACAGCATCGGCGTTTTACCTGGCCGGTATCGGGTCTTTAACCATGGCGGTGGTGATTATTTCACTGCGGATTCCCCCTGTCACCCGCGCGGCTCACGGTAACCCGGCTCAGGACATGCTGGAAGGCCTGAGCTTCATCAGGAAGAACTCCATTTTCTCCTTCCTGATCGGCATGACCTTCTTCAATAGCTTCTTCGGGTTGGCTTACATCACGCTGATGCCCGTGTTCGCCGTGGACATCCTCAAGGTGGGCGCCGACGGCCAAGGGTTGCTGATGAGCGCCGGTGGGGCCGGCGCGCTACTGTCCACCGTTTGGTTGAGTTCCCGGGACAGCACCCGCTATAAAGGCCAGCTCATCGTGGGTGGCGCTGTCCTGTTTGGCCTGTCACTGGCAGCCTTTGCCCTCACATCCCAATACCTTGGGTCCTATGCGCTAGCCGTGTTCCTGATGTTCGCCATTGGGCTGTTCAACTCGGCCTACAACATATCGGTGCAAAGCTCGTTGCAGATGATGGTGCCCGACGCCATACGAGGACGGGTGATGGGGTTCTACATAATGACCTACAGCATCAGTCCATTGGGGGCATTGCAGGCGGGAGCCCTGGCTAATCTGGTGACCACCCCCATTGCTATTGCGATCGGAGGCCTGGCCGTGGTGGCATTTGCTGTGGGACCGGCCACGATTAACAGCAAGGTCCGCAACCTGGGCGCGTCGCTGCGCCAGCTTGAGGCCACTGCCGCGGCCGATACCCGCAGAGAACAACCGGCAGATTAGCCGCCATTAACTCGAAGCGACGAATACCACTACGGTCCACCGAAGGGCTCTGCTTCAAAAGCGCCCACAGCCTGTCAAAGGGTCTCCCCTGGGTGAGCCACGCGAGGAAGATCCTTCGCTGCGCTCAGGATGACAGTTTTAAGGCGAGGCCCCGTCGATGGGGAATGGATTTGTTCTCTTCCTTTCACGGGGGAGAGTTAGAGTGGGGGTGCGTCAGTAGCTCAGAACCAGGACGTTCCCCTCTGGTATCCGCCGCTGATGTGTAGGGCGGTGCCCGAGACCCAGCGCGCGCCCGGACTCACCAGGTAAAGTACGGCCTCACCTATGTCTCGGGGAGTCCCCAGGCCCAAGGGATATTCTCGTGCCCTGGCCTCCCTGGTCTCCGCCGACCAGCCAAAGTCCCGGGACTCCACCAAGCCGGGCATCACCGCGTTGACGCGGACGCCCATGTCCGACACCTGGGCCGCGAAGCCCATGGTCAGCCCCAGGACCCCTGCTTTGGTCGCGTTGTACGCCGGCGACAGACCCTTGGCGCCGAGCCTGGCTGCTTGCGAGCTAAGATTGACTATGGCGCCCCGGCCCGCTTCCAGCATCGGTTGCAGCGCGGCCTTGGAGCAGTAAAAAACACCGCTCAAGTTGACGTCGATGGTCCGTTGCCACTCTTGGTCCGGCAGGTCCCAAGCGTTGCCCCCCGGCGCGTCTATGGCGGCGTTGTTCACCAGGATATCCAACCGCCCGTACTCTCGGAGGGCCAGGGACACCAGAGACTGGGCGTCTTCCGGCTTGCTGGTATCCATTATCATGCTGACGCTGCGGCCTCCATCATCGCGGATCTCCTCCACGGTGCCGGCGGCTTCCTGGATATCACCGATAACGATGGCTGCCCCTGACTCGGCCAGCACCAGAGCAATGCCTTTACCAATGCCCTGAGCCGCGCCGGTTACAATTGCTACTTGTCCGTCAAGCTGAGTGGAACGGCTGGTCATGGGCACCCCCTTTCAATGTCCCCCTGGGCGAGGGCTAATTGCATCACAGTTTTCACACCGATCAAGATAATTGTCGCTTCTCAAACACTCTCTTTAGAGGCAGCACGGTACTGCGCAAGGTACCCCTCCACCTCTTGCTCGGGTTGAAACAAGTCCCGGACCCTGTCTTGCCCGGCCAGTCCCATCCGCCGACGCAGTTCGGGATCCTCCACCAGCCGAGTTGCTTTGGCTTCCAGGCCTGCCGGGTCTGTGAAGAGAAACCCCGTAACTCCATCCTCCACCAGGGAGCGGTTCCCATCGATGTCCGAGGCCAGTACCGGTCGAGCACAGCACATGGCCTCCAAAACGGAGTTAGGCATGCTTTCGGAGAGCGAGCAATTAAGCACAACATGCGACGCTTCCAAGAGCGAGCGCATCTGGCTGTGTGGCACCTCCCCGAGATAGATGGCCCACGTACGGCGGACTAGGGCACTCAG
>JADFFS010000100.1 GCA_022568195.1 Chloroflexota bacterium | reverse complement strand
GCCTTCCTTGGCGTACTGAATGGCGGTTGCCTTGGTAAACAGCCTCACCGCCCCCTTAGAGGCAGTATACGCGCTGCTGCGCGGGCCGCCCACCAACCCCGCGGTGGAAGAGATGTTGATGATTGAGCCACCGCCGGCCTTCCTCATCTCCGGGATGGCTAGCTTGGTCCCGAGAAAGACGCCCTTGGCGTTTACGTCCATGATCGTGTCCCAATCTTCTACAGTGGTGTCCTCCACCCGCCCTCTTCGCCAGATACCTGCGTTGTTGACCAGGACATCGAGTTTGCCGAAGCTCGACACAGCCGCCCCAATAGCATTGCGCCAGTCCTCTTCATCGGTAACGTCCAGGTGCACGAACAGGGCATCTCCTCCAGATTCGGCGATCTCCGACGCTACACTGGTCCCTTCGGCATCAAGCACGTCACCAATTACGACCTTCGCTCCTTCTTGGGCGAAGATCCTAGCTTCGGCAGCGCCCTGCCCTCGGGCGCCACCACTGATAAACACGACTTTCCCGTCCAATCTTCCCATGATTTGCTCCTTGCATCCGAGTGACTAAGGGACTGAGGATATGTGGAGGGTCAAGCAGGCAGGTCTTCTGATTGGGAAGAACCACCGGCGGCCGGTCTGCGGTGATTTCATCTTCCCGTCGATGTTAGAGTATACCCTTTCCTACAGAGGCTTTTGTTAGACAACCTATCCTGTGTCGGTGACGGATGGTGAGGCGGTAGAGACCAGGGTTAGGACGGTTGCCAAAGACTGATGCCGGTGGTCTGGGGCTTGGCTCGACGGTGCCCCTTCAAGCTGGTAAGGTGATCAGGCGCGAAAAATGCTCTTGTTCAGGAGATGTTGGAACCATGAGTCAGGAGAGCTATCGCAAACCCATACCGGTTCCCACGCCGGAGACCCAATTCTTCTGGGACAAGTGTAAGGAGCACGAGCTGTGGATTCAGCGCTGCCAAGCCTGCCAGCACGTCTTCTTTTATCCCCGGTTCCACTGCCCCCAGTGCCTGTCGGACGATGTGCCCTGGTTCAAGGCCTCCGGGAAGGGGATCCTCTGGAGCTACATGATCAACCACCGGCCCGTTCCCGGCTTCGAGGACGACACTCCTTACGCCATCGCCGTGGTCCAGCTTGAGGAAGGGCCAAGGATGATGAGCAACATCGTCGGCGTGGACAATACCCCGGAGAACCTGGTGCTGGACATGCCCCTGGAAGTGGTCTTCGAGGACGCCACGGAGGAGATAGCGATTCCCAAGTTCAAGCCCGCCGGGTCCCATCCGTAAACCGGTTCCCATCGGTAAAGAGGAAGGTATGGCCGATTCGCTTCGCTACAAAGTTGCCATCGTTGGAGCTGCTGAGACTACCGAGTTGGGAATCGCTCCCAACATGTCAACCACCCAGTTGCACGTTGACGCCATCGTGAACGCGATCAAGGACTGTGGCATCGATAAGAACCAGATAGACGGCATAGCCACCACTATGAACCCGTCCATTCTGGCCCATTACCTGGGCATTGTGCCTCGCTGGCTGGACAACACTTCGGTGGGCGGCACATCGTTCCTGATACAGGTGAGGCACGCCGCGGCGGCCATAGCCATGGGTCTGTGTGATACTGCATTGGTGGCCATGGGGCAGAGCGGCCGCAGCCGGGTTGGCGAAGTCACCGCCCGCATAGGCGCCACGTCGGCCGCAGGAGGGCCTCAAACGGACATCTCCTATCCAGGTCAATTCGAGTCGATCTACGGCACGGCTGGACCCTCAACCCTGTTCGGCATGGGGGTCTTGAGGTACATGCAGGAGACCGGTACCACCCACGAGCAACTGGCGTCGGTGGCTGTTGCCCAGCGCAAGTGGTCGAACCAGGTACCGCGAGCTATGATGCGTGATCTGATCACGGTGGACGACGTTTTCAATAGCAGGATGGTGTGCTATCCCTTTCACCTTTTCGAATGCTGCCTGGTAACCGACGGCGGCGGAGCGATAATTCTCACCAGCGCGGAGCGGGCCAACGACTTCCCCAAAAAACCGGTCTATGTTCTGGGCACCGGTGAGTCCACCGAATCGCCCATCGTAAGTCAGATGTACGACATGACCTCTTCCGCGGCCTTCAAAGTTTCCAGCCGCCAGGCTTTCCAAGAGGCGGGCATAAGCCATGGCGACGTCGATCACCTGATGATCTACGACGCCTTCGCCCATCTACCCATTTATGGCTTGGAGGACCTGGGTTTTGTGGGACGGGGCGAGGCTGGGGCCTTCATCCAAGAGGGAAACACTTCACCGGGCGGGTCATTGCCCATGAATACCAACGGCGGCGGCCTCTCCTATACCCATACGGGCATGTACGGCATGTTTGCCATGCAGGAGGCGATCCGGCAGGTCAGGGGGGAAGCCGCGCACCAGGTGCCCGGCGTAAAGGTGTCCTTTTGTCAGGGCGTGGGCGGCATGTTCATGGCGGCGGGCAGCCTGGTCTTTACCAACGAGCCGCCCCATTAGGGCAACCTGGGTCTTGGTTGGCCCAAGCGTCGAAGCTACCAAACGGAACCAACGGGATATATAATTGGTGCGCTTTCAGTATCATCTATATTCCGCGTTTTCTACGTCAAGTTTCCTAATAACCAGGCCTGATACTACAGTCATCCAGTCCAGTTCGGAGGAATCGTTAAATGAAATCGGACCGCTTTGAGATTGCTCACATTATGCGACGCGCTGGTTTCGGCGCCACTCCGGCCGAGCTGGACGTGCTTACTGAGGAGAAGACTTACGAAGAGATCGTGGATGATCTGGTCAACCCGGAGCGCTTCCCTGAAATTGACCCTCTATTCGTGGAGAGGTATTACGGCGGAGAGCCGGTTGCGGTTTACGTTGGCAAATGGCTCTATAGAATGATCAACACACAGCGGCCGCTGGAAGAAAAGATGGCTATTTTCCTCCATCACATCTACCCGGTGGCCTGGGGCAAGAGCGAGCACGGTCCGTCAATATACGCTCAAATCGACATGTTCCGGCGGGTTGGGCTCACCGACTTCAAGACCATCCTCCTGGAGCTATCCAGAGACCCGGCAATGATTTTCTGGCTCGACAACAATGAGAACCATAAAGATGAGATCAACGAGAACTACGGCCGGGAGCTGCTGGAGCTCTTTACCATGGGCATCGGGGCCTACACCGAGGACGACATCAAGAGCGCGTCCCGGGCCTTTACCGGTTGGACTTTCCGGCAGCCCCTGTCCCTCTATCCCATGGGGCACCATCAAGCCGTCTTTGAATATCTGCCCGAGGATCACGATGACGGTGAGAAGACCTTCCTGGGGCACACCGGAAACCTGAACGGTGAGGATATCATCGACATCATAGTAAAGCAGCCGGCAACAGCCCGGTTTATCTCCAGGCACCTGTACAACTTCTTCGTCGAAGACGAGCCGCAGGTGCCATCCTGGTCCATTGAACCTCCACGAGACGAGGCCGCCATCCAACAGCTTTCCAAGGTTTTTCTGGAGTCCAACGGTAACATGAGAGCGGTGCTCAAGGAGATGTTCACCTCCGACTGGTTCAAGAACTCAATAGACAAGAAAAAGGTCAAGAGCCCAGCCGAGCTGGTGGCGGGGGTATTGAAGCAGACGGGGGAGTTCCGATATCCAAAGCCGGGAATTCACGACTTCGCGGGGGCCGCCGCCGTAATGGGCCAAAACCTGCTCAACCCGCCCACCGTCGAAGGTTGGCACACCGGCCACGAGTGGATCGATTCCGGCACCCTCAGCGAGCGGGTCAACTTCGCCTCGAAGCAGTTCAAAGACACCTCGAAGCCCGGCATTCAGGAGATCCTGCAGAGAGCCGGAAGCTTGGACGAGGACCCCGCGGGTTTGGTGAGCCGCTGTCTTGACCTTATGGGCGGCATCAGAGTCAGCGAAGAAACCCATCGTTCATTGGTGGAATACGCCAAGGAGCTCAATACCATTGCCAAGGGCTCCGGCAACGAAGGCGATCAGCAAGAGGTTGATGTCTCGAACCTTCTCCAGATGATCGTATCCACGGTGGATTATCAGTTCGCCTAGACCGGTTTGAATAATAACGTGGGTGATCGGACAATTGCTAAAGATCAGGGAGTCATAGATAAATGGGTACAACGCAGGAAGACCGGGTATTGGTGGTAGTTCAGTTGACCGGGGGCAACGACTTCATGAACACCGTTGTTCCCTACACCAGTGAACACTACTACGACGCCCGCAAGAAGATCGTAATAGACCAGGACCAGGTGCTACCCATCAACGGTCAACTGGGCTTCAATAACAATGCTGCACCCCTCAAGCGGCTTTACGATGAGGGCAAGATGGCCATCATTCAGGGCATCGGCTACCCCGACTCCAACCGGTCCCACTTCCGTGGTATGGATATCTGGCACACCTGCGAGCCCGACCGCGTGGGCCTGGATGGCTGGCTTGGTCTCGCCGTGAGGGAGCTGGACCCCGATTCGGAAAACGTATTGACCGGTGTCAACATCGGTAGGGGCCTACCCCGGGCCATGGCCGTTACCGGAGTGCCGGTAACCTCCATCGGCGATCTTGAGGGTTACGGAGTGATGGCCGACCTCGAGCGAGAGCAGCTCAGAGACAAGGCCATCGAGACATTCAAAAACATATACGGTCAGGCCATAGGCGCCGGCCCGGTGGCTGAATACATCGGAAAGACGGGCATCGACGTCCTGAAAGGGGCCGACCTGCTTGCCGACGTTGCTGCCAAGTACGAGTCGCCCGTCGAGTACGCGGATAACCCGATTGCCAAGAGCTTGCGAGACGTGGCGCGAATTCATCTCGCCGGGCTGGGTACGCGGATTTTTTATACCGCTCACGGTGGCTATGACCATCACGCCAACCAGATGACCGCCCACCCCAAGCAGATGGATGAGTTGTCCGGAGCTGTGGCTGATTTCATCGACGACTTGGAACAGCACGACGCCGGGGACAACGTGGCGGTCTTGGTGTTCACCGAGTTCGGCCGGAGAATGCGCGACAACGGCAGCGGTACCGACCACGGCTCGGGTGGCGGCGCGTTCCTGATCGGCAACAAGGTTGAGGGTGGCCTGTACGCGGAATACCCTCCTCTGAACCCTGCCGACTGGGAGCATGGCGAGGACCTGCGCCACACCATCGATTTCAGAGGTGTTTATGGGACGGTGTTGGAGCAGTGGATCGATGTGGAGGCCCGGCCGATCGTCAAAGGCAATTTTGAACAGATCCATCCGTTCAAGACCTAGGTAGACACGGCTGCGATTAGCCGGTCAACCGTGGGGAGAATTCACCATGGCACGACCTTACGGACTGCTGAGGGCCGGCTTTCCTTACTGGAGGACCCTGGGAATGCGCCGGATCACCAATTTCCCGGCGGACGTCGCCTTCGGCCGGGACGACATTGTATACATCCTCCTTCGCTCCGAGGGCGCGGCGCTGATAAGGGTGTGGTCAATCGACGACGCGGAACAACTCTCCGGGGACCTGGTACAGATCGGAGGCTACGGCACAGAGGACGGCCAGTTCCAGTGGCCGGTGCAGATAGTATGCAACGAAGCCGGAGACCTGTTTGTTAGCGATGAGGCCACACACCGCATCACGCGTTTCAAGGAAGACGGCGAATTTGTCGGCAAATGGGGTGTAGAAGGGACCGGCAGCGGAGAGTTGAAGGGCCCGGCAGGCCTTGCCTTCGATAATGAAGGCAACCTGGTCGTGGTCGATTCTCAGAACCACCGTGTTCAGCGGTTTACCCCGGAAGGCGAGTACCTGGGCAGCTTCGGCTCCTACGGTTCGGAACCGGGGCAGTTTAACCTTCCCCTGGGAGTGCACGTCGACGAACTTGGCTTTGTATACGTGGCTGATTGGGGGAACAACCGCGTGCAGAAGCTCGATGCCGGCGGTGACCCGGTCATGGTCATCGGTAAGGACGGCGCCGGGGATGGGGAGTTTAACCGGCCAATGGGTGTGGCGGTGGACGCCCACGGTGACATCTATGTGGCGGACTGGGGAAACAACCGGGTCCAGATGTTCAATCAAGATGGCCATTACATCTGGAAATTCCTGGGAGACGCCACGCTTTCCCGGGTAGCCCGTACCTACATGATGACCAACGCCATGCCCAATCGCCTCAGAGAAATGGGAAAGCTTCAGGAAGAAACATATCTGAGGCGTCCTCGCTCGGTCAGGGTTGATAAAGAGTTCAGACTCTTCGTGGCCGACTACGAGTCCTACCGTATTCAGGTTTACCAAAAGGACGCGATTCCGCTGGACGAAGGGACCATGGCGGCGCCCATACGTAATCCAACCCTGGCCACCACCTAGAGCCTATCCTGGCGCTGGCCGAGAAACACATGGTTATGGAAGCGCAGATGGGTTGGCTCCCAAATATTCCGGGAGGCGCGTTTCATGGAATGTCCAAACTGTCACACCGACAACGTGGAAGGAGCCCGATTTTGCGCCAGTTGTGGTTCTTCACTAACGTCCGCAGGCGGGCCAGGTATTCCCTCGGTTGGCCTGGCCGATAGGGGCTCCCGACTAGGTGCGGCCATCATAGATGGGATCATATTTCTGGTCGCGGTAGTATTGCTGGCAGTGCTCGGCCCCGCGCTGGCAGTGATCGGCTCCGTGCTGGGAGGACTGGGGTTCATCGCCATCATCATCTACCAGATGGTACTTCTCACCAAAGACGGGCAGACCCTGGGAAAGAAGGCGCTGGGAATCCGCATCGTAAAAAGGGATACCGGGGAGAACGGCGGCTTTGTTCCCAACGTTTTGCTTCGACTTTTCGTCAACGGTTTGTTAGGGTTTATCCCCTTCTACGGCCTGCTGGACATCCTGCTCATTTTCCGGGGCGACCGCCGGTGCATCCACGACATGATCGCGGGAACCCAGGTGGTCAAGGCATAGGTTCTAAGCGGCCTGGGTCCGTCCTGACAACGGTTTACCTGTTCCGTTGGGCCTTACGGCCGATGCTCCGGTTGTTGGTCATGTTGACGAGAGAGCGAACGCACTTTGGGTCCACCGGTTCGCGACGGTGGCCTAGGGCCCGTTCCTCACGTTCTTTGCCGCTCAACGCTTCGCTCGGCGTGCTGTATTGCCGGTTCCACACCATGCCGGTCTCATCGCCCACGGCGACCCACCCACGTCCGGCGACCCTTGAATTCAAGTTGCTCTGGAGAGCCCGCACATCCCGGCCACCGATACGGATTCGACTATTTTGCCCCGATGTCGAAATTGATTGTGTAGTTGCGTTCCTGTACTATAGTGCTCGGTCTTCAAGCCCGGCTGAATCGATGCAGTCCTTGGGCAACTAACGTCAAATGCCCCGTTCGGCAACGAGCTAAAGTGTCACTGGGCAGCGGATATTCGTCGCCACGGGTGACAGTACCCCCAAGAAATTGGAAGGCGGATGGGGCTCATTGATGGGGCCGGCGTGACTCAGTTTGAATGGAGGTAGTCTGCGGATGGATGAAATCCCGCAGCGAGTATTGGTTGTTACCCCCCACCCCGACGACGCCGAGGGCTGGTGCGGCGGAACGATAGCGGCCTGGATCAAGCAGGATGTCGAGGTCCATTACGTCCTGTGCACCGACGGGGGCAAGGGCACCCGTGACCGGCAAATTACTTCCCAACAGCTGGCGGCAACCCGGGAACAGGAGCAACGCGATGCCGCCCGAGTGCTGGGAGTGAAAGAAGTTGTTGAGCTGCATCATCCCGACGGGGAACTGGAGGATAACCAGGATTTCCGGCGGGAGATAGTAAGGCAAATCAGGTCGGTACGGCCCGACGTGGTGATGTGTCCCGAGCCGTATCGCCGGAACCTGGCCTGGCACCGGGACCACCGGATAACCGGCCAGATAACGCTGGACGCGGTTTTTCCCGCCGCCAGGGATCACCTGCATTTCGTCGAACTGTGGCGGGACGAAGGCTTGGAGCCCCACAAGACCGCGACGGTGCTGTTGTGGGGTACGGAGCAAGCGGATACGCGCATCGATATCACCGATGTGCTGGACATCAAGATCAAAGCGGTGATGGCCCATCGTAGCCAGATGACCGGGCGCTCGGACCAAGAGATAGCCGACTTTGTTAAAGAGCGGGCCAAGGAAGCGGGCGCCGGCGAAGGCTATATTTACGCCGAAGCCTTTCGCAAGGTGACATTCCGGGTCTGATCCGCCTGTGCGTCGTCCCCCTCACCTCCTGCTCCTCTCCCACTGGGAGAGGGGTGGCCGCAAGCCGGGGTGAGGGCGTATTATCATGTAAAATCTCCACCAACCCCAAACTCCGGCGCTCCAACGATCACGAGAGGTTGCGTCCCATGCTTACCATAGAGCAGAACGAACGGCTGACCAAGGTGGGGCCTGGCACACCCATGGGAGAGTTGATGCGGCGGTATTGGCACCCCGTAGCCGTCGCCTCGGACCTGGACAACGACCCGGTTAAACCAGTCTGTTAGGTGAGTCGCTGGTGCTGTACAGGGACCGGAAAGGAAGGCACGGGCTGATCGACGACCGGTGTCCCCACCGGCGAATCTCCTTGCTCTACGGCATCCCTGAGGAGCAAGGGCTGCGCTGTGCCTACCACGGATGGATGTTCGACGAGACGGGCCAGTGCGTCGAGATGCCCGCCGAGGCTCCCGACAGCAGTTTCCCCAGCCGGGTCAAGATTACCGGCTATCCGGTCCAGGAACTGGGTGGGCTGCTGTTCGCCTACCTGGGCCCCGAACCCGTGCCGTTGCTCCCTCGTTGGGACCTGTTGGTCATGGACAACGTGGTCCGGGACGTTGGCGTAACCGAGATACCGTGCAACTGGTTACAGTGCATGGAGAACTCCCTGGACCCGGTCCACACCGAGTGGCTTCATGGCCACTATTACAACTACGTGATGCAGCAGAAAAACCAGAAGGATGACCGAGGAGACCGGATGGTCGACCGGGTCGTTCCCCATCACATAAAAATCGGGTTCGACGTTTTTGAACACGGAATAATCAAACGCAGGGTTCGGGTAGGCGGATCGGAAGAGGATGCCGAGTGGCGCCTGGGCCACCCGGTCCTGTTCCCCAATATCCTCAGGGTCGGCTGGACCATGCAGATCAGAGTGCCCATGGACGACACCCACACCTGGCACCTCATGTATGGTGTGTATCCCGCTCCACCCGGGGAGAGGGACTACCAGCAAGGCAAGATTCCTTCCTACCAAATCCCCATGACCGATGATTCCGGCCGCCACATCACCGACTTTGTATTGGGCCAGGACATGGCGGCGTGGGTAACCCAGGGGCCCGTCGCCGAGCGAAACCTGGAGCGGTTGGGGGAGTCCGACCAGGGGGTCATCTTGTACCGGCGCATGTTGGCGGAGCAGATGGCGCTGGTCGAAGATGGCGGTGAGCCGGTGAACGTGTTCCGAGACCCGGAAAAGAACCAGTTTCTGCACATCCCAGTGGAGCACGATTTGGTGGGTGCGGCCCGGTCGCGCCACCTGGGCTCGGGCCAAGCGCCTTACAGTAAGCTCATCGACGAGGTAGAGGAGCAGTGGGCCAACGCTCCGGCCAGCGCCGGCTGACACGTCTAACACCGGCTGCCGGGCTTCGCAACCGGTGTGTTCTCTTGCTAATCCGAGCAACTCCCAGGTAACACGCATGAAGGCAGAGCAACTGAACATCGGGGTCAAGGTGCAGTTGGTCAACGGCGCCACCGCCGAGGTGCTGGCGGTGGATGCCGATGCACACACCGTGCTGGTCCGCTACCTGGATTCGCCCTTTGAACCTGGTCTGATTGGGACCGAAGGACGCTGCTCGGAGGATGACGTCACCGGTTTTTACGAGGACGGCGACCTGTCCCATACCTCTGGTAGGCTGGCTTGATGGGTCCCGGCGGTTTGATGTACCGGCACTGTGTGGTTCCGATCCTGCCGGCGCGATGACCCTCTTCCCAGACCGGTGTTTCATCGCAACGGCCGCCACGCTCCTGTCATCCCCTTTGGCTGGTAAGTCCCATTTTCTGCCCTGGAGGACCCGATATGGCCGGAACTGCCGCTGGGGAACCGCTCTTGTTAAAAGTTGCGATAGCTGGTCTGGGGGCGGCAGGCTGCATGATGATCCCCGCGTTGGTCAAGCATCCCAACGTTAAGATTTCCGGGGCCGCGGACCTGGACGAGGAACCACTGGGGAAGTTTGTTAACGACTTCCAAGCCGAGGGGCACTTGAGTGTCGAAGCTCTCTCCCGGAGTCCCAATGTGGACGCCATCTACATCGCCACCCCGACCCAGCTACATACTGAACACGCCCTCACGGCCATGGAACACGGTAAGCACGTGATCCTGGAAAAGCCGATGGCCCTTACGCTGGAGGACGCGGAATCCATGATCCAGTGCGCCCAGCGCAACGGAGTGCATCTGGTGGTGGGCCACTCTCACAGCTTCGAAACTCCCATCCGCAAGATCAAGGAAATAGTGGACAGCGGGCAGCTGGGAGAGCTTCGGATGATCCACAACTGGTACTTCACCGACTGGATTTACCGGTTGCGCAACCCCGAGGAGCTGGACACTCGCCTGGGTGGTGGCATCACCTTCCGGCAAGGCTCTCATCAATTTGACATATTGAGGATGATTGGCGGCGGAATGGTGCGCAGTGTCCGGGCCATGACCGGCGTATGGGATGAGTCCCGTCCCACCGAAGGCGGGCACACGGTTTTTCTGGACTTCGAGAGCGGGGCTGCGGCTACCGCGGTATACAGCGGGTACGATCGTTTCCACACCGCCGAAATTACCTATGGAATCGGAGAGCAGGGGCAAGCAGCCGATACGTCGGAGTATGCCCGAGCGCGGAAATCCCATCGCGCCGGTAGCGGCGGCGAATCGGAATCCGAGCGGAAAAGGGCATCGGTCAGGTACGGAGGGGCCAGAGCCAGACCCCGGGCTCCCGGCGCGGCCAACCCGCCTTTCTACGGGCTCACCATCGTGAGCTGCCAGAAGGGCGACATTCGCCAGTCAGCCGATGGCCTGTACGTTTACGGCGAAGACGAGAAGCAGGAAATACGCCTGCCCGTGGACCGAACCGGGAGGGACAATGTGGTGTCCGAGCTTTACGACGCCGTGGCCAACCAGGTTGAGCCGGTCCACGGCGGCCGTTGGGGAAAGGCCAACCTGGAGGTGTGCCTGGCCGTCCTTGAATCCGGCCGGGAACGCAAGGAGGTATTCCTTTCCCACCAGGTTCCGGCTGCTTGATTATCATCAATTTCGGAAGGAGTAGACATGGCAACGACACAAACCACGGTTGAGCTTTACAACTACGCGGGATTTCAGGGCGGGGAATCCGACTTCATGGCCTTTCGCACCAAGCTGCCGGTGGGCTCAGCGGCCCCCGACATCGCGGCCACCCTGCTGGACACGGGC
Source organism: Chloroflexota bacterium (assembly GCA_022568195.1). GTDB lineage: Bacteria > Chloroflexota > Dehalococcoidia > Lucifugimonadales > UBA3495 > JADFFS01. Next base: position 1,384 of record JADFFS010000100.1, on the reverse strand, counting down.
CAGCCGGTACAGCTCAGCGACTACTGGCGGAACGGTGACCTGGTCGTGGAGTTCGGCTCCCTGACTTGACCCTATTGCACGCTGGCGGCGCCGGCGCTGGAGTCGATGGCCCCAAAATACGCCGAGCAGGGATTCTCATTTGTCTTTGTATATACCCGGGAGGCCCATCCCGGGGAGAATTTTCCGGCCCACCGAAGCTTCGAGCAAAAAATCTCCCAAGCTGGCGCTTTGAAAGAGCGGTTGAATGTAGCCCGCCCGGTCCTGGTCGACGACCTGGAAGGCACGGGCCACGAGAAATACGGCATGCTGCCCAACATGATCTACATCATAAGCTCGACGGGCAGGGTGCTGTTCCGCTCCGATTGGACCGACCCACCGACCATCGAGATGGCGTTGGACTACATCCTGGCCGCCCGCCAGCAGCGTAGGGAAGGCCTGCGCATGGCGCCTTTCTACGCCGAGCTGGTGGGATATCGTTGGAGCGATTTGGCCAAGCACCACGAAGTGCTGGAACGAGCGGGTCCCCAGGCGCTGGCGGACTTTGAGCTCTCCACCAACCGGCGGGCCCAAGGGCCGCCCAGGCCCGGCCGCATCCAACTGTAGCTTGCCGGCGGCCGAGTCTAATCGGTTGCGGAGCCAGCCGTTTCTTCGATGCGGCGCATCAGGTCCATGATTTGGGGCAAGTCCGGGCCGTACCGGTCCGCGTCATAATACCGTAATTGCGCCTCTCCCATCAGTCATCGGATTCCAAAAAGTCGCGGACACGCTGCCTGAAGGGTTCCTTGTCGTAGGTGTTAAACAACGTCATGGCGTTGCGCACGGGGTTGCCGCCGAACATCCGCTCGTACAACACCTGCCGGCCGCTAAAGGAGCTGCACGACACATCCCAAGCCAGGTGGAACAACCGCGCCCTGTCGCGGGCGTCGGTGGTGTCTGTGGCCAGGTAGTGGTTTAGTTCTGGAGCAATTGGAGTATCGAAATCGGCCTCCGCCGGCAGGGCCATAAGGCTGCTGGTGCCCAGAAGCTGGATGATTTCCACCATCCTGGGGTAAACCGACCGGCCGAACAGGGTTCGGCCCGCTTGAAGGGGGGCGATGGCCGGGGACATAACGCCCCACTGGTTGGGGGCAGCATCCGCCTCGGCGGCGCGGAGACAGGCCTTGAGCATGTCCCGTTGCGTGATCAACTCAGCCACGTGTTCCTGCACATGGGGGTTGGAACCCGACCCCAAGGTCTCGACCATAAGGTCTGCCAGGCCCAGGATGAACTCAGCCTTCACCAAGCACCGCGTCAGGACTTGATGCCCACTGTGCGCCGCAGACTGGGTGGCCGAACCAATGTTGTTGCACAGCTCCACGCTCCCCACTAGAAAGACCCGTTCCCA
>JADFFS010000262.1 GCA_022568195.1 Chloroflexota bacterium | reverse complement strand
CAAATATGCCCTGGCCTACGCCAACCGCAGCTTTATCTACGCCAAGTTAGGGCAGACCAGCCGGGCGCAGTCGGACGCGGATACGGCATGCCAGCTTGACAGGCATTATTGCAGGTAGGCTCTACACTGTCGCTCTGGCGACGTCTGTCAGTGTACACGGTCAACACCAAACCCTGAATCCCCCTTTATTAAAACGGGAATTAGTCGCAATCAAGGTTGAGCAATCTCAGCAACACTCGATAACGAGGCCACCATGGATGCCAGCCATTCTTCCCCAATGATCGGCCAGTCAATCAAGAGGAAAGAAGACCCCAGGCTGCTGGTGGGCGCCGCCGAGTACACCGGCGATGTCGAGCTACGGGGCATGGCTTACATGGCGGTGCTCCGCAGCCCCCACGCCCACGCTCGCATTCGCGGCATCGACCCTTCCAAGGCGCTGGAACTGCGGGAAGTGCTGGCGGTGCTGACCGGGGCGGAGATACAACAGCATTGCCAGAGCCAGTTCCTGTTGTTCGCCCTCAAGGACGGGGTGCGCACCAAAAGCCGATGGCCCATGGCCGTCGACGTGGCGAAATACGTGGGGGAACCGGTGGCCGTGGTATTGGCCACCAGTATCACCGCTGCCGAAGACGCGCTGGAATTGATAGACGTGGACTACGACCCTTTGCCCGCCGTGGTGGACGTCGAGGCGGCGGCGGAGGACGGCTCGCCCCTGGTCCACGAAGAGCTGGGCACCAACCTTAGCGTTGAGGCTTCCGGCACAGCGGGAGACCCGGACCAGGCGTTTCGCGAGGCCGACGGGGTTGTATCGGCGCGTTTGGTGGAGCCCCGGCTGATTCCCAACCCCATGGAGTCCAGAGCCGTGGTGGCCAGCTACGAGCGGGGCACCGGCAACATGACCATGTGGTTGTCCACCCAGACCCCTCACCTGGAGCGCAACTTCGTCGCTCAGGTGCTGGGATTCCCGGAAAACAAGCTGCGGGTCCTGTCCAGGGACGTCGGTGGCGGCTTCGGCTGCAAAATCGATACCTACCCGGAAACCCTCATCGCAGCTATTCTGGCGATGCGGTCGGGCCGGCCGGTCAAGTGGGTGGAAGACCGGCAGGAGCATTTCACCTGCACCATCCACGGACGGGGCGAGGTCCAGTACATCGACGCGGCCTACTCCAATGATGGCATCTTGCTCGGCATGCGCTTGCGTTATTACACCGACTTGGGCGCTTATTCCAACGGCGGGACCCACGCCGTGGCGGAGACTTCTACCCCGTCTGGAGCCCAGGGGATCTACCGGGTCCGTAACCTGGCCTGGACCACCTACGGAGTTTTTACCAACAAGGTGCCGGTTGGGCCCTACCGGGGTTACGGGCAGCACGCCACCGCCTACCTGATCGAGCGGGTCATGGACCTTATCGCCCGGGCGCTGGGAATGGACCCGGTGGAGGTCAGGCGTAAGAACATGATCCCCGCCGAGGCCCTGCCCTACCGGACTCCCATGGGCAGAGAGTATGACAGCGGCGACTACAAAGCTGCACTGGACAAGGTCCTGGAATTGGCAGGGTACCAACAGTTACGGGAAGAGCAAAAACGATTGCGGGACCAAGGTACTTTGATGGGCATAGGCGTAGCCACCAACGTTGACCGTTCGGGCTTTGGCCCGCCCAGCGTGCTCAGCGCCCGGCAAGGCTACGAGAGCGCTATCGTTCGCGTGGAATCGACGGGGAAGGTCACCGCTATAACCGGTTCTTCGCCCCACGGGCAGGGGCACGAGACCGTCTTTTCCCAGATAATCTGCGACAAACTGGGCGTGCCCATGGAAGACGTGGAGGTACTCTACGGCGATACCGCCGTGGTGCCCCAGGGCGTGGGCACCCGGGCCAGCCGCTCCCTGGTGGTAGGGGGCAGCGCATTTGTCGAGGCCAGCCAGATCGTCAGAGAAAAAGCGACCCAGATCGCTGCCGGTCTGTTGAGGGTCGATCCCCAGCACGTGACCCTGCAGGGAGGCCGCTTCTGCGTCGAGGACATACCCGACAGCTACGTCACCTGGGCCGACGTGGCCAGAGAAGCCTACGGCCCCGGCGCCTTGCCGGGCGAATTGACCAAAGGCCTGGAAGCCACGGTCTACTGGCAGCCCCAGGATTACACCTACCCTTACAGCGCCAACGTCGCAACCGTGCTCGTCGATAAGGACACCGGCCACGTGCAGCTACGAGACTACTTTTATGTCGACGACTGCGGCACCGTAATCAACCCCATGATAGTCGAAGGACAAATTCACGGGGGTCTGGCCCAAGGTATAGGAGCAGCCCTGCTGGAACAAGGGGTGTTCGACAGCAATGGCCAGTTGGTAAGCGGGAGCTTCATGGACTACGCCATGCCCAAGGCCCATCAGCTCCCGGATTTCACTCTGGAAGGGATGCAGACCCCCAGCCCGCACAATCCCCTGGGGGCCAAGGGGATGGGCGAATCCCCCACGGTAGCAGCCGTACCTGCAATTGTTAACGCGGTGGTGGATGCCCTGTCGCACCTGGGCGTAATCCATGTGGACATTCCGTTGACCCCGGAGAAGGTGTGGCGCGCCATGCAGGATGCACAGGATTCGTTCTATAACGAGGGCTAGTAGTACTTCCAGGTAAAAGCGACAAATGTCATTCCGACCGCAGGGACCCCGATTACATCGGGGTGGGGTGGGGTCGTTCCGCCCAGCCCCAGATTCCTCGTCGCTCCGCTTCTGCTCGGAATGACACGGGGAGGCTATGATATCTACCGATTTTAAATTGACGTTGTACTAGTTCCCAGGTCCCTCAGGACCGCCCGGCAAGGCGCGCCGTCGCTACCCACCAGTGCAATCGGGAAGCACATAAGCTCGTAGCGCCCCGGTTCCACCCCCGAAAGGTCTATCCCCTCAAGCAGGACGACTCCGTGGTCCAAAAAGGCCTGGTGCACGGGGACCTGCTCGTCGGCGTGGGCCACGGATAGATAGTCCAAGCCCACCAGTTCAACCCCTTGCTCCACCAGGGCCTCCGCTGCCTCAACCGAGAAGGCCACGAAGTCGGGGTCGTATTCTCGCAGGTGGAGCAACCCGGAATTGCGGGTCTTGAACAGCACCCTGGTTGCACCGTCTAGCTGAATCCCGGCGACGTGCTCTTTTGTGATGTAACGTTCCGCATCAACGGCGTAAACCAGGGCCGGCCCGATGAAACGTTCCAAGGGCAACTGGTCGATGGTGACGCCCTGCGCCACAAAATGGAAGGGAGCGTCGATGTGAGTACCCGAATGGACGCTCATGTTCACCGCCGAACTGGTGTTGGGGTCTCCCTT
>JADFFS010000099.1 GCA_022568195.1 Chloroflexota bacterium | reverse complement strand
TTGGGTGAATTTAGCCTGGACATTTTTGTCCGCGACTACGAATAGGCCTGAATCTCGGTGGTCATTAGCCCAAGCGGATAGGTTGTCACCATAATCGGCGATTTCTTGATACACTCGCATCGGACTTGCAAGGGTTCCTTCGGCCGCTTTCTGCACTAACATCTGCCAAAATGTGGGAACCAGCTGCAGGCTGTAGAACCCATCGCGATTCGGACGTATAAAAACACCTGCGTCCAACCAAAAATCAGCCACTTGGGTCTAGGTCACCCCTGCCATCCAACTGGTAAATCGGTCGAACGATGGGATTCGGAGATTCAAAAGGCGGGCTGCCTCTCTCTCAGACGTACGCCCGTTCAATACCGACTCAACTAATGTCGTGGTGAATGTACGGCTATTTCGAACCAATACATTCCGCCTGAAGTCCCCCCCTCCTTGGTTTGCAGAACTATTACCGGCAATACGATTGAGGTAGTAATCGGAAAATTCTTCCCCACTGATCTTTCCCAGCCCGTAGGCCCGGCGGAGTGTTACAACTTGGCTTACTTTGAAATACCTGGTTAGGTTGCGTAGATTAATTTCGGTAGAGGCTCTCTCGTTCCAGCCGGATAGGAAAGTATTTTCAGGAACCAATGTCTCGGCAGCGATGCTGTCACAGATTCGCTCGATCGGGTTGTTTTGTTCTTGAGACCGGCGACGGTAATCTGGGTTGGACACTCCGCTTTCACCCAACCAAAGATGAGCTAATTCATGGACGAGAGTAAATATTTGAGCGGATTTTGCATCACTACCGTTCAAGAAAATGAGTGGAGCCAGGTCATCGCTTATTACGAAACCGCGAAATTCGTCCACGCTAAGGTGACGGTGAGTGTTGTTTCCAACTATGCTATTTCGTAATACAAGAACTCCTATGTCCTCTGATTTTTCCATGAGCCTTGTTAAGAATTCTTCCCAATTGGACGATTGAGGCCGGATTTCCGTGGAGATTGCAAGTGTGTTTTCTATGTCCTCGGAAACTACCTCGGTAGATGCATTAAGGGAATAACGACCAATGAACGATAGCGGCCCGATACCATCCTCCAACAAGTTGGTTTTGTACCAATCTTGTTTCCGTAAAGCGTCATTGAGCACGTCATAGAATTCAGGGCTGGGATCGGAAATGTGCCCACCTTGGACGGTGCGTAGGTCTGGAAGGGGAATACCTACACTGGGTGGCGTGGACAAGAAAAGATAACCGAACGGTATGTACAGTCTTTGGGCTAGCCTCTCGGCCTGACGGAGGGTAGGTCGCGCATCACCAGCCTCCCAATTCGACACAATGTCCTCGGAGACATTGACGCTGTTAGCGACCTCTCCCTGGGTTAACTTCGCCCTATTGCGGGCCCAAGTAATCAGTTGAGGGGTAATGAAAGCTGTCGTCATACCGATCGTTCTTGTTGGAATGATGGGGAGAAGAATTTAAATCCGGAGGATTCCCCCAGACCCCCGGCAGTAGGCACACCACCCCTTCTGCACTTGCCGGGCGCAGCGGATACTGGCTAGGATACTAGATTTGGTGCTTCCGGGCCACCAGCAGACCGTCTTCCCGGGATATCTTCATGGCGAAGGGGTATTTGTTCAGTTGGAGGGCCAACTCCACGTCCCTGGGATGAAACTGGGGCTGGCTGTCGTCGAAGAACTTCTGGGTAGCCCCTCCCTGCATAATCAGGCTTCGCACCGAGCCCCCGTCGGGTATCCGGTCCTCCAGCAGGTTGCGCAGATACAAAGCGCAGTGTTCGTCCTCGTCGGACCGGACCCTCCCCTGGTCGCCCATCGCAATGATGCAAACCAGTGCCGGGTCTTCCCGTTGGATGGCGCTCACCGTGGCCTCCGCCACCACGAAAGAGCCTAGATATATGTCGGTCGCCCGGTCTGCGGCCGCGGCAACGCCGACGGTGCCGGCCCGGGTGGACTGGATCAACGTCTTGCCCGTCAGGTCGACCTGGGAGATTTCATAGGGCGAGTTGCCATAGTCGAATCCATCGGGGCGCTTTCCGTCCACCTCACCCATCAGCAAATCCCCCACGCCCCGGCGGCTAAGCTCCAAGGCCTCCTCCACCTCGGCCACCAATACGATCTGGCTGGCCCCGTTGTCGAAAGCGATGGCTGCGGTGGTGAAGGCCCGAAACACGTCTATGATGATGGTGGCGCCCTCGGCTTCCCCGGCGTCCCTTACCAGGCTTCCTAACCGTATCTCCATGTAACATCCTCTCGTGGGAGTCGTTTAGGGCTAAGTGACGTAATTAACTTATAATGTCGATGCCGCCGAGATGACGATTCCCACAGTGAACGCCCCGCCATGAGGGCGGGGCGTTTTTATCTGGCCGGATTAATAGGGTAGCTGTGTTACCGGCCGCGCGACCTCCGGGCCTCCGTGGTTCGTGTTCAGCATTCCCGAAACCGAATTCGGCTGCCCAATAAAACGATACCCCTGGTAAAACGAGGCCCAGGAAGGGAACCGCGCGGTCCCCTGGTTAATGGATATGGGGTGCGCCCGAAGGTACACCCAAAGATTCTCCGGCCAGCTCCTCGTTGAACTTCTGCAGTATGTCCAACGTCTCGGGAAAGAGCTGCTCATGGTTTGGCCCGTGGGTGTGTTCACCGACGAGCTTGCCATTGATACGGACGTCGAACACCCCGTGTTCACCCGGGATCAGCTTGAGGGACCCCACGTTGTCACCCAAGCGAGTCAAAATTTCGCCCGCCATCCAGAGGGCGCGTAGAGCGTGCTTTCAACTATGGCAATACTCGATGCTTACGTCCAATTTTTCAGATGCCATGCTTCGCCTCCTATTATCGATGAAATCGACTCAATTTCGGTGCTAGCGGTATGTCAAAAGACCATCAGTCACGGCCAGCCTAGCTCAGCGTCCTGGCATGGGTTGTGGCCTCCGGCAAGTTTTCCCCAATCTTGCTTTCCCAAATCTTTTGCAGGCACTCGGGATGATAGACAAAGATGATCTGTCCATCATAAAGCTCGGCCCAGAGAGTGGCGGGGGCGCCGTAGCTGGGTTTACGAGCGCCAAATACCCCCATGACCTTGGCGTTAACCCCTAGCGGCTCGCCACATTCGTGGCACGTTTCCACCATCGGATTTCTCCTTCAAATGTCTTTACTCGGCTTTGCCCTGTCACTGTAACGTATATATTTGAGAACCTCAATGACCGGGCGCCGGCCGAAATTGCTGCTGCCGCTTCTCCAGTATGGAGTCCGCGATTCCCTCCACGATGCGCCAGAGCATCCTGAACAGGTCGCTCCCCTCTTGGTAGTCCGCTTTGTAGGGACCCACCGTCAACCGGTCTCCTTGGGCCAGCTCGTAGGACTTCTTTAGCTCCGCATCCTCGGGAGGCCACACGCCGATGGCGTGGCCGTCGAAGCTCTTTATCATGGAGAAGCAGGGTATGTCGGTGGCGCCGTCGCCGATGTACACCATGTTCTGGAAAGGCACCCTCCGGTCCTCTTCCTTCATGGCGTCGTTTACCCGGAAGGGCATTCGGCGCAACTCCTCGCCAGAAATCCCCTTGCTTATGGAGTGGACAAACTTGGTCTTCTCCGTGAATGTTACCGACCGCTTCACCGCCGTGGCCCGGCCGCTGGGTTCGTAGTCGAAGGCGCAAGCAAAGATGTCCGTCGTGACCCGGCCTAGATCGGTCGCTCGTAGAATATCTTCAATACCGCTGCTAAGGATGTACCACTCTATGGAAATACCGGCTTCACGGTACTCGGCGTTGTCGCTTAATCTGACCTGGAGCCGTGGAATAAAATCGAGTGCCCCCGGATAGAACTCTACCCTCTTACCTATGCCCTCTAGCTTGGACCTGGTTAAGGGATCGATGAGCCGGTCCCGAGTCACGTCCAGTAGCTGGTTCAGATAAGCAAGGGTGTGGTCCCAACCATCCCCCACCAACCGGTCGACGTCTCGATTCCAGAAATGCTCCGGGTCGACGCCCAGTTCTTTAACCAACTGGTTGGTGGTGTCGGGACACAGGGTTCCGTCACAGTCGCAGATGATGGCGATGACGTCTTGTGCCACGGATTGCCCTTCCGAAAAGATTGGGGATCTGGATCAACGAGCCTGCACTCGGTGTCCGGCCCCGGCGGGGTCAGGTTTTACGCACCAGCTTTTGCAGGGAGCGCACTTCCCTGGGCGGGTTCAGGTGGCTGCCCGTGTGGGTCCAAGACACCTCGCCGACGTAAATATCGCCCCGAGAATCGATGCAGACACCATGGGGAGCGATGAACTGCCCCGGTTCCTCGCCTTCCGGGCCATCGCCCAGCCGGGCCAACACGTTGCCTTTGATGTCCATGATGCTGACCCTAGGACCCAGGCCATAGGCCTGGTTGTTGGGTCCGATGGCCGCGCCCAACTCTCCGACGTAGACTCGCTGCTCGCCGGTCTGGTCGATGTAGAGACCGCAGGGCCGGGCCATGTCGGTCCACTGGGTCTGGAATTTGCCGTTGGAGTCGAAAACCTGGATGCGATGGTTCTCCCGGTCGGCCACGTAGACCCAACCGTCCTTGTCGGTGCAAACGTTGTGGGCAATGTTGAACTGGCCCGGACCCGTTCCCGACTCTCCCCAGGAGAACAGGTGCTTCCCGTCGGGGGAATACTTGTGCACCCGAGCGTTGCCGTAACCGTCGGACACGTAGAAATCACCATTGGTGGGATCGATGGCCACGTGGGTGCACCGGTTGAAGGGGTCGCCGCTCATGAAGGGAGTGGGCTTCCCGCTGATTCCCAGGGTGAACAGGACAGTTCCGTCCAGCTTACACTTGCGAACGGTATGGTCGCCGTCGTCGGTACAGAAAATCGTGTCGTCGGGCCCCATGGTTACGCCGTGAGCCCGGGGGAATACCCCTTCCCCCCAGGAGCGCAGGAAGTTGCCTTCCCGGTCGAAGACGATCATGGGGTGTTCGCCACGGTTGAACACGTAAACGTTGTCGTTGGAGTCCGTGCCCACCGCCGCCGCTTCCCGGAACGACCAACCGTCGGGCAGTTTGCCCCAACCCTCGGCCACTTCATAGGTATAAGCTGCCGTACCCACTGCCACCATGGGATTCACCTCCTAATACCGCGTAGAGTTGATTGTGATGGATTGGCCGGTTAATGCGACCCGTTATTGCTCCTAAAATGTCATGCTGAGCCAGCCGCAGCGGCGAAGCATCTGGGGCGGGGCCGTTCCACCCATCCCCAGATTCCTCCCTGCGCTCGGAATGACATTAGCCACTTTCACCTGGGCATATCACTAGAAATGACGGGAATTAGCGGCCTCTGACTTGATCGCGCCGCAATTCTGGCCACACCTGGAGATTTTAGCAGGGTTGGGCAGTAATTCAATGGCCTTCGCCGGTCCGGGTCACTCCATGTAAACCCGCACCTGCTGCTTGCCGTCCTGGACATCGACTTCCATTTCGGCCATGGCCTCTAGCATCTGTTCCAGGCCCTCGGCTTTCAGGTTGCTCAGGTCCACGCCCATCCCCCGCTGTTGCAGCTTCTCATTTACTTTGTCCATAGCATGGGTGGGGATCAGGGCTGCCAGCTTCACACCGGCGCGGATCATTGCCATGGGGATCCGCACGTTCACCCGCTCGCGGCATTGTCCGTCACTTGTATCAGGGCCGGGTTCTACCACCACTCGCAAATATCGGGGAGGGGATTTTCTAGTTGCTCCAGCTTCGGTGCTTCCAGAGCCTCCGCCGGCCGGTGCTTCTACCAAGCCCAGCAACCTCTCCGCTTCGTCCACATTGATCTTGCCCTCCGCCAGCATATCCAAGATTTGCCGCCTGTTTTCAGTCATGTCATCACCTGCCTGTGGAATCTCTCTACCGGAATGAAATAAGTACCTGCTCGGATGATTTCTCAACGTTGACCTCCAGTCCCCGCAACGAGCAAAACAACCGGAACAGCAGCGGACCGGTCAGCAGTAGCTGCCTAGCCCACCCAAGGGGCCAAAGTAAAATCGCCAGCACTAACAGGAACGGGCTGAGTATGGCCAGCAACGCTAAGCCCAGCGGCCAGATCAAGAACAGCGGCAGCCACAAGGTGAAGCGCTTGTTCCGGCTGCGAATTCTCACTCTTAGAAGGGACGGGGGCCAGATCACGGGGACAGCCTCTCGATGGCCTCGGTACCCGAGATTTCTCCGTCCCGGAGAAGCCTAAGGATTTCGGCCTGGGAGGGTATCGGGTCTGTCTCAACAAACTCTAGCTGATCGGAGATGCGGTTCAGCCGGTTTTTGACCGTGGGATAGCTAACTCCGAACATCCTTTCCATTTCCTTGATGGAGCCGTGGCTTCGTACGAAGGCTACGACAAAAACCTGGTCCTCGGCGGAAATCTGTGCCAGCGGGGGAAGGTCGAACCCGCCCTCGATGGCGATTCCGCTGTTGACCAGGCGCACCCGCTCAACCACCAGAGGAGTGCCACCGCTGAGTTTGGTTAGCTCTTGCCAAGATTGCGTCATGCAGTATTGCCTCAAGTATTTTAATTAGTATCTCACTAATAATCATAAAAATCAATTAAATAATTAAATAATTTAATCAGATAAGCAGCAACGGTCAGTTTCGGTGACTCCGGGACGACCGCTGAGAGCAGCGCCGCGGCGTTGTCACCCTGGGGAAGCGTTGATATCATAGAAGCAGCAATATCCCAGGTTCAAAGCCTCTATCAAAACTCCCATCATGTCATCCTGAGGACCGAAGGAACGAAGGGTCTCCCCGGCGGCATGTGCGGCGTGTGCGGCCTCCGGGGGGAGATTCTTCTCCTTCTGCGGAAGGATCAGAATGACAGTTGCCGGTTTTGTTGGAAGCTTTAGTTACAAGGAACGGTGTGATGCAGTCAGAAGGGCGCCGGGATTTCGTCAAATACTCCTTCTTCAAAGTGGACCCCCAGTGGCGCCAGCTATCTCCGGGAGAGCGGGCTCATAGTAAAAAGGAGTTTGACGAGGTGGTGGCCGAGTTCTCCGACCGGGTTACCTTGGCCAGTTATAGCCTGACAGGCACACGAGCAGACGTCGACTTCATGCTTTGGAAAATCTGCCCCACCTTGGAGCCCATCAGCGACTTGCTGGCCCAGCTAAATCACACCGAATTGGGCAAGTTCCTACACCAGCCCCACTCCTACCTGGCCATGACTCGCCGGTCTCCCTACGTGGATACCCACCAGCATGAAGGACAAGAAGGCGCCACCGCCACCATGCACATCATCGGGCGCAAGTACCTGTTTATCTATCCCTTCGTCAAGACCCACGATTGGTACCAACTACCGATGGAGGAGCGCCAGCGCATGATGAGCGAGCACTTCACCATCGGACACCGCTATCCCGACGTGAAAATCAGCACCGCCTACTCCTTCGGATTGGACGATCAGGAGTTTGTGCTGGGCTTCGAGACCGACGAGCCGGCGAACTTCTTGGATTTAGTGACCGAGCTGAGGGAGTCGGAGGCCCGGCCCTACACCCTGCGAGACACGCCCATTTTCACTTGTATTAGCAAACCCTTGCGGGCTTGCCTGGACGATCTAGGGTAATAACCCGTTCACCGGCCGGCAACAAAAAAGCCTTGTGAAGGTTATTACCTTCACAAGGCTTTTTGATTATTCTCGGGTTGCCCCGATTCGGAACCGGGGGGATTTTCTTTCCCTCCAGGTCCACGTGTCTTACGTGGGGAAGTAGTCGTAGTTCGCGGTGATGTAAAACCCCCACTGTGCCGGCGTTGCGTCCTCGGCGAAGATGGCCGTCACCGGGCACACCGGCTCGCAAGCGGCGCAGTCGATGCACTCCTCCGGGCTGATGTACAACATATCGACTTCGTTTAACTTATCGGCCTCGTCGGGGTGAGGGTAGATGCAGTCCACCGGACACACGTCGACACAAGCGGCATCTTTCACGCCAACGCAAGGCTCGGCAATAATATAGGTCATGCTCGACCGCTCCTTTGGAATTGAGTGTTGCGCCCTTTCTCGGCCGGGCGCCCGTGGCCAAGGCTGATAATCCCCAACGAAATTATAGCATAGCCCCCGGTGTTTGCAATATTCCCGCAGGGCCAGTCAAGAGCACGGGCCATGTGATTGCCAAGGCTGGGTCAACGCCTTTGAGGCTGGTGGTTGGCCGCTGGTTTTGTCCGCAAAAAACCCCGCCGCGTTGTTGTCTTCACGGCGGGGACTGCTACGCTGACACCTCTTGGCAGTTGTTGTTAATGGGAGCGGATAATCTACAAAATCAGGCCGTAAGTACGTTTCTTGATGGCCAAATTGACGAAGGTTTCGGTACGCTGGACCCCTTCGATGATGCCGATCTTGGTTCTCAGGAAGGTTCCCAGGCTCTCGGCTGATTCCAGCCCTGCCCAGATGAAAACGTCGTAGGCGCCGGTGGTGATGGCTACGTAGTGGGCCTCGTCCAGTTTGGCGATGGCTTCCGCCACTTCGTCGGACTTTCCAGGACCGGTTTGTAAGCCGATTAGCGCTGTAGTAGCATAACCGAGCTTTTCCAGGTTGGGCACGGCGATAACCTTCACAACATCATCTTGGATCAAACGCCGCAGGCGCCGCCGAACCGTGCCTTCGCTGACTCCCACTTCCCGGGCGATCTTGGCGTTGGAGGCCCGGCCGTCCATCTGCAGGAGGCTGATGATCTTGCGGTCCAGTTCGTCCATTAGTGCCCTCTCCGTTATATTATTCAGCTTTTTATTACAAATAATCATAGAACAGGCGACGATGCCTGTCAATACCGCAATCAAATTGGCGGATGGCGTAATAGTTCAATTTTTGCCCAACTAAAAGTGTTTGACGTTAGAGAGGCGCCAGCAGACTACGACCTTAGCTAAAAAAGGCCGTCAGATTTCCGCCAGGCGCTTCTCATATATCCAACGCACTATTGTAGCCATCAAACGGAGCAAAACATGGCGATTTCCATCCAGGGTGAGTTCCGCCGGGACAATCCATCCTAGAAGCTACCTGTTGCTGAGCCTGAGGCCATTTGGTAACATGTAGCCGAAGGGGAGGGATCGCATAGTGGCCTAGTGCGGGCGCCTGCTAAGCGCTTAGCCTGTGAAAACGGGCTCATGGGTTCGAATCCCATTCCCTCCGCCGCCAAACCTGACCCGTGAATTCAAGATTGGAGTCATGGAAAGCTTTTATATTTGGACCGTTGGATGCCAGATGAACAAAGCTGATTCCCAGCGCCTGGGAACGGCTTTAGAGCAGCTTGGCCTGCACGCCGTGGACAAGGCGGCCGACGCCGACGTGATTGTGCTGAACTCCTGCGTGGTGCGCCAGAGCGCCGAGGACAAGGTGGTCAGCCACGTTGGGGCGATACAGCCCCTGAAAAAGCAGCGGCCCGGCCGGATCCTGGCTTTGATGGGCTGCATGGTAGGTCCCAAGCACGACGACCTGGCTCGGCGGTTTCCTCAGGTAGATGTCTTCATGCGGCCCCAGGAGTATGCTCCCCTACTGGACCTGGTGGGCCAAAGCCTGGGCGTTGACTGGGAAGGGTGTATTGGTTCCCTGGCGCCCACCGAGCCCGACGTTACCTGTTACGTCCCGATCATCCACGGCTGCGATTTGATGTGCACCTTCTGCATCATCCCGTACCGCCGGGGCCGACAGGTCAGCCGGCCGATAGAAGAGGTGGTCCACGAAGTGGAGCTGCTGGCGACCAGGGGCGTGAAGGAAGTCACAGTCCTGGGGCAGACCGTGGACGCCTACGGTAACGACTTGCCCGATCGCCCCGACCTGGCCGACCTTATGACCCGCCTCAACGACATACCAGGCTTGCACCGCATCCGCTTCCTGACCTCCCATCCCTCTTTCATGAGTGACCGGATTATCGAGGCCGTGGCCAACTTGCCTAAGGTCTGCGAGCACATCAACCTACCGGTTCAGGCGGGGGACGACGAAATTCTCAGCCGGATGCGCCGTCCCTATACCAGGGCCGAGTATTTAGACCTGGTGAATCATATACGCGATAGTGTATCGGGTGTATCATTAAGCACCGATATAATCGTAGGTTTCCCCGGCGAGACCGAGGAACAGTACCAGCGGTCCCTGGATTTGGTAGCGGATTTGCGGGCGGACAAAGTCCACTGCGCCCCGTATTCGTCCAGGCCTGGTACAACTGCTCATCGGACCATGGAGGACGAGGTACCCCATGATGAAAAAACCCGCCGGGTCAAGCAACTGGACCAGTTGCAGGAAAGCATATTGACGGAGATCAACTCTGCCATGGTCGGGCAAGAGGTGGAAATCCTGGTCGAAGGGCGGCGGAAAGGCAAATGGCAGGGGAGGACCCGCTCCAACAAACTGGTGTTTTTCCAAAGCGAAGGGGATTATCTGGGAGAACTGGTTAACCTAACCATAAACCGGGCCAGCCCGTGGTCCCTACAAGGGGAGCTGGTTTCCGAGCTATCTTATTTGGCCAGCAGGGGCGACTAAAATGGTAACCAGAACCCGACAACCGACGATACCCATCACGGAAATTGAGCACGCCGCCTTCTGTAAGCCAGAAGACGAGTTACCCGCCAAGTCTCTTGCCGAAGAGATGTCGGCGAATGTCCGTTGGCAAAAAATTTCAACGGACTACCTCCACATGAGCGCCGAAGAATTGGACCAGCGCATCCACGTTACCCGTGAGAAGCTGGGCGAGTCGGTGACTGTGTTGGGGCACCATTACCAGCGGGAAGAGATAATCAAATACGTCGACTTCCAAGGTGACTCTTTCCTGCTGTCCCAGGAAGCCGCCAACCGGCCGGAAGCCGATTACATCGTCTTCTGCGGTGTGCACTTCATGGCTGAAACCGCTTGCATCCTGTGTGCCGACCACCAGAAAGTGATCCTGCCCAACATCACCGCAGGATGCTCCATGGCCGATATGGCTCCCATGGATGACGTGGACGATGCTTGGGAAGACCTGCAAAGCGTGTTGGGGGACCACGGGGGCATCGTACCGGTTACCTACATGAACTCAATTGCAGGGATCAAGGCTTTGTGCGGCCGCAACAATGGCGCCGTTTGCACCTCTTCCAACGCCCCGGCGGTCATGGAGTGGGGATACCAGAACGCGGAGCGAATCCTGTTCCTTCCCGATCAGCACCTTGGGCGTAACACCGGGCTGAAGTTGGGCCTTTCCACCGACGACATGGTGGTCTGGAACCCCTTCAAACGGTTCGGAGGCAACACTCCGGAGCAACTGCGCAACGCCAAGCTGATCCTGTGGCAGGGACACTGCGCGGTGCATACCCGGTTCACGGTCAAACAGATCGAGGTCGCCCGGGAGCGCTACCCCGACGTCACCGTCCTGGTGCACCCCGAATGCACCATGGAGACGGTGCAAGCAGCCGATATGAACGGCTCCACCGAGTTTATTCGCAAGGCCATCAACGAGGCCCCTGCGGGAAGCAAGTGGGCCGTGGGCACCGAGATCAGCCTGGTCAACCGCTTGGCGCTAAGCAATCCAGACAAAACGGTGTTTTGCCTGGACCCGGTGACGTGCCCCTGCTCCACCATGTACCGAATCCATCCGGCCTACTTGTTGTGGGTCCTGGACGGCTTGCTGGAGGGCCAGGTAATCAACCAGATCACAGTGCCGGACCAGATCCAGCAAGAGGCTCAGGTAGCCCTCAACCGTATGCTGGCCCTGAAGTAGGGATCACCCGGCCGACATAGGAAAATTCAGTGAAACCAAGCCCGCTGGTAAGAAAACTACCGGCGGGCTTTTGTTTTGACCCGCGACGACGCTATCGGGACCGGTCAAGTTGTCACAGAGTTACAGAGGCTCAGAGAAACTAAAATCTCTGTGGCTCCGTGTCTCCGTGGCCAACAATCGTTTCTAGCTCCTCACGAGAGGTTTGGAGTACAATGTGGGCAACCGCCGCCGGGGCCGCACCCCTGGCTTCCGGCGTGCCAACTGCCGCAAGGCCTAGGAGGACGGTATATGGGATTCGCACCAAGGCAGCTGGGGCATCTGGTTATCAAGGTCCGTGACCTGGACCGCGCGGAGGACTTCTACACCCGAATCATGGGGCTCACGGTCATGAATCGGCGCGAAGGCCACATGGTCTTCATGTCTGCCAACACCGAGTTGACCCATGAGCTGGCCATCGCCAAGGTGGGAGATGACGCTCCCGGCCCCGAAGATTCCGGGGTCGGCTTGGCCCACATGGCCTGGCAGATGGACAGCTACGAGGACCTCCAAGAGCTATACCGCCGGCTCAAGGAGAACAACGTCCGAATCACCCGGGTGGTGGAGCACCGCCTTTCCAGGGGAGTCTATTTGCTGGACCCCGACGGCAACGGCATCGAGGTTTACTACGAGCTCCCCAAGTCCATGTGGTCCAAGTACGAGGGGCGCTTCAACGAACTCTTCCCCGAGAAACTGGAAGAGGAGCCCGCCGGGGTGGCCGACAATTAGAGACAAGACGTAAAGTGAAACAGCTTCCCCCGGAGGTCTACCACCTGATCGACGCCGCGTTGACGGAAGACCAGGCGTTCAACGACCCCACGACCAACGCTTTGGTCCCACCGGAAGTCCAAGCGGTGGGCGTGATCCGCGCCAAGGCCGACGGAGTGCTGGCGGGCGTGGACGTGGCTATGGAGGTCTTTAGGCGGGTCGACGCCAGCTTGGAGACCCGCGGACTGCTGGAGGACGGCGCGGTTCTGACTCCCGGCGCGGATATTGCCATGGTCACGGGAGCTGCGGGGGGCATCCTGAGGGCCGAGCGTGTGGCGCTGAATTTCCTGCAACGCATGGCGGGCATCGCCAGCGACACCAACCGGTACGTTCGGGCCATCCAGGGCACCAGGTCCCGTATCGTGGACACCCGAAAGACGGCGCCGGGACACCGCTACCTGGACAAGTATGCCGTGCGCATGGGCGGAGGCTACAACCACCGCCTCAATCTTGCCGACGGCATCTTGATAAAGGACAACCACATTGAGGCGCTGCGTTCCCGGGAGATGGGCCTTCGGGACGTGATTCAGCTTGCGCTGGCC
>JADFFS010000098.1 GCA_022568195.1 Chloroflexota bacterium | reverse complement strand
TCGTCTAATAGCACCGTGCATGAGCGCGTCAGTGCACCAAAGCCTCCAGCAGCTAAATATCCACAGACAAGTCGGCCGCCCAATCGGGCGGTCGTTCTTTTGACCAGGGACCTCGGCAGTGCCGAGGTAGACCCAGGGCCGGGGCCAGTGATAACGTTGAATGGCCCACTCGCAACGTAGCCAGCCCATCCCTTTGGACCAGGGCCTGTCCGCAGGCCGGGGGCTGCACGAACTAGAGCATCGGACAGGTAAAAGGTTCATTCCGGCAGGAGTTGATTTGGCGCGTATATGACTCTGGTATCGACGACAGCGGTAGCCGTGAGCTATGGTGCCGACCAGGTGTTTTCCGGGGTAAACCTGGAAATTGCGGATCGGGCGCGCATAGGCATTGTCGGCCCCAATGGCAGCGGCAAGACCTCGCTACTCAAGCTTCTGGTGGATGAGCTGGAGCCCGACGCGGGCACGGTGCACTGGACTCGGGGGGTTCGATTGGGGTATGTGCCCCAGGTCCCGCGCGCCGTCACCGGTGGCTCGCTCGGTGATGAGGTGATGACCGCCTTCGACCGGCTGCACAGGCTGGAGCTGGACATCGAAGCCGGCACCTTGGAGCTTGAACAGGCCGATGCCGGCGCGAGACAGCAAGCGGAGGGACGCTACGCCGCGCTGGTGGAAGAATATGAACAGCTGGGTGGCTACTCCTACGAACGGTCCATGGAGCGAATGGTGGTGGGACTGGGCCTCTCCAAGGAAACCTTGAGTGCCCACTCCTCCCAGGTGAGTGGCGGCGAGCGTACTCGCGCCGCTCTGGCCAAGGCGCTCCTGGCCAATCCCGACCTTTTGGTGCTGGACGAACCGACCAACCATCTAGACCTGAAGGGCCTTGCCTGGCTGGAGAACTACCTTACGCACTTCGCCGGCGCCTTCGTGGTAGTTTCCCACGACCGGTACTTCCTGGACCGAACGGTTACCCAAGTGTGGGAGGTGGACCATGGAGAGCTTCAAACCTTCCCTGGAAACTACTCCAAGTATCGAAGGTTAAAGGCCGAGCGGACGCTGCGGCAACAACGGGAATACGACAGGCAGCAGGAGTATATCGCCAAAGAAGAGGACTTTATTCACCGCTATCACGCCGGGCAAAGGTCCCGCGAGGCCAAGGGGCGCGAGACTCGTCTGCAACGGTTACCGCGGCTGCAGGCGCCTGAGAAGGACCGAACCATCGCCCTGTCCAGGGTGACGGCCGCACGGACGGGCCAAGTGGTCCTCAGTACCCACGATCTGAAGGTGGGATACGTCCAGGAAACAGGGCCCACCGAGCTGTTAGAGGTCCCGGACCTGAAGCTGGAGCGTGGCTCTCGTACCGCCATCATCGGGGACAATGGGACCGGCAAGACGACGCTGCTCAAGACCCTGCAGGGGCTAACGCCTCCCTTGAGCGGAACGGCTACCATCGGGCACAACGTCAGGGTGGGATACTACAGCCAGGGGCTGGACGGTCTGCCCGAGGAGCCCACCGTTCTTGATGCCTTCCTGCAAGCCAAGGGCATGCCCCCGGAAGATGCCCGTTCCTACCTGGCCCGGTTCCTATTTCAAGGGGATGACGTCTTCCGCAGGGTGGCCGACTGCAGCGGCGGGGAACGGAGCCGGTTGGCCCTTGCCCGTCTGCTGGTCACCCAGCCCAATCTGCTGATTCTGGACGAGCCCACCACCCACCTTGATATCGCCAGCCGCGAGGCGCTGGAGCAGGTACTCCTGGGCTATGACGGCACACTGCTCTTCGTGTCCCACGACCGTCAGTTGGTGTCCCTGCTGGCCCAGGAACTGTGGATCATTGACCAGGGGAAGCTGAGCCCCTTCGCCGATACCTTCGAGGCGTGGATGCAAGACGCCCAGGAGGCGGTTACCAGCACTCCTAGGCCGGAAAGACCCAAAACTCCGCGGCCCGCCCGAGTTGCCAAGAAAAATCCCTTGGCATCCCTCAAAGAGGACCTTGTCCCGGTTATCGAGGATCTCGAAGGGCGGCTGGCCGAGATCGAGCGGCGGCTGGAGGAGGCCTCCGCGCGTCAAGATGTGGCCGCGATCGCCGGGCTGGGGGAGGAGTACGACCAGACTCGATCTCAGCTAGAGCAAAAGTTGGAGGAGTGGGGCCACTAGACCGGCGCAGGCAACGAGAGGGCAGATTCACCTCGTCAGTGGCCGTGCGAAATACTTACTCCTTGGTAAGGTCCTCGGGGCTCAGAACGCGAAAGCCGATGGCCACTTTGACTTGGTACCACGCCACGGCGCCTTCCTGAATGTTGCCCCGGATTTCTTTGACCTCGAACCAATCCAGGTTCCGTATGGTCTGCGATGCCCGCGAAATGGCCCCCTCGATGGCCTGTTGGATCCCTTGGGAAGACGAGCCGACGAGCTCAATCACCTTGTAAGTGTGGTCGGTTGCCATGGTTAAGCTCCTATTGCTTCTGTGGAGTTATCGGTGAACGCGAGTGCACAATTGTAACCACAGACGTAAGTTTGGGCAAACTGCGGCCCCCGGTACTCATCGCGTTGCAACTCTGACATAATACCCTGGCTGCCCTCTTCCTTACCATGCAATTTTCGAAGCAAGGTGGTCCCGATTGTTGATGGAAATGCCTCCAATCGGGGCCGGATTTGCCATTAAACAAAGGAGATAGACCGGCTTGGGTGATTACAAAGCGATAATATTCGACATGGACGGCGTCCTGGTCGACAGCGAACCCCTATTTCTCAAGGCCATCAACAGTCTGGTGATTCAGGAAAACGCGGAACCAATCTCCGAGGACGAGAACCGTGACCACTTGATTGGGACCACCATCGAAGAGACCTGGCGCAGGCTGAAGCAACTGCGGGGCTTACCGCTGTCCGTTCCCGAATACATCGAAAGGTACGAAGTAGTGGTGGAACAGGTGCTCAAGCAAGAGTTGGCTGCCCAGCCGGGGGTAGTGGCGCTCATCGAGGAGTGCCGGCGCCGGGGATTGCCCAAAGCAGTGGCGTCGTCATCCCTCAGGGCTTGGGTCGACCTGAAGCTTGAGTCCATTGGTCTACAGGACGCCTTTGACGTGGTGCTGGGCGGGGACGACGTAACGCTGGGGAAACCGGAGCCGGACATCTACTTGCTGGCGGCGGAGCGCCTTGGCATTCCTCCCCAGGAGTGCATCGCCATCGAGGACTCACCGGTGGGAATTGCCGCGGCGGTATCGGCGGGGACCCACACCATCGCGGTCCGAACCGAATCCACCAAAGGGTTGGACATCAGCCGGGCGCACAGCGTGCTGGACAGCCTAATAGATTTCGACCTTTCCTTGCTGGCAGAGCACCCATAGCCAGGCTCAAAAATCGTCAAGTGTAACGTCAGGGCACCGAAACGTGATTGGGACCGGGACCTGCCGCGTGGCTTAAATGGTGGGCCTTTGCAATGGCGCTACCTTGTAGCGAGTACGGGAGTTTACTACTTTAACGGCAGCAGGATTGCAAGCCGAGGCGGTGGACAAGCATCCCACTCCGACGTACTATTCCTGCGAATACTTCGGCTCAGGGCAGGTGGGAGGAAGGGTCGTAACCAAGAGTCCCGCACACGGGGCGGCCAACCGTCAAACTTCAACTAGATGATTTTCCATGAGGAGGCTTACCATCATATGACTACCCTAGGAACCGGCGAATACACTTACACCGCCATTTTGGACTGGGCAAAGCTACCCCCCGGTGAGACTTTCGAGACGGTCAGCGCCGTGGCTACCGATTCCCAGGACCTGGTCTACGCCTTTCAACGGAAAGACCCCCCGGTAATGGTGTTCGACCGGGATGGGAATCTACTAAGTTCATGGGGGAACGGCTCCTTCGATTTCGCCCACGGGATCCACATTGCAGACGACACCATCTACGTTACCGACCGGAACAACTCCGTGTGTATCATGTACACTCTGGATGGCAAGCCGATTCAGATGCTTGGCCGGCACGGAGTACATTCCGACACGGGATGCGAAAACCCCGGTGACCTGGTGCCCAGGGCGGCGGGCCCCTTCAACTATCCTAGCGAAATGGTTCCCTCTCCCTCGGGAGACCTCTACGTCTCCGACGGCTACCGGAACGCGAGGATCCACCGGTTCAGCCCGGACGGCCAGTTGAAAGCTTCCTGGGGTCAACCCGGCAAAACTGAGCCCGGCCATTTCCACCTGCCCCACAGCCTGCTGGTTGATGCTGACGGCACGGTGTTCGTGTGCGACCGGGAGAACCACCGCATCCAGGTCTTCGACGGCGATGGCGAGTTCCAGGCCATCTGGACCGACATTCAGCGGCCCATGGACATCTCCCAAGACAAAGATGGCATCCTTTACGTCAGCGAAGGTAGCAGGGATGACTCACCGTCCCGCTTCAGCGTCTTGGACAAGCAAGGAAAAGTTCTGGGCCGTTTCAACTGTCGCGGAGGCCATGGCAGCTGGGTCGATTCTCATGGCGACATCTACGTGGCCACGCCAACCAGCGTTGATAAGTACGTTCGTCAGAGGTAGGCCCTTGGGCGATGTGCGTACGCCGGTAAATTATCTGTTTGGAAATGAGCCTATCGCTAAACGTGGACAAAACCCCCGGCCTACCGCTAATATGCCCCCATAATGGCCGGTGACCGCATACAACGACGCGTCGAACGTCTGCTAGACCGGATAAAGCAGGACGCCGACGAGGAAAATTGGTCTCGCGTCCGTACCCTGGCTGAACAGATTCTGGGCTTCGCGCCGGACAATAGTGATGCTCGGGCGTTTTTAACCGTGGCTCAGGAAAGGCTTTCTGCCGCTCCGGACCAACAAGTTGAAGCGTCCCAGGTGATGGTGTGGTCAGTGCATCCATTGGGTTCATTAGGCCAAATCGTGATAATCGGAGCGCTGTTAGCGGCCGCTTGTGGCCAGGCTGACGGAATATCCACAGATACTCCCCCGGCGCCGGCGCCCACCAGCGCCGGTCTCCTCCCCGGCGCTCAACCGTTGAACATCAGCTGGCAGTGGCAATTGGAGGAGCTGCCAATCGACTTGTCGCTCGAAGCGGATTTGTATGATATCGACCTATTCGAAAACGATGCTGCGGTGGTTGCTGCCCTCCATTCACGGCAACGCAAGGTAATCTGTTACATCAGCGCGGGCAGCTGGGAAAACTGGCGGCCTGACGCCGACGAATTTCCGTCTCCGGTCATTGGCAACGACTATGGGGGCTGGCCTGGTGAGAAGTGGTTGGACATTCGCCAGATCGACCTTCTGGCGCCGATAATGCGATCTCGGTTAGACGAATGTAAAGCTAAAGGCTTTGATGGAGTTGAGCCTGACAACATCGACGGCTATACCAATGACACCGGCTTTCCTTTGACCTATGAAGACCAACTAAATTACAACATCTGGCTGGCAAACGAAGCTCATGCGCGTGGCCTCTCCATCGGCCTGAAGAACGACCCGGATCAGGTTGCAGATTTGCTGGATCATTTCGACTGGGCGCTGACCGAGGATTGCTTTGCCGAAGGTTGGTGCCATCAATTGCTACCGTTCCTTGCTGCTGGAAAATCGGTCTTCGCCGCCGAATACACTGATACCGGTATGACCCTCGACCAGCTCTGCTCCGAAGCGAACGCCAAGAATTTTAACGCCATACTGAAACACCGGGAATTAGGTGTGTACCGGGAAACATGCCATGGTGCTTCCGTTGGTAACTGACTTCGGGCGTCCAACGTGGAGGCAGTCGGGGTCCCTCGGCAGCTGCACGATGTCCTCTAAGGACAAGCCATCGTTTCAGGACCGATGCAGGACCTCGCGCAAACGGCTATCGTCGATGGGTCGGCTCCCGGGCCAGGCAATTCCCGCTGGTGGGGAACCGGTGATTCTATCAGGCGAAGACGGCCCCGCCGACATAGGGTTGAACGGCTTCCTTGACGCTGGCCGCCAGCCCGCGGAAACTCTCGGCGGTTTCTCGCGGAATGGATACCTTGGAGAACATGATGACCGCGAATAGCTCGCCGGATGACAATACGCCGCCGAATCCCACCACCGACTTCACCCCATAGGGGATTACGAATTCATCTTGGGCCGGTATGTAAGGGCTACCCACCGCGTCGGCGATATAAAAGGCGTTGTACGACCTACGCTCCAGGTCCACGATCACGCTGGGGTCAGGGTTCAGCACCGATCCCATCTCGATCCCGAACTGGCTGATCAACTGGGCGATCATGGGTATCTGCTCCACAAATTCGGCGCTGGCCAAGGGTATAGCCCGGTGGCCGGCGGAGTTGGCGCGAGAGTTCCACGCTGGGTTCTCACCGGCGGTGGCCAGCATTGTCAGGCATTTCATGTCGGGAGAATCGGGGGCTCTACCGAGGATTCCTTGCGCGAATTCTTGCAGGCCCGCGTCCAACTGGCCAAAAGAATGGGTCTTGTAAAAGCGGATCAAGGCGCAGGCGTTGTCCCCCGTTTGGGCATCTGTCATGTTGTCGTATAGGTAACGGACTATCTTGTTGGCCGTCTCCTCCATGCTTCCCGCCCCCGATCCCAGCCCTTTCAGGGCGTTGCCGCACTCGGCCATCTCTGACTGACTAATTCTCGCCAGATCGTACATCACGCCCCCTTATTCC
Source organism: Chloroflexota bacterium (assembly GCA_022568195.1). Classification (GTDB taxonomy): domain Bacteria; phylum Chloroflexota; class Dehalococcoidia; order Lucifugimonadales; family UBA3495; genus JADFFS01. The sequence goes on along the minus strand of JADFFS010000098.1, from coordinate 6,444 downwards.
TTGAAGTGTGCGGGTATGGCTGGGCAGCCCCCTCCCATGTGTACCCGACCGGCTTAGGAGTTCCGCTGGGTCCGTGACTTCGCCAGCACCTCGTTCATACTGCCCGAGCGGAAGCCGTCTAGGTCCAGGGTCACGTAGGCGTAACCGATGGAGCGGAAATGCTGTGTGATCCGGCTTCGCGTTTCGCCGTCCAACAACGCGGAGAAGTCCCCCGGCTCGACTTCAATTCGGGCCACGGTCCCGTGGTGCCTTACCCGCAACTGCTTGAATCCCAGGTCGCGCAGAAACTCCTCAGCCTGGGCAATGCGTGTAAGGGCTTCCACCGAGACCGGAGTGCCGTAGGGTATCCGCGAAGACAGGCAGGCCTGGGCGGGCTTATCCCATGTGGGCAGGTCCATTTCCTTGGACAAGGAACGTATTTCAGCCTTGGTCAGACCCGCGTCCACCAGGGGGCTGAGCACGCCATACTTTTTAGCGGCGTCCAGGCCGGGGCGGAAATCGCCCAGGTCGTCCACGTTGGTCCCGTTGGCAACGCAGGCGTAGCCCTCGGAACGGGCGATTTCGCTAACATGGGTATACAGCTCGTCTTTGCAGAAAAAGCAGCGTTGAGGCGTGTTGGCCAGATAGTCGGCCCGCTCCAGCTCTTGGGTTTGGATCACTCGGTGGTTGAGCCCCAGGCGTTGGGCCAAGGCTATCGCGTCCCGCAACTCCGACGGGGCCAGGCTGGGGGATTCGGCGGTCAGGGCCAGGGCTTTGTCGCCGATAACCTGCGCGGCGGTGGCAGCCAAAAAAGCGCTGTCAACGCCGCCGGAGTAAGCGATGATCACCGACCCCATCCGGCGCAGGTCGGCCTTCAAGGTTTCCATCTTTTCGGGGGTGCTGCGTGTTTGTGAGGTTGGCGTCTCGGTTGACATAACTACCTCGAAGCGTCGACGGTTGATGGGCTGTGGACCGTAATCTACATCGCCGTTTTTCCGGCGTCAAGGCGCCGAGCAGGGCAGGAGGCTTGGCACCGGTGGCCGTACGGGCGGAGGTGCTTTCCATAAAAAAACAGGATACGTGGCCTTGGCCAAAGTGGCGGGCGCGGGCAGCTTCCGGATACTGACGGTGCACATCCTGCCCGGCGTAACCAATACGGTGATCGTTATCGCCACACTGCGGGTGGGCCAACTCATTATCGCCGAGGCTATCCTGAGCTTCCTTGGCGCCGGTGTACCGCCCCCCAAGCCGTCCTGGGGCGCCATGATCGCCGATGGCCGGGGTTACCTGGCCGATGCCTGGTGGATCGCCTTTTTCCCTGGGGTAGCCATATTCCTGGTGGTGATGGCGCTAAACTTCCTGGGCGATTGGTTTCGCGACCGGCTCGACCCGCGCCTCCGCCAGCTTTAGGCCAGGCGCCGGAGCTTATAGTTTGGGCCTATCCGCCACCTGCGAGTGCTGGACAAGTGCGCCGCCGGCCTGGGCGTGATTGTACGGGACCGTGGCTGCTGACGATTCGAGAGCGGGTATGCACAGCGTGAACGGGAGGGTGTGTTATCTGCAGTATTGGCTGTCCAGCAGGCAAGCCTTGTCGTAGTCTGATTTGGATTCCTTTTCAATTTTGAGCAGAGCGTACAGGTCTCCTCGAGTGTTGTAGGCCAGGGCATAGTCGGAGTTCAACCGTATCGCCTCGTCCAGGTCTGACAGCGCCTCCACAAACCGCCCATCCCGACGGTAGGTACTGCCGCGCAGGTGATGCAGGGTGGCGTTCTCCGGGTCAAGACCTAGGGCCGCACTGTAATCGGCGATAGCCTCTGGCAAGTTGGTCAACCCCAAGTGGGCGTTGCCCCTAGACCAGTAGTAGTTGCGGACATTGGGGTCTTGTTTGATGGCGGCGTCAAATTCGTCTATTGCCAACCGGTACTTCCCTGCTCTGTAGTGGGCCACACCTTTTCTGTAGGGCTCAGATGTCGCAGCCACCGTACTTCCAGGTGTCATCTGATCGGGGGGCGGTTCCTTGACCGTCAGGGCGAAGATGCTGAGGTGGTCGACCCGGGACGTGGCTATGGCTGCGCTAAAATTCACCCTGGTGTCCAACTGGGTCCAGTCGCCTTCCAGGTGGTGCTGCATGACGATGTTAGATTCTTCCTCTTGTGCTAGCAAAATATCGGCGCCACTGATTTCTACCGTGATGGTGATCGGTTTCAGCAGGGTTGTGTCCGCTGTCAGGTCAAACGCCTTGCCCGTTGACCTGAAGGGTGGCGGAAGAGCCGGAATCTCGGCCGAGGAAAGGGAACGGTAGATAAGCTTGGACCCCGATGCCACCGACCCCGCTGGAACATCCACCATCACAGATCTGTCAGGGGACCTGAGCCGCGCGGGCCGGTCCGGAATTAACGCAATAGCCACTCTCTGTGGGGCGGCCGGTGTACTTGTTGGCTCGGCGGCCGGTGTACTTGTTGGCGCGGCGGCAGATGAACTTGTTGCGGTGGTGACCGGAGCGCCAGGGGAAGGACTTAGCACGCCGGACACAAACAGCACGCCTACCGCTGCAAAAACAACGGCAAGGGCTCCAACAGATCCCACAAAGATGCGCGAGGTCCAAACGGTCCCCGGTTGGCGGACGATACGCCGTAAAGCCATCTGCCCGGACTTGTCGATGGTGAATTGATCTATGCCCAACCGGCCATGGAACTCCCGGGAAGGGCTGTAAGACAACCTGACCACGTAGTGATCGTCGGTCTCATCGGCGCTGACGAACCACCACACCAAATCACTGTCGGCGTGGCGCCCGTAGAATTCACGATTTTCCCGGGCGTATTGAAACGCCATCCTCACAGCCTGGTCAATCGAGATACGGGCGACCGGCTGGCCGGCGGCGTCTAATTCGCGATTCTCGCCGTTTTTTTCATCCCCATTGGTCACGATGACGACACCACGGGTATTCCTAAATGGGAGAATGCTACTGTCAGATTAACTTCCAGAGTGCCGTCAGGAATCACTCGAATTAGCGATTTTTGGGTGATAAAAGGGCTAGCTCTTCGAGTCGATTCGTAGGCTGGCAATCGGGAAATATGGCTGGAGCGAGTCCCAAGACCATGGGGTAGCACCCTACCGGCTTGCTTTCTGTCGACGTACGTTAACTTCGCATCAATCTCTGGAGAATGATCGCTATGGACCTGAGGCGCCGATGAAAGCGATCCAGATCGGCATAGCCGTTGCCTTAATGGTGGGGGCTTTTTTATTGGCAATGCAGATGTCCGGTGGCCAAATGATCGGAGATAGGGAAAAGAAGGCAACCCAACAAATGAATTCTGAGCTGGGCAAGGCCATCGAATGGCAGAAAGAAGATATCTCGAGAAGGGTCCGTGGATGGAGAGGGATTCCATGAACTGGAGGTCCGGAATCCGCGTTGCTCCGGAAACAGGATACATGCCCTAAACCATCGCGCCGCTAACCGCGACGCCTTTTTGGCGGATAATGCCCTGGCAATGTTCGGTCTGGGTGTGCATTAGGAAGGTTCTAAAGGCGTAATAGCCGGTCGGCGTTGCCGCTCAGGATTTTTGCTTTGTCTTCGGCGCCCAGCGGTATGGTTGGTATCCACTCGGCTGCGGGCATGTTGGACACGAAGGGATAGTCAACCGAAAAAAGAATCCGGTCCACGCCCATTTCCATAACGCAGCAAAGCAGGGCAGGGTTGGAGAAGTTGCCGCTGGTAGTGATCCAAAAATGCTTGCAGAAGTAGTCGCGGAAGGAGAAGGAGGTGTCCCGGTTCCCCTGACGCGCCAGGGCCTGATTGATGCGCCAGAGTGAAAACGGCAGGGATTCACCCAGATGCCCCAGGATAATCTTGAGGCCCGGGTAAGCGTCGAACACACCGGAAAGCACCAGCCTGATGCCCTGGGTGGCTGTCTCCACCGTGAAACCCCAGGCTGCCGTAAGTAAAGACGGGAAATCCTCGAGATAGTCCTTGTAGTAAGCCTCCACCACCGCAGGATGGGGCGTTGCTGGATGCATATACAGGGGCACGTCCAATGCCTGGGCCCGCTCAAAAATTGGCCAAAAGCGCTTGTCATCGAAGAAAACGCCGTTCGTTAGGCCGTGCACCATGGCTCCTTTGAACCCCAGCCTGGTCACGCAGCGCTCCAGTTCGTCGGCAGCCGCCATCGGGTTGGGCGTAGGCAAGCAGGCAAAGGCCGCAAACCGGCTGGGATGAGCGTTGACGATGTCCCACAGCCTGTCGTTAGCGCCTTGGGCCAGCTTTACAGAGGTCTCGGCGTCCCCTCTTTGGGTTGACGGCGCGCCGTGGGACAGCACTTGGACGCTGATCCCGGCCTCGTCCATTTCCTTGATGCGTAACTCGCCGTAGTCGTATAAGCGCTCGACAATGGAAGATGCGCGACGCATGGCATCAGTGGGTCCGAAGGTTGCCGCCACCTCCTCGTCCCAATAGTGTTCTTCGATGGCCACCACTCGCGGGTTGGTGGGAGCTGCCATACTTGCACCTCGCTTGTCGAACCGGCCTTAGAGGCGCGTCCCTATGTCGACTGCCTTGTCGTGGTCTAACTGAATCAAGACCAGCAATTATAATGGCCTACCGGTGCACTAGGTCAATGCTAACGGAACACAAAGGCAACACAAAATGACCCCCCTTGTCACCAAGGGTGTTCCCGTGTACCCGGTTTAATGTCTGGGCAGCGGCCCGGCTATCTATTGGGTCAGGGCCGGGTTAAACCCTTCGCAAAAGCTCCTCTTCCAGGCACGCCCGGTCCGGGTTTGGCGACCAGATTTGGCCAACTGACGGACCAGGGAGGCTTTCACGAGCTCCAACAGACGCGGCAACTCCCAGTAGCAACTTGCTTACACGGAGCGATTAACCGCGCCGCCAGTCAGCGTTCGCTGTAGTTTACGGTGTCGCTACAGTTGCAATGGAGTATACCACCAGGCGATGGATAGACCGGCTGTCCAGGAAGCGGCGTGCCCCACCGCATTCCGTTGTGGAACGACCCACGAGTGCGGTTGACGGCGGCTTCGGGGTCGCGGCTGATGTGACAAGAGGACCCGAAATAAAAACGACCGCGACGATTTACCGGAGACGGGCGAGCGGTGGAACTTAAGCTACACGAGGAAGGTCTATGACGCCGGGAGGGGACGGCTGATGGGGATGGCAATGCCGGGTGGCGATAACTTGGAGAGTCGGACCGGGGTAGTTCTGCCACCGGCTCAGGTGTCCGAAAATCTCAGGTCCGGAGATCTTGCCGGGGTAACTTGGCGATGATCAGGAGGTCCAGTACAGCATTGCTACCAGAAGTAGCACGTGGCTGAGGCCAATAATCAACATGAAGTCGTCCCGGTGTATTCGCAGCTTGTCCATAAGACTATTTTAAAAGGCGCCACTGCAAAGTCCACGGGGAGCACCAGCGGGCGAGGCACAGGTTTTCCCTCAATCGGCTGCGGGCCGACACCATAATGGCGGATATGGGGGCCTCTGCCGACGGTTAAACTGCGTTACCCCCCCTTCCCTATCGTTGTTCGAATCGATGGACAAGCTGTTCCCTCAGACGTACTATTTCCCCATCATGGCCAGCGAACGTGTTCAGCGAAGAATAGAACGCCTATTGGACCAGGCTGAAGAGGCAATGGACCGATTAGACTGGGAGTCTGTTCGGGACATTGTAAAAGTCGTACTTGGCCTGGACCCGGAAAACAGTGATGCGCTTGTCTTTCTGGCTTCAGTAGATCGAGTCCTAGAAGACGAGACCGCAGCTCCACCGGCGCAAGCCACTACACGGATGCTCACTCCGCCTCCCGATCAACCTGCCTCTTTTGCCAACGGCCGCTACCTGGTCAAACAGTTCTTAGGGGAAGGCGGCAAGAAAAGGGTCTACCTAGCCCACGACACCACCTTAGACCGGGAGGTGGCCTTCGCCCTGATCAAGTCTGAGGGGCTGGACGATACCTCCCGCACCCGAATCACCCGGGAGGCCCAGGCCATGGGCCGCCTCGGCTCTCATCCCCACATAGTCACCGTTTTCGACCTGGGCCAGGAAGGAGACCTGCCCTACATGGTCACCGAATTGATGGGCGGCGGTGATGTAGAGAGTTTGATCGAAAAGGCCACCGACCACCGGCTTCCCCTGGATCAGGCAATCGGTATCGCCCAAGAGACGTGCCAGGGGCTGGAGTTCGCCCACAGCCGGGGAATCGTCCACCGCGACCTGAAGCCGGGCAACGTGTGGCTGACAGAGGACGGCATCGCCAAGATAGGCGACTTCGGCCTCGCCATTGCCACCGACCGCTCTCGCCTGACCCAAGAGGGCATGATGGTTGGCACGGTGAGCTACATGCCTCCGGAGCAGGCAATGGGCTCAGAAGTCACCCCGAAAGCGGACTTATACTCGCTGGGCGCGATGCTCTACGAGATGGTATGCGGCCGTCCGCCGTTCCTGGGCGACGACGCCGTAG
>JADFFS010000261.1 GCA_022568195.1 Chloroflexota bacterium | reverse complement strand
TTGTAGGCCAAGTTCCGCGATTGTCTTTGGTTCAATTCAGCAGATGGTTACTTGGCCGACCCACCAGATGGGTGGTGGTAGCCGCAGGCACTGTGGTGGTAGCCGGTCTGTTGTCCACTCTGCTATCACCGTCGATTCCGGTCAGCTTGTGGGGAAGCGAACCCGCCACCGACGGTTACAGCTTTTACAATACCATTAGCTATTTCGTCATGTTTGCGGTGATAGCCACCCACCTCAAGACGTCAGCGCAACTGTGGCGGTTCTTGGGCGCAGTGGTCGCCTCCGGCGTTGCCGTGGGGCTGTACGGCATCTTGCAGCACTATCGCCTTGACCCTTTCGGTGTCTACTTTGAAGGCGGGGTAGTTTCCAGCCTGGGCAATTCCATTTTCACGGGGGCTTTCCTCCTAATGGTAGTGCCGGTAACTGTCGCCATGGCACTCAGGTACCATCGGTCTCCTGCTGCTCCGGCCACTGCGACCTTCTGGGTTGGGACCCTGACGGTAATCCTGCTGGCAATCGCCTTCACCCAGGCCCGTGGCCCATGGATGGGACTCACGGCATCGGTCTTCGCGTTGCTGGGTCTGGTCTTTTTCGGCGCTGGCTGGCGGGCTGCCGTCCGCGCCGGGGTCCTGATAGGGGCATCCCTGGCGGTTACATGGGCGGTCGTTACTTTCGTCTCTCCTCCACCGTCACGCGCCGGACACAGCATCCCGCAGGTGTTCCTGGGTTCTCGAGCTCTATCCATCCGGGCAGACGTCCAGGCCGCTTTGGCAACCGAGCTACCTGGCCGCCCAGAGTCTACCGAGCAATCTGTCACCCCGTCTAGTTTCAGGACGCGCCTACTGCTGTGGCAGGCCGCTGGGAACCTGGTCCAACACCGGCCATGGTTTGAGTCTGATGACCGACCGTCCTCCCTCAGGCTTCATCTTTTCGGGTACGGACCCGAGTTTTTTCAATACCTATTCCCTTTGGAACAGCCCGACGAACTCTCCCACCTTGTTTTGGGCACAATCTACTATGCCGCACGAGATGCGCACAGCAACCTGGTCCACCGCACAGTGGAGCAGGGTTATTTGGGCCTAGCCAGTTTTCTGTTCCTGTTAGGTGCAGCTCTGGTGGCGGGCATCGCCATACTTGCGAAAAGGCGGCCGGCTTTGGACCCCAACTACCGGCTGGTGATGGCGGCACTGCTGGCCGCATTAGCGGGCCGGATGGTGGAGCAGCTAGTTGGGATTCCCCACTTGTCCGACGAGGCTCTGTTCTGGGCGCTTTTGGCCCTGCTGGTAGCCCTGCCTAACTTAGAAGAGCGTCCGGCCGAGGCACGCTGGTCTCCGGCCGGTGGTCAATCCAATACGGACTTACTCTCTGCTGGCCGCAATGCGGCCGCAAGATCGGCTTTCAAGTTATTAATTGCCCTGATCATCGCGGCGATGTTGGCCGCATTGACCATGGTGAAGAACCCTTCCTACGCCTTTGCGGAGTACCGCGCAACCTCAGCCGCTGTTTCGCTGGGTGAAGGGCGCCTGCTCAGAGCTATGGAGCAAATAGAAGGCGCCATTGCTCTCGCCCCGGACGTTGGCCGGTATCACGTTATACAGGCGAATATATTGGACCAAGCTGGCAGCTTTGCCGATAACGAAATACATCGGATCAAGCTGGCGCGGGAAGCCTATTTGTCTACCCAGCGGGCCGTGGCAGCCAATCCTTTCGACATCTATACCAGGCTTCACTTCGCCGAGGCGGCGCTGACCCTGGCGGGCCTGGACCAAGCAGGGATGAGTCAACGAGCCATCGAAGAGTCCCTGCGGCTGACCTCCATGCTACCGCGATATTGGCTGTCCCATTTTCTCTTGGGAAGGGCCTACGCGCAGTTGGGAGAGCCAGACCGTGCAGTTGAGGCTTATAGCGAGGCCATCAGGCTCAACCCGCTGTCTGCATTGTTTTATGACCGGCGGGCCGAGGCCTACGAAATGCTAGGTGAGCACCGCCTGGCGGTGGATGACTACGGTAGGGCGATAACACTCAGCCCAAACGACCCATCGCGGTACGCTCGCAGGGGTGTCGCCCTCTTTGCCCTGGGCCGGTTGGAAATGGCCATCCAAGACTTAGACGAGGCCCTTCACCTCAAACCAGAACAACCGCTGGCCTACAACAACCGGGGCAGCGTTTATTATCAACTGGGCCGCATCGAAAGAGCCATCGAGGATTACGACCGGGCCATCCAACTCAGCCCTCGATTGGCGGAGTTCTACGTCAATCGGGCCCTGGCTTACGCGCTTCTGAACAAGGATGCCGAAGCCCGGCGAGATGTTGAGCGTGCTATCGAGCTGGGGTTCGATCCCGATTTGCCGAGATAAGAATTAGTATATGAAGAGAGACGAGGGTAGCCCAGCATGGAACCGATAGGGGAACACAGTGGTTTCCAGTGCCGCCGGTGGCGCTGTCTTCTTGGCCACGGGATCTCCGAGGCTGCCGCCTCCATTCCGAAAACCGCTACTGGAGCAAGATTTTCACCGCGGGGGACACGCCGGGGATCCCGGTAGCCCTAAGGTCTTGGCTGCCGAGAGATTTCGATCGCCCCGGCTCCAGGTCAACCAGCCACATTTCGCCGACGCCTGCCTAGGCTTATAAAGATAGCGTTACCTATCAGTCGTATCCAACGGTGGTGTCGGCTACCTCCACAACCAAGATAACATCTGATGGCCCTGTGAGGCAGGTGGCATAGCGGTTGGCGCTCCAAAACCCCGCTCAGTTCCTCTCCCTGGGCGGCCCCCTGGATTAGCTGAAAGACAAACGGCGAGAGTGCCTCACTAAACCCCTGCCAACGGTGATTAACTTGGCGTGGATGGCCCATTGCCCGATAATGCCCGATGTTTCACCGGAATTGTCGGAGCCAACCACAGCAAACAGTTGCCCATATCTAAGGCCGTCAAGAGATTAGTTGTGTTGGCTATGCCCTAATCGTAAAGCTACCGAGTTCAATACACGCCGTCGCGTCTGACCTGGGCGGATAACCCCAAATACGGAATGGTATAATCAACCAAAATGGGGCAAGGCGGGTCGGGGGATGCGCCGATAGTTCCAGGTGGGCTGGGAACCAAGTGAATAGAGTTCGGGCTTTAACCGCAATCGGATCGGCCGGTATCATGTTGATGCTCGCCGGCTGTTTCCAACTAACGGAACGGCCTGGGTCTGTGGCCGCCATCGCCGCGCGAGCACTAAATCATGATCGTCCGCCATTTGAGAATCTGCTCCGCTACGCCGCACCCCTAGGTTACGTGGAGTCTCGCCGTCCTTTCGAGCTGAACCGTTCCTATAAAATAAAGACGCAAGGCCGCCGACTCGAGCCAGGCACT
>JADFFS010000260.1 GCA_022568195.1 Chloroflexota bacterium | reverse complement strand
GAATCGACGTGGGCTCGATGTTGTATTCCTGGGCGTAGGGTATGTGGGGGTAAGCGGCGCAAACGTGCAGGTGAGCCACGGTGCTGATGGTAGGCTGAGTGTTGTGTACCGTCATGGGCTTGCCAAAGGCCGAGCACAAGGCGGCAATCTTCTGGAACTCGGTGAACCCCGGAACCTTCACGATGTCGGGCTGAATGATGTCCACCTTTCCTTGCAGGATCAGGTCACGGTATTGCCAATGGGTGTAGATCATTTCTCCAGAGGCCACCGGCATGGTCAGAGCATCGGCGACGGTTGCCAGTCCATCCAGGTCGTAGTGGGGCCTGGGCTCCTCGAAGTGAAACACACCCAGGTCTTGCAGCTTTTCACCGATCTCGATGGCGTGGTGGGTGGAGAAGGCCCCGTTCACGTCCACCAGAATCTCGATGTCGTCCCCCACGGCGGTTCGGACTTCGCGTACCGTGGCGATGGTCTCGTCGGCGGGGTCGTCCATACCCCCCGGCACTGCGCTGTGTAGCTTGTAGGCCGAATATCCCTCTTCCACGAAGGAGACCGCCCGCCGGGCCTCTTCGATGGGAGTCAGGTCCCGTCGCATGGAGCTGGCGTACATCCTGACCTTGTCCCTGGCCTTGCCGCCCAGCAGCTTGTAGATGGGCACCCCCAGAGCCTTGCCTTTCAGGTCCCAGAGAGCGATGTCCAGGCCGGCAATGGCGCAGTAGACGGCGCCGCCCATGTCCGAGGCCGACGCGGCGCGGAACATGTCTCGCCAGAGGACCTCGGTATCCAAAGGATCTTTGCCCATCAGGGCCGGCGTTAGGTAGTCTTCCACCAGGGTTTTAATGGTCTGGGGCTGGCGCCGGAAGCACTCTCCGATGCCCACCAGGCCTTCGTCGGTGTATACCCGAACAAAGGGAAACTGGCGGTCCAAGATCATGCATTCCACGTCGGTGATTTTCATCGTCGCATCCTCAACAACATCTGCTTGGAGCTTCCCAGTCTAGCTCCAACTAGGACTCTGTCCACGTAAAAGTGACTAATGTCATTCCGAGCGCAGGGACCCCGATTACATCGGGGTGGGGATGGGTGGAACTGCCCCACCCCAGATGCTTCGTCGTTTCACTCCTCAGCATGACATTGGTTAACCCACTAATGGCAGGCTACTTAGCCTTTAGATGGGAGAGTGACCGGGAACGGCACGTTGGGATATCGGTCTAGCAGCCGCCGCCACACGGAATGGCCGATTTTCTCCGCCCGCTGCACTATGTCTGCTTCGTCGACGGTGAGGACCTTGCCGTCGCGCATCACCCACTTGCCGTCCACCATCACCGAGGTTATGTCGGCGGGCTGGCCGTTGTGCACGAACGAGGAAACGGCGCGCAGAGTCGGCACCAAGTGGGGCCGCATCATATCCACAACGAACAGGTCGGCTTTCTTGCCTACTTCCAACGTGCCGGTTTCATCGCCCAGCCCCAGAATCCTCGCCCCACCCCGGGTGGCCCACTCCAGCACATCCTCCGGTTGGGGGTCCATCTGGTCGTTGCGGCGCACCCGCTCCAGGAATAGGCCTGCCCTCATGACCTCCACCATGTCTTCCGCCATGTTGTCCGAGCCCATCCCGATGGCGCATCCGGCGGCTTGCAGCTCCTTGACCGGCGCGGCGGCGCCCCGGCGGGCGGCGATGGCGGCGTTGTTGGACACCGCGGTGTGGGTGCCTCCCAGCAAGGCGACTTCCGCAGAGTTGACATAACGGCAATGGGCGGTGACCAGCCGGGGTCCCAGTAAGCCATTGGCGAACAGATACTGGGTCGGTAAAACCCCTCGGGTGCCCATCACCGCCTCCACCTCGTTGGTGCTCTGGGACAGGTGGATGGTGTAGCCAATGTCATGGGTCTCCGCCATTTCCCGGCTGCGGCGCAACAGCCCTGGGGAACAGGTCTCCGGCGCGTGGGGCGCCATGAAGCAGGTAACCCGGCCGTCCTCCTTGCCGTGCCACTGCTGGATCAGGTCGGCGCTGCGTTGTAGACCCTGGTCCAGGCGGGAATCGGAGAACTCGAATACTCGGTCCCGGACCTTCGATTCGTCCACATCATTGATGCTGTCCGCCAATACCAGGCGCATTCCTGTGTCTGCCAGGTTTCCAGCGTATCCTTGAACACCGGTTTGGATCTCCAGCAGGCAGGTGGTGCCGCTGCGGATCGCTTCCAACGCCCCCAGCACGGCCATAACCTGGCGTTCCTCAGGGGTCAGCAGCGACCGGGTGGTTACCGGAAAGCGCAGGGTGGTGGGAAATCCGAAGTCCTCTAGAATCCCCCGGTCGGCGGTGGCCAGCAGATGGGTGTGGCAGTTGACCAGGCCGGGGAAAACCGATTTGCCAGAACCGTCGATTTGCTCAGCCCCGGGGTTACTGGCTAGCAGGTCGTTGGTTGCTCCCACGGCTGTAATCCGGTCCGCGTCGACGGCGATGGCGCTATCGTGTAGCACGGTGCGTCCGGCGTCCCCGGTGACGATGGTGGCGTTTTTGATTATGGTGGTCATTATGCCCTCGCTGGTGGCTAGGGCAGCATCATACCACCTGTCGAGGGACGGGAAATCCCCCTAAATCCCCCTTTGCAAAGGGGGACACAGGGGGATTTGGCCCAGCAATAGATCCTCCGATTGGGCTTGGCGGGTAAACACGGAGTATTAACGGGTCAGGTTGTTTTCTGGCCCTGGCGGGTTACAATGTGCTGCGTGGTTTACGGACCTGGCCGTGCCAACTAGCCATTGAGGTGAGAGTCATGCCGATAGTAGAGAACAAGCTGAAGGAGTTGGGGTACGAGCTGCCTCCGCAACGGACGACCCTGGCCGGCAACTTTGTATCTGCAGTACGTACAGGCAACCTGGTTTACACTTCCGGCACAGGGCCTGGGTTGCCCGGGGGAGGCTTCTTGCACGTGGGAAAGCTGGGCGCCGACCTCACCATCGAGCAGGGTTATGACTGCGCCCGGCAAACGATGCTGAATCTACTCACTGCTCTGAAAGGAGAGATCGGCGACCTGGACAAGGTCAAACGGGTGGTCAAGCTACTGTGTATGATCAACGCCGCACCGGACTTTGGGGACACGCCCAAGGTAGCCAACGGCGCCTCGGACCTGCTGGTGAGCATTTACGGCGATGCCGGCCGCCACGCCCGGTCGGCGGTGGGGATGGCCACCTTGCCCTCCGGCATGCCCGTAGAGATCGAGATGATCGTTGAGGTTGAAGATTAGGCGATGTCCGGCCGCAGGTGCGCCCAGGGCTTGGCTTGCTCGAATGCGGCGGAGGCGCGCAGGACGGTGGCTTCGTCGCCCCGGCGGCCTATGATATGAAGCCCGATGGGCAGGCCCTCGCTGGAAAAGCC
>JADFFS010000259.1 GCA_022568195.1 Chloroflexota bacterium | reverse complement strand
ACATCAGAAACTTGCTAAATGAGAAAAAGGCCAGCACCACACTATTCCGCTCCACCACCCATCTCGACTCGGCTTCTATAGCCTTTTCTACGGCGTCGAAATATTGGGAAATGTCCAGGTCGTCCGACTCGGGAAGATCGGGCAATACAAGGTGGAACTCAGTAGCCTTTGCTTTCAAGGACAGGTTCTCTCCAACCTCTTCTCCCGAGTAACGCAGATGGAACCTGTCTCTTACGTCTGTTCTTTGTAATTCCACGGGAATAAGAATCAGCGGCGCCCTTCTCGCCTCTTGGCTGCTATCCGATTCGTACCAGGTGACCGTACCTAAAGCTACGAATAAGGTGTTAACTCCCTGCTCCTGAATGAACGTGTTTGCAAGATGGTAGGTAGCAAGTAACCGGCCCTGTAGGTCCGATGACGACAACGCAGTCTGCAACCTGGTATCAGTGTGCCGGTCCGCTGGCTGGGACAAATCGTTAGCCTCGGGCTGGGCGAGATCTGCCGTTTCTCCATTACTCGCCCCGGGCAGAAAGGACATTGTCCTCTCTTCGTGGACGAGAATACGGAACACCTCCTCCGACAGTTCGTCCACCACCTCGAGTCCCCTGGTACGAAGTAGGTGGTAATTGAGTAGTTGATTGCGTAGACCCAAATCGAGTAGGTCTTTCCTGGCTGTTTCTAGCTGAGAAGCGACGACATCCGCCTGATTGACCACTTCGACATCCTCTTTCGGGGCAGAGTTTTGTTAAAGTTACCATATGCCTGCGGCGTCGGCTAGCCGTCGACCCGGTGCGCATCGGGACTTAGGGCACCATTTACAACCCAGGTGGGCAGGATTTCGCTCTTGGGGGCTGCGCCCCCAACCCCCCGGGGAGCACGAGGGGCGCGCCCCTCGTAGGTGCTCTGGGAGGGCGAGCGGGAAATTTAAAGTTTCTTTCTCAAGCAAAGCGCTAGGCAAGTATTACGCCGATATGGCGAGGCTTGTCCTCGGGTTGAAGAAGGATTAACCTGCAATCAATAATTCCAACCTGTCAGTTTGCATTCCGGAAGAACGACTTAAACTGCTGCTATCGCCCGGAGGAGAACTATGTCTACGGGAACAGAGCTGAAAAAGGTGCGGGCTTCGATCATGAACGCGGTCCACGACTTGACGGTGCTGGTGGCTCGGGATGAGGGCCTCTTTCAAGCCGAAGGACTGGACGTGGAGATCGTAACCACGCCGGGCGTGGCGCAGGTCGACTCGGACCGGCAGGCCCTACGAGAGCAGATTTTCGACCGCCCCATGGAAGCCATCTTCAACGAAGGCGGCGTGGACCAGTACCGCATGTGCGAGTGGGGGGTCATGAAACGCACGGTGGAGGCGGTGGACGCCGGACAGCGTCCCGCCAAGATCGTCGCCCTGGGTTCGGCCATGTCCAGGATGGCCATCATCACCCGGCCCAACAGCGACATTTACGAGCCAGAACAGCTTAAAGACGCTCCCGTGGCGGTGAGTCCCTTCAACGGTTCCCACTTCACCACCCTCAAGATGCTGGAGGGCTTCGTCAGCAAAGAACACATTCGCATCGTCAACTCGGGCACCATGGTCGAGCGCTTGGACGCCGTGCGCAAGGGTGACGTGGCGGCGGGCAATTTCTACGAGCCGTGGATCAGCGTGGCCCAGAAGCAGGGGTTCCGCATCCTGATTGAGAGCTACTCGACCCGCAGCGAGGCCGCCAGCGATAATCTGGACGGTCCCACCCTGGCTGCCATGTTCCGGGCCGAGGCCAAAGCGGCCCAGCTAATCAACAGCAACCCCGGCAATTACGCCAGCTACTTTGTCGAAGAAGCCAAGGGCCTTCTGGAGCCCAACGACCTACAAGGTTGGCGGCTGCTGTACGGCCCGCCGGTCCCTTACACCCGGCAGCGCTTCGAGGACACCTACCAGTGGATGCTGGGTTACCCGGACCTGGTGATCCCCGGGGCTACCTATGAATCGGTGGTGGACAACCGGGCCTGGGAGTAACTTCCGGCTACAGGTTGCGAATAGGTTCGGAATAGTCCCTGACCTTGTTGTAGATCTGCAAGCGGCTCCGCTGGGTATCGACGATCAGCAGACGGTGTTTCGCGGCATCGAAGGTCACTCCGGTGGGCAGCGCCAGCCGCCATTCCACCTCATAGTCTTTGACCTCCCGGCGGCGTTTTAGCGCCTCCGGATTGGTCTGCACAACCGCCTTGGCCCACTTGGAAAGCTCTTGGGCGTCGCCGACAAAGCTGGTGAGGAACTTACCCTCTGGAGCGAATAGCTGCACCCGGCTGTTGGCCCAGTCGCAGACGTACACGTCGCCATCCGGGTCCACCGCCACGTCCGAGGGACGGTTCAACTGTCCCCGGCCGTCGCCAAAGCTGCCGTATTGAGCCACAAATTGGCCTTCTCGCGTGAGCTTTTGCACCCTGTGGTTCTTGTGGTCCGCAACGTAAACGTAACCCTGGCCGTCCAAGGTAATGCCCCAAGGGGTGTTGAACTGGCCCTCGCCGCTGCCCAAGCTACCCCAACAGGCCAGTAACTTGCCGTCCCTGGTGAACCCTTGTACCCGGTGGTTGCGGCTATCGACGATCCAAAGGTCGTCGTCAGGCCCGAAAGCAATACCCGAAGGGCCGTTGAACTCCCCTTCTTCTTCTCCGGGGCCGCCCCACTGGCTTAGGAAGGCGCCATCTTTGTCGAAGACCGAAACCCGGTTGAGCCATTCGTCGGTGACGTAAATATTGGTTTGCTCATCGACGGCTATGCCCGCCGGCCAGATCAGCTCTCCTGCGCCGTCGCCGTACTTGCTGAACTCCCCGACAAACTCTTCATCCCCCGGCTCGGTCCCGATGGTGAAAATTCCTACCCGTGCGCCCCGGCCGGCCCGGTTCCATGGGACCGCGGGGACAAACTCCCATCCCCGGTTCAGGACGTAAACCGTGTCTCCTTCACCTAGGGCCACGGCGATCGCCGAGTTGAACCCCATTCCCGACACCGCGCCCCGGCCCACGCAGTGGCTGTAGTCAAACACACGCCCGGCAACTAGCTGGGTAACCATTCTTTGCTCCTGGGATTAGAATTCGGCAGCCCGTATCGCTAAATGAACTGGGGTTTCTCGTAGGTCCCTTTAACTATCGGCTTGGCGTCGAGACCCAGCCAGTCCTCCAATACGGTGGAGTAAAGTCCCCGGAAGTCCAGGTTGGGAACCATGTCGCCTTGTTGCAGGTCCTCCGCCTTCTGGGATGGATACTCACCGTGCATACCGCCTTTCACCGCGTCTCCGATGACGAAGGCGGCGCCCGCAGACCCGTGGTCCGTACCGGACCCGTTATCGTGGGCCCGCCGGCCAAATTCGGAGAACATCAGCATGATCACGTTGTCCGCAGCG
>JADFFS010000097.1 GCA_022568195.1 Chloroflexota bacterium | reverse complement strand
GTTTGGACTACCTGTCATTCCGAGAAGCGAAGCGACGACCCCGATATAATCGGGGTGAGGTGGGGTGGGGCCGGTCCACCCATCCCCAGATTCCTCCCTGCGGTCGGAATGACATGGTAATAGTCCGAGGCAGCCTTGAAAACACCACATTAGCATAGGTGCGGGCCACATTGGTAGAAATAGGCGCCAGCCAGTTGGGCGGCCGTTGGCGCTGCCAAACACGAACCTGAGCCCAAAACCAGCGGTGTTGTATAATCCCTGCGCTTTGCCCTGTGGCGCCCGCCAACCACGGATCATGTCCACATAACAAAGCAACAGTTCCTCAGCCCTCCCATGAGCCTAACGAAGGGTCCCTTCCCTTGATTCATCGACACATAAGCAACCTCCTAGACAAGCGGCACTACGGCTGGACCATCTTCGGCCTGGCGTTTACCAACTTGACCGCCGAGGGAGGGATGAAAAACTCGGCGCCGGTGGTGTTTCTGGCGCTGCGTGACCACTTCGGCCGCAGCGCGGCGGCCACCGCGGGGATCTTTTCCGTGGCCGGACTGACCGGCGCCTTGATTTCTCCCTTTCTAGGCAAGCTGCTTGACAGGTTGGGTCCCCGGTTGCTTTTTCCAGCCGGGGCACTGTTCATCTTGATAGGCTACCTGGCCAGCAGCCTGGTTTCGGACTTCTGGCAACTCATCATCCTGTACGGGGTGGTCGCTACTATAGGGGAGACCACCATATCGTCCTTCACCGCCACGGCCAGCCTGGCCCCCTGGTTTCCCCACAGCCGCGGGCGGGTTTTGGGCCTGGCCGACGCGGGCAACCCTTTGGGCCAGGGCATCTTCACCCCCTTGACCCAACTGCTGATCTCCGCCTTCGGTTGGCGTTTCGCTTTTAGAATCATAGGCCCGGCATTCTTTCTGATGGTTGCTCCGGCCAACTTTCTGTTCCAGAGACGGCCTCCCGTGCAGCCGAGTCCCTCGGAAGACGCGGAAGAAACGGAAGAGGAGGCATCCGGCGCCTTGGGGTCATCCCAAGCTCATCGGCCGGCGGACGATTCGGAGGCTCAACTCCCCGGAGGACCGGGGGCGAGAGCAGCCATCAGGAAAAACACAGGCCAAATTCCAGAGCCACTACGTAGCGCAACGCTGTGGTGCCTGGTCTCGGCCCGTTGTCTGGCTGCAATGGGGACCAACCTGACCACCATCCACATGATGGCCTTCTTTGTTGCCGCGGGTTACAGCGAATTGCAGGCCGCTTCCACCATTGGCGCGGTGGGCCTGCTCAGCCTGGCAGGGCGGCCTATTGCGGGCGCAATTTCCGACGGCCTGGGCCGGGAGTTGGTCTACACCGTGGGGTTGGGCATGCAGGTTAGCGCCATCGTCCTGATCTTGCTATCGGGCGATGGGCAAAGGTTGTGGCCCATGGCTCTGTTTGTGGGGCTATCCGGTCTCAGCGACGGCATCAGCGGCTTGATGGTGGGCGCCAAAGCCGCCGATGTCTTTCCGGCTAGAAGTCTGGGGAGCGTTATGGGTTTGGTCCACGGGGGAAGAGGCCTGGGAATAATGGCCGGCCCGATTCTAGGTGGACTGCTGTTCGACCTGAAAGGGGACTATGTGGCGGCCTTCACGGTGGCGGTGTCCCTGGTGCTGTTGGCCGTGTTATTGATGTGGGCCGCACGGTTTACCGTACCGGCAACCGCTGCCCGCCTGTCTGCCGGGTAACGCCCGCAAGCCTCTTATTGTGCCGGCCTCGGGCGGTATCTCGGGTTTCATCGGGGCCGGGGCCGCTAGGGTTTGGGGCGCTCCATGAACACCGTCACGCCCATGTCGATGTATTTATCGCGCTGGTCGGCAGTGCCGTTGCGGAAACTTATCCGAACGTCGGTTCCTTCCAGCTGCTTGATTACATGGCGCACGCAGTCGTCGGTGGTCCGGAAAGGGAACTCGGGGTGGCTTTCCAGGTCGAAGCTCAAGTCAGCCGGACCCCAGGTCAGGCAGTCGACTCCCGTCTTGGCCAGTTTCCGGGCGTTGGTTACGCCGGTCACCGTTTCCATCTGCAAACAAAGAACGCCGGTGTTGTTCCACCAATCAGCGTACTCCAGCCGGTCATCCCGGCCCTGGATGCCATACCGCGCCGCGCCTCCCCAGCTTCTTTTGCCCACCTGGGGATAGTAGAAAGCAGCCAGCGCCTCATCCACCACGGACTCATCCTCCACCAGGGGCACCTCAATGGCCGCCGGGCCCAGGTCCAGCACGTTGCCGATCAGGTAAGCGTTCCTGGTGTTTTTGATGCGAAATTGGACCGGCATCCCCAGGTCGCCAGCCAGACCGCAGAAAGCAACCAGCTTCTCCTCGTTGTAGGCGGTATGCTGGCTGTCAAGGGTTAGAAAATGGTAGGTGTCCTTGCCAAGAATGTCTTCTAGACGGCCCCGGTCCGAATCCAAGGGCGCCGATACGCCAATGGTGACATCTCCCCGGCGGATGCGCTGTTTCAACGAAGTTACTGCAGCCATGACAAACCTCTAACACTAACTGACCTTGGCTATCGGGCCGGAATCGAAAACTGGACTGAAGTCGCTTGCTTGGGAACCACCACCGGCAACTGTCTGAAACAGCACCGGCATCCATGTTGGGGCGAGCCTTTGACCCGCTCAGGCAAACATCGCGGCGTTTACGTCCGTGACTTCCACGACCACGTCTGCCGGCAAACCTAGGCGGCTGGCGTTCTCCCGGATCGATTCGGCGTTGGGAGCTTCGTACAGACAATAGGTCTTCTTTTTATCGGCGCTCAGGAAGGAGAAAAGCCAATTAACCCCCATGTCGGTATTTACCTCGACTATGTGGTCTACTATCTCTTTGTCAAACTGGAGCTGCTCGGCGAAATTGCGCTCAATCAAAAACATCGGCATGATAGGCCTCCTTCAACGCCTGATATCAGGGTGGCAGAGTCGATACTCCGGTGATGGGAGGAGACCGGAATGGGTATATTGTGGGAGCAACAGCGGCCCTCGTCAAGCTGCCTTAATTCGGGGAGCGCAATACTCGCGCTAAGTACACAAACTGAAGGCCCCAGGGCGCCCGGCTATGCCTCTAGGATCTCCCGCCTGGCCAGGACCCGCTCCAATAGAGCCGCCATACCCAACTCGCTGGCAATGGCCAGTGCTTGATCCAGCAGGGCCGTTGCTTTCTGACGATCGCCCGGCTGCCCTCGGGCCAGGAGCATGTCGCCATACTGCTGCTGCGTGTGAGCCAGCCAGGGTTTGGCCCCCATCCGTTGGTTCATCTCCAGGGCGTGTTCAAAATGTTGCTGGGCTTCCTCCCAACGGGACATGGTGGCGGACAGCAAGCCCAGGTATCGGGCTGCGGCCCCGTAGCAGGCTGCGGCGGTGCCCACCGTAACGGTCCGTTCCGCGTAAGGCAACAACAGCTCATACAGCGATTCGGCCCGTTCTGCGTCCCCCAAGAAGGCGCACGCTTCGCAGAGATACGCGATGCAGCCCAGCCATAGGGCGTCGCGGGGAATATCGGTGAAGCCTTCAGCCGCCAGGTGCTCGAACTCGGCCTGGGCCTCTTCCCTGCGTCCCAATTCTGAATAAATAAAAGCCAGGCCCGGCCTCCAAGCGGAAGCAGCCGAGTGTTGCTCGATGAAGACTTTCACCAGAGGCTCCAACTCCCGTAGCCGCCCCTTTACCAGGTAGACTGTAAACATCTGGATACCAAGAGTGCCCGCCACGCCCTCGGACTGAAGCCTCTGTCCGACGGCCATGGCCTCTTGGGCCAATTGCTCTGCTTCGTCTAACCGGCCATCCAACAGCGCCCGCATCGCGGTCCACACCGCCAGGACGTAGGAAAAGTGGGGTTGCCTAGCCTCTTCGGCCAACCTGCTGGCCGCATCGATATCCGCGTCCACCGCCGGGATATCCCCCAGAGGTACCAGGTCCAGGATACGTAGGAAGTAGGCATGCAGGGCCAGCTCCCGGTCACCGATCTCGGTGGCGATCTTTAATAGCTCGTTCACGTGGTTGAGCCGCTCTTGGGCCAGCTCTGGCTGTCCACGCCCGGTGTAGAGGATGGCTCTCAAGCCGAAGGCTAAAACCGCCGGGTCGCCGATCCGGCGAGCCATGTCTATGGCCTGGCGAGCCACCGCGGCGCCTTGATCATCCAAACCGGTGAAACTCAGCGCCCTGGCCAAGGACGCGGAAACTCTGGCTAGGAGGGGACTGTCTTCCTCGGTCATGGCGCTTTGTGCCGCCTCCAGCAAACGGACGGCGGGCGCTCCAGGCAACCCTGGACGCCAGCTGGCATCTTCGAAGCCGATGGCGGCAATAGCCAGGTTGTCGGGTAACCCCAACGCCACGGCGATGTCGGCCGCCTGGCTGAAGCTGCCCATGGCCTCGGAGTAGTCGCCCGCCTTTTGCTGAGCTTCCCCCAAGGCCAACAAAAACAGGCAGCGTTGGCCCTGGTCCACGGAATCTTCGAGCTCCAGGGCCTGAAGGGCGATTTGATAATGATGCTGGGCTTCCTCGTAGGCCAATAATGCCACGGCCCGGTCGCCGGCGCGCACGGCGTAGTCCGTGGCCTTGGAGGTGTCCCCTGCCTGGATTCCCTCCCAGAAGTGATGGGCCAGCTCGGCCAAATGGGGCTCCAATCTCGGGCCGTACAACTCCTCCAGCGATTCACCGATCTGGTGGTGGAGTCTAACCCTTCGAGCCGTGGACAGTTCCTGCGACAGAGTTTCCTGGATCAACCCGTGGGTGAATTGAAAGCGGCCGGCAGACTGGGGTAACTCTTGGATTATTCGCGCCGCCAGCGCCTCCTCCAATACGTCCAGAAGCCGGTCTTCGCTCATGGCCTGACCCTCGCCTGCCGAAGGGTCCTGAACCAACCGCTTTAGCTGGTCCAGGCCGAACTCCCGCCCGATGACCGAGGCCACCGTCAGGGTTTGGTTGCAGCGCTGGGAGAGCCGGTTCAGCCTCCGGCCAATTACCTCCCGTACCCCTTCCGGTATCCTCACCGACCAGCTATCGCGGGTAGCCATTCGCTCCGGGCTCAGTTCGCCTTCCTGCACCAGCAACCGGACAACCTCGGTGACGAACAATGGATTGCCCTCGGTCTGGCCGTGGACGGCTTCCACCAAAGCTTGTATCGGCTTCACACCGGACGCAATCTCGATGAACCTGGCCACATCTTGCTGGGTCAGTCCCCGCAGCAATACCCGCTGTAGCCGCTGCTCCCTGGCCAGTTGCCCCAGAGTTTCGGCCAACGGGTGCTGGCGGGACAGGTCCACATCGCGGTAGGTCCCCACGACCAGAATGCGGGCGTTTGCCAGCTCCCTGGCCAAAAACTCCAACAGAAGCAGGGAGGGTTTGTCCGCCCACTGCAGGTCGTCCAGTACCAGAACCAGCGGTTGCCTGGAGGCGGCACTCTTCAAGAAGTCGGTTATGGAGTCGAACAACCGGAAGCGGGCCTGCTCGGCGTCGAGCTCAGGAGGTGACCTAAGGTCGGGCAGACGCTCTCGGACTTCGGAAACGATCTCGGCGATATCCGGGGCGCCAGCCCCCATTTCGGAGCGCACCAACTCCGGATCTCGCTCTCGCACGTAGGAACGGATGGCCTGGACCCAGGGCCAGTAGGGGGGCATACCCTGCTCTTCGTAGCACCGGCCCCACAGCACCTGGGCGCCCCTCAGCCCGGCGTAGGTGCACAGTTCCATCGCAGTGCGGGTTTTTCCGATGCCCGGCTCACCCACCAGCGCGACCATACGGCCGCGCCCCGAAAGGGAATCCTCCAGACAGGCTTTCAACTCCCCCATTTCCCGCTGCCGGCCAACGAAAACGTCGCCGGCCAAGCTATCCAGGGCACGGCCTTCCTCATATCCCCCTGTATCCCCCTGTGACGAAGCTGGACTAAGACGGGGTTCATCCAGGTCGATGGCCTCCAGGGCCGCCAGAACGTCCGCAGCCGACGCGGGCCGTTCCGCCGGGTCCTTGGCCAGCATTCGCAGGATCAAGGCTTCTAAGGGACGAGGACACTCAGGGTTGTGCCACACGGGCGCCACCGGGGGAGTGTTGATATGCTGGCCGATGATCGCCACGGCGTCGTCGCCCAGGAACGGCGGCCGCCCCGTAACCATCTCGTAGAGCATCGCCCCCATGGAGTACAGGTCCGACCGGGGAGTCACCTCGCCCCCCATGGCTTGCTCCGGCGGCATGTAGGACACGGTGCCCACCATCATGCCTTCCGACGTAATCCGGGACCGGTCCAGGGCCACCGCCAGGCCGAAGTCGCCGATCTTGGCGATGCCCTCCTCGGTTAGCCAAACGTTGCCCGGCTTCAGGTCCCTGTGGACGATTCCCCGCCCGTGAGCGAAGTCCAGGCCCCGGCAGGTCTCTTGGGCGATCTTGATTGCCTGCTCTAAAGGAAGCCGGTGGTCGGCGGCATCGTCTATCAAACCTTCCACATCACCGCCGCTCATCAACTCGGTGACCATGTAGGGCTGCCCCTCGTGCTCGCCCAGGTCGAAGACGGTAACTATATGAGGATGGGAGCCCAAACGGCCCATGGCCTGGGCTTCCCGGGTGATGCGGATCCGGGCCGTGTCGTCCAACCCCTCGGTCTTGACCAGTGCGAAAGCTACTTCCCGGTCCAGCACGGTGTCTTGGGCCAGGTAGACCCTCTTCTTGCCACCTTCGCCTAGGAACCCATTCACCTGGTAGCGGCCGTTGGCGAACGACGTGGGGAGCGCCGCCGTGGCAGCCTCCGAAGCGCCCGGGGCTTCCCTGGTGCTGGCTGTTTCGCCCAGTGCCCGCTCAGCGGAAGCGAGGAAGGCCCTTCCTTCCTCGTTGTCCGGGTCGATGGCCAGGACCGCTTGGGCCCGCTGGCGCACACTCTCCCAGTCGAACCTGGACAGGGCCTCGTCGGCCTCGTCTAGGAGGAGGTCCAGCCTCCGTTGCAACCGGTTACTGGCCATTGGGGCTAATCTCCATCGTATAAAAACGGGCGCCTTAAACCCGGGCGGTGCCGCTGATTAGATATAATTGCGCTACCTGGCATTCTATTACCGGCCCAATTGGCTGGCAAGCGCCGATTGCGGGCTGAGGTCATGTGAAGATGCAGCTACCGGCCCACAGTTACCTGGACGGCCTGGCGATCCCCTACCAAAATCTGGAATTCCCGCCGGAGATCGAAAAAGGAGCGGCCAGCGTGGCCCAGGCCCTGGGATACAACCCGAGCCAAATGGTCAAAACATTGATTTTCGAATCGGGGACTCAAGAGCGGGTGCTGGTGATGCTGGGCGGAGACAGGAATGCGATATCCGGGTACCTGAAGCGGGCCATTGGCTCCCGCAACATCAAGCTGGCGGGGCCGGAATCGGTAAAAGAAGCAACGGGTTACGAGATAGGGTCGATCCCTCCCTTCCACTGGCAACCGCCGGGATTCAGGTCCTTCATCGATGCGTTATTGATGGACGAGGAGGTGTTGGGCGTCGGCGCTGGAGTCTGGGGACAGGAGATCATGATAACTCCCCAGGACTTGGTGAAGGCATCCCAAGCCGTGGTGGTGAATCTCTCACAAAAGGCACGTACATGATCAACACGAAGCGTCCAACATAACCGCGGAGACGCAGAGATATCATGCTAAAACTTTTCGGAACTTTGTCACCTCTGCGTCCTCTGTGTTGAGTTTTGATATACGCTGTCAACCCCAGTAGACTGTCCAATATCCCAACCTGTTGTAGGGAGTCGTAAATGGCCATCCAGATTGATCTCCGAGTTCCGCCGTGTGCGCCGGTGTCCGAGGTTGCCAAGTTCGTTGGCTTGTGCGAGGAGGCCGGCTTTGACGGGGTTGGCATCCTTGATTCGCAGATGCTGGAAAGGGACGTATTCGTGAGCATGGCCGTGGCGGCCCAGGCCACCTCCCGCATACGGCTTGCTTCGGCGGTGCTCAATCCCATGACCCGGCACCTATCGGTGATTGCGTCCGCGGCGAAA
Organism: Chloroflexota bacterium; assembly: GCA_022568195.1. GTDB lineage: Bacteria > Chloroflexota > Dehalococcoidia > Lucifugimonadales > UBA3495 > JADFFS01. The sequence continues at coordinate 5,227 of JADFFS010000097.1, read as the reverse complement.
ACAGTATCCGAGCTGGCCCCTGGCCGGGTAGAGTTCTGGATCGGCAGGGGGTTCAGCTCGGTGCAGACCATCGGGATACCCCCGGCCACGGTGCGCCAGATGCGCCGGTGCGTGGTGACCCTCAAGAGCCTGCTGTCCGGAGAGGACGTTTCCTTCAACGGGGCCACCAGCCGTATGCGCCACGGCGATGACGACCTGCCCCGCATATTCATCGCCGCCCACGGTCCACGGACCATTGAGGTGGCCGGAGAGGTGGCCGACGGCGTCTTGCTCCAGGTCGGCATCCACCCCGCCTCGGTGGAGGTTGCCCGCCGGCACCTTGAGATTGGGGCGAAGAGGGCCGGCCGCAACCCCGATGACCTGGAAATAATCCTTTGCGCCACCACCATTATCCTGGACGATCAACAAGAAGCCAGGGAGGCGGCCCGTCCCCTATGCGTGCAGCGGTTGATGGAGGAGTCCCACGCCCCCTATCTCCACGCGGCGGGCATCGAGGCCGGAGACCTGGAAATTCCCCGCGCTGCTCTGGACGAACTGTACCCAGACATACCCCACGCCGAGGACTGGGAGAAAGCCAAAGAGCTGTGCGCCTTTCTACCCGACGACATCCTGGCCCAGCTGTGCGACGCCATCGGCCTCATTGGCACTCCTGATTATTGCGCCCAGCAGCTCCGCAAAGCCGAGGCCAACGGGATCAAGCACCTGTACCTGATGACCGGGGAGACTTACCAGTTCCCCCATCGGGAGCTGCAAGCCTTCCGGGACACCATTTTCCCGGCGCTGGGGCGGGTGTGACCCTGGAGAGCGTTTCACGGTCGATGCATTGGCCGTTGAATGAGGCTTGAGTAAATCGTCTTAAATCCCGCTTTCTCAAAGGTAACAAAAGTGGGATTTGGCCGTCCAATAGAGCCACTTGGTGGGACGGATGGGCAAGTCTCACCGCCGGCATTTGTCCCCGGATAGGCGCGAGAGAGACCGATGGCAGCTATGGGTACCCAGCGCCGCCTAGCCAGGGAGGTCTAGAGCGTCGACACCCTCCCTGGGCCCATCTCCAACTCAAGAGCGATTTGGGCCAGGGCCAGGGCGCTGTAGTAGGACACGGTCAACGTCAGGTCAACCACCCCCCGGTCCCCAAACAGGCTCTGGGCGGCGGCGTAGGTCCCGTCGGTCACGTGTTTGTCCCGCAACATCTCGTGGGCGAAGCGCGCTACGGTGGCTTCATCGCCGGTCAGTCCATCGGAGGTCTGCCGGGTGCGGATACTCTCGATGGAGGCGTCGCTGACTCCGGCACGAGCCGCCAGCACCGAGTGGCCGGTCCATTCGATATCGCTGTTCCACTCCCGGGCCACCAGGATTATGGCCAGCTCCTTCAAGTTCTCCGGCAATGTGCTATCGAACCGTAGCTGGGCTCCCAGTGAGGTCAGGTGGCCGGCTGCCTTTGGACTGTTGAGCAGAGCGCGAAACTGGAGACCGACCTCGTCGGTATTTCGGTCCTGGCGGATACGGTCGTAAATCTGCTGTCCTTCAGCATCCAGGTCATCCCGGTTTACATAAGGCACTCGCGGCATTATCAATCACCTTCATCCGGTCTAGTTAATGCTGCATATTATATACGAGCAACCAGTTGAACCATATCGATTGTGACCTTATTAACAATGTTGACGTGGAGCATCGTGCAGAATAATATTATGCCGTCACCATCGTGGAACTGAATCTCGCCATGGCGGACCGTGAGTCCAAGCGGCGGGGGCCAGGCGGTTTCACTTTGATTTTCCGCAAGGTATGACAGGCACCTCCTTTGGGTGCCTATTGGGTCACACTACCAGGTAATAAAAACAGGTAATAAAAACTGTTAGGAGGGTAAGGATGGCAGACAAAGATATAGCGTTAATGGCCCATTTGATGCGCCGCGCCGGGTTCGGGGCTACGTATGAAGAGTTGGAGACCCGGGTTGCCAAGGGATACGAAGCGACGGTAGAGGAGCTGCTGAATCCTGAGTCACAGCCCGCAATAGAGCGGGACGTGTTGATGCGGGTTCAGCCCCAGTGGGTGTCCCAGGCGGGCATAGAAGGTCAGCAGGAAGAGTGGACCTTCCGCATGATCAACACCAAACGCCCGTTGGAGGAGAAGATAGCCCTGTTCTGGCACCAGATTCTCTGCACCGGCCACGCCAAGTGCGAGTACCCCAGGCAGCAGCAGATCGAGTTCGACATGTTCCGCACCGATGGATTCGGCAACTTCGAGAACCTGTTACAGGGACTGGCCAAAGACCCGGCCATGGTGTTCTACCTGGACAACTGCATGAGTCACAAGGACGCCATCAACGAGAACTGGGGCCGGGAGTTGCTGGAGCTGTTCTCCCTGGGTGTCGGCATGGACGGGCATGCCAACTACTCTGAGGACGACGTCAAGGAGGCGGCGCGGGCCTTCACCGGCTGGACCGTCACAAACTCCATACCCAGATATCCCTATGGCAAATACGAGGCCAAGTTTATTTACGACAACAACGACCACGACGAAGAAGAAAAGACCTTCCTGGGGGAGACCGGAAATTGGAACGGCGAGGATATAATCAAAATAATCGCCAAGCAGCCAGCGACCGCCAGATTCATCTCCAGGCACCTGTATAACTTCTTCGTCGCCGACGAGCCCCAGGTGCCGGCCTGGGAGAACACTCCACCCCTAGATCCCGAGATGATAAAGGCGCTGGAGGATGAGTATTTCCGGTCCAACTACGACATCCGCTCCATGCTGCGGGTTCTGTTCAACTCCGACTCCTTCAAGAACGCCCGCTTCGCCAAGGTGAAGAGCCCCACCGAGACGGTGGTGGGCACCATGCGTCTGGTGGGCGATTTCGACACGCCCAAACCTGGGTTGAACGCCATGGTCCTTAACATCCGGTACATGGGACAGGACCTGTTGAACCCGCCAACTGTGGAAGGCTGGCACACCGGCAGGGAATGGATAGACAGCGGTACTTTGGTGGAGAGGATCAACTTCACCGCGGACGCGGTGGGTAACACGAGCCTCCCAGGTGTTCGGAACATCGTTAACCGGCTGGGTTCTGAGGGCGCGACGATATCGTCAGAGCGTCTGGTGGACGGCTGTCTGGACATGTTGGGGGCATACGAGCTGGCTGAGGAGACCCGAACCGAGTTGGTCGCCCTGGCCCAGAGTGAAGGAGAGTTGCGCACTGGTTCCGAGGAGTTTGCTCCGCGGGTTGGGCAGATGCTCCAGTCCATAGTAGCCACCACAGAGTACCTATTCAATTAAAGAGAGGGGAAATATGACGTCCACCAAAAAAGACCCGGTGCTGGTGGTGCTTCAGTTGTCGGGGGGCAACGACGCCCTCAACACCATAATCCCTTATAGCGACCCCCTGTATCTGGACAACCGGCCCAACGTAAGGATCGATCTAGACAAGGTCCTGCCGATCAATGACGAGGTTGGGCTTAACCCCATCATGGGGCCGATCAAGAGGCTGTACGACGAGGGGAAAGTGGCCATCATCCAGGGAATAGGCTATCCCAAACCCAGTCGATCTCACTTCCGCTCGATGGACATCTGGCACACCTGCGAGCCGGACAAGGTCGGAGACCAGGGCTGGCTCGGGCGGACCATTCTTGATCTGGACCCCAACAAGGATAACGTCCTGACCGCCGTAAACTTCGGCCGCGGCCTCCCCAGGGCCCTGGTGGCGCCCGGAGTTCCGGTGGCGTCGGTGGGCAACCTGGAAACCTACGGCGTGCTGACCGGCATCGAGGTTGAAGAGCAGAGGGCCAAGGCGCTGGACGTATTCTCCCGCGTCTACACTCCCATGATCGGGAAGGGTCCGGTGCTCGACTATTTTGCCAATACTGGTTTGGATGCGCTGAAGGGTGCGGATATCCTCAGCACGGCGCCGGAGAAGTACTCTTCCACGGTGGAATACGGCGCCGACAGCGTGGCCCAGTACATGAGGAACATTGTCCAAGTGCACCTGGCGGACCTGGGGACCAGGGTAATGTATACCACAGCCCCCTATAACAGCTTCGATACCCACGCCGGAGAGCTGGTAAACCACACCCGGCTGTGGAGCGAGACCTCCGCCGCCGTGGCCGACTTCTACGACGACCTGAAGGAGCACAACGCCAGCGACAACGTGGTACTCCTGGTGTTCACCGAGTTTGGCCGGCGGGTCCACGACAACGGCTCTGGGTCGGACCACGGCGCGGGCGGCGTCTCCTTCGTAATAGGCGACGCGGTCAAGGGTGGGTTGTACGGCGAGTATCCTTCCCTGGAGCAAGACAAACTGAATGAAGGCGACCTTCAGTTCAACAACGACTTCCGGGGCCTCTATTCCACCCTGTTGGAGAAGTGGATGGGCCTGGATGCCAAACCCATCGTGAACGGCTCTTTCGAGCAACTCGACTTTATTTAAGCACTGATAGCCGACGGCACTCAGCTTTCGGCCAACGGTAAGGCCTTCCCGGCCCGGCCGACATTGCTGACCGCTGAGTGCTGAAAGCCAGGTGTAGCGAGGTGAATATGACTACGTCGACCCAGATATCACACGTGAATTTGCAGTACAGTCACACGCTAGGACGCGGCGAGGCGTACGGGCCCGGGTTCACCTACCCCGTATTTATGGCCCGGGGTGAGGGAGACCTGATGTACGTGCTGTGCCGCTCCTCCGAGTACGCGCCCCAAGGAACCCGTATAACCGTCTGCACTGTGGATGAAGAGTACGTCAACGCTTTCGCGCGGGGCGTTCCCAACCAGGGCCCACACGAATATAACTTCGAGGACGGCTCTCTGGTGTGGCCCACCTGCATCGCCATCGACAGCCAGGGGAATGTCTACACATCCGATGAGTGGCTCCACCGTATCTCAATCTTCACCAAGGACGGGGAATATGTAGGCAAGTGGGAGGAACGGCTCGGGGACGGCGATGGCGAGCTGAACCGCCCCTCCGGACTGGCCTTCGATAAGGATGATAACCTCTACGTGGTGGACAGCATGAATCACCGGATTCAAAAGTTCACCAAAGATGGCAAGTTCCTGGCCAAGTGGGGGTCAGAGGGCAGTGGCGATGGCCAATTGAATCAACCCTGGGGCATCGCCATAGACACTAAAGGTGACATCTATATAGCCGACTGGCGCAACGACCGCATTCAAAAGTTCACCCCGGATGGCCGATTCCTGATGAAATTTGGCACCTCGGGATCGGGAGAGGGTGAGTTCAACC
>JADFFS010000096.1 GCA_022568195.1 Chloroflexota bacterium | reverse complement strand
CATGGCCTCGGAGCTTCAGCGGACCCGCGAGGACATCGCAGTCCCCGAGGACGCCGAGCTGAAGAGCAGCTACGGAATGGGTCCCGCGGCCTCGAAGGTCTACGGGCTCGCGCGTGGTCTCTCGATCGGTGGCTACGGCGAGGCCTTCTACCGGAAGTACGTCGGCGACAAGACGTCGGAGCAGGACACCACCGACTTCCTGCGTGCGGTCATGTATTTCGGTTACAAGTTCTCGGACAGCATCATCTTCAACAGCGAGTTCGAGATCGAGCACGCCGACGAGATCTTCGTCGAGTTCGCACACCTCGATTTCATGTGGAAGGACTGGATGAATATGCGGGCCGGCATGATGTTGATTCCAGTCGGCTTCTTGAACCTGATGCACGAACCGACGACGTACTATGGTGTCAACCGGCCGGACGTCGAGCGCTTCATCATCCCGTCGACGTGGCGCGAGAATGGCATCGGGATCTTCGGGAACCTCAGCGAGGATCTCTCCTACAAGCTCTACGCCCTGAACTCCTTCGACAATACGGGGTTCTCGCCGTCGGGGATCCGGGGGGGTCGACAGAAGGGCAGCAAGGCCCTGGCCGAGCACATCGCCTTCATGGGTCGCCTGGACTGGACGCTGCTCGATGGCTTACTGGTGGGTGCATCGTTCTGGACGGGCAAGACGGGTCAGAACCAGTCGCTGAAGGGCGTGAACATGCCGGACGCCTGGCTCACCCTGTTCGAAGTCCACGCGCAGTATCAGTGGAGAAACCTGTGGCTGCGGGGACTCTTCACCCAGACCTTCATGCCGAACGCGGACAATCTGACCGAGGCGCTGCAGGCGGCGTATGGGATCGACAACGGCGTCGGACTGAGCCCCACGCAGGCGCTGGCGGAGGAGATGCTGGGCGCCTATGGCGAGATCGCCGTAGACATCCTGCCGTTCTTTGGGGAGACGGTGAAGTACCTCGCCCCGTTCTATCGCTTCGAGTACTACGACACCCAATACAAGATGGCCTCGGGCTTCAACGATCTGGAGGACGATTCGTTTCAGGTCATTTCACACACCGTTGGCATTCAATTCAAGCCGATTCCCAATGTCGTGATCAAAGGCGATTATCGCAACCGGGATTCGAAACGGGGAAAGATTGCGGATGAGATCAACCTCGGCATCGGATACGTCTTCTAGGCGGATCGCACTCCAGGGCTTGTTGATGGCGGTCTGTTGCTTCTGCGCGCCTGTGGCTGCTCAGGCAAAGGTCTTCTATAGCCGCGCGGAGGCCCTGGCCCTCGCGTTCCCGGACGCCGAGCGCGTCGACAGCCGAACCTACGTCCTGCGCGACGATCAGGTCGAAGGTGTGGCTGGCGCCGTTGGAGATCGAGACGCATTCTTCGATCGATCCGATCGCGGTGTCGTCGTTGCCAGAAGTATCCAGGTCGACTGCGACGAGCGTCACGGTGCCTGCTCCGGCCTCGGCAGTCTGGAGGGCGTTGCCAAGCACCACCTCGTCGACCTGGTCCGGACGTACGTTGGCTTGGTCCAGCGCGGCTTTGATGGCCAAGGATCCCAGCTCCGGCGCCGAAACGTCCTTGAAGGCTCCTCCGTAGCGCCCGATGGGCGTGCGGGCGCCGCTGACTATGACTGCTTCTTGCATTGATTGCCTCCCTGACTTGTCTCTGAACGGGTTTCAGACTTCAATCAGCGCCAAGGGCGGCTCCATTGCCGGTGCCCGGTGCGGACGACGAAACGATACCACAGGCACGGGTGAGGGGCAATGATGGATTTTTGGCGGGCCACCTGGTACCGAAGCCCAAAAGACGGTGCCTAGCAAAGGCGCCGACAACATTTCATTCGAAGGGCACACATTCTAATTGCTGTGCCTCGGTCATATCCCACGCCGTGTTGCTGAACCTTACCTTGGCCTCGATTGACGTGAAGGAACGTGCGACGGTAGAATCCCACAATAGCTGATTGCCCCGGCCTGGTGCGGGGAACGCGGTCCCACACGATTGCACGGACGGAGATTTCTATGAGCGACGTTAAGATGGTGCTGTTGGGTGATGTCAATGTGGCGCGGCCGGACCCTGACTCCGCTTTCTCCCCGGCCTTGGATCTCCTCAGGGACGCGGATATCCGTTTCTGCAACCTGGAAACCGTCGTCGCCGACGCCAAGTACCTCCACCCTTACGACCGGAGCCACCTTCCCCGGACAGAGGAGTGGATGTTCGAAGCTTACGTGCGGGCAGGCTTCAACGTCATGAACCAGGCAAACAACCCGAATACCTACCATGGTCATGAACCACTCCTTCGCAGTTTCGAAGTCCTGGACGCGGCGGGAATAATACACTCCGGGGCCGGCCCGAACCTGTCGGAAGCCCGCAAGCCCGCCATCATTGAGCGAAACGGTACCAAGGTGGCCTTCGTGTGCCGGACATCGGTGGGTACCCCGGGGATGGAAGCCACCGTGGATACGCCGGGCGTTGCTTTCTACCCCGTCCAGACCCTCTACGAGCCCCCGGCTCGGGTTCACTCCAATCCTGGCTCGCCGGCCATTATCCACACCGTCCCTGACCGCGGCGAGCATCGCTCCGCCTTGGAGGAGGATATTCGTGCGGCCAGAGAGCAGGCCGACGTGGTCATCGTTTCCTGGCACTGGGGTCTCTCTCCTTATCAGGTCCATCCCAATGCCGGCGCCGGCGAGGTGGAGGTGATGGAGTACCAGAAGGAGATGGGGCACTTCGCCATCGACTCCGGCGCCGACATGGTCATAGGCCATCACTCTCACCAACCCCAGCCTATCGAGGTGTACCAGGGCAAACCGATCCTCTACTCCCTGGCCAACTTCGTCCATGACCTGGGGGGGTTCCGGGAGCGGACCCTGATGACCATGATGGTAAGCTGCCTCATAGCTGACGGCAAAATCCAGCGGCTCTCCTACGTCCCAGGCGTCCTTCGCGGACATGGGCCGCCGGACTTTGGGAGGCCCTCCCAGGTGCCTGAGGTCGTAAAACGCATCACCGACATGTCGGCGCCCTTCGGGACCCGGTTTGAGGTTGGGGAAGAGGACGTGGCCGTGGTCCTGTGACCCACACTGCTATCGGCGCATCGCAGCCCCCTTCTTGGTGACGCCTCCATTCGGGGCAGAGCCGTATCAATAGTGTGCGTTGGGTTAGTTTTTGTGAGTCAATTCGGCGCCTTGACGGAGAGACCCACAGCCTGTAATCTAAGGCGCCCAATATCCTATGGCTCACGAGGAAAAGGAGTTTTGCATGGCTACCAGCACGCAAACGTATGAGGTTGACATCGCGGATGTGGAATATCTCCGTCACGGTGATACACCCCTATTGGCGCGTCTCTTCAAGCCCCAGGGAAGCGGACCTTTCCCGATCATGCTTGAACTGCACGGCGGCGCCTGGGTCCGGGGAAGTCGTGAGAACGGCGACGCGGCTAACGAAGCGCTGGCTAAGACTGGCGTGATCGTGGCGGCATTGGATTTTCGCACGGAAGCACCCTATCCGGCCTCTCTGGCCGACATCCACTATGGGGTCCGTTGGGCTAAGACCCAGGCTGCGGCGTGGAACGGGAACCCGGACCGTATCGGCGCCATGGGTACCTCCAGTGGCGCCCACCAGGCCATGCTGCTCGGCATGCGCCCGGACGATTCACGCTACGCCGCGCTGCCATCCCCAGCCGGCGCCGCAGCGGTGGACGGCACCCTGGGCTGCGTGATTATGGTCTCTCCCGTGATCGATCCGCTGGGACGGTATCTTTATGCCAAAGGTCTGCGGCAGGATTGCACCCCACCCGAGGGGATGGGCGAGCGGACGCCGGCCATGCATGAGCAGTACTGGGGGACGGAAGAGGCCATGGCCGAGGGAGCCCCGGCGCGTATCCTGGCCGGTGGCGAGAAAACTGCCCTGCCGCCCACGCTGACCCTTCGCCGCAGCTACGAGGCGGCGCATCCACGCCCGGATTTCGACGAGTTCGTCAATCAGTACCGCAAGGCTGGCGGCCAGATCGACGTGACCATCTTCGAGGAGGAGGGTGAAGGCGTACTGCGCGATCTCTCTTCTCAGATCGCCCAGCAAGCGCTCGAGGAGATGAGCGCGTTCATCGATCAACACCTCGGCTAGGTCAGAAAGCCTGGAGCACTGAAGTCAAGACGCGAAGACGTGGAAACGTCTTCGCGTCTTTGCGTACCTGAGAAACCTTCAAATCTTGCCAGACGGCGGCGGGCCGGCCCCACACGTTAGTGACTGAGGACCGTGTCTGCCGTCCCGGCACTGGAACGACCAATCTTTGGCGATATGCCAGATTCGGTTGAGCTGGTCAAGCCTTGGCGTTCGGTATCCGGTTGACCCGCTGGCTTACCGGCTGGCCACCGCGGCCGTATTCAGCTCGCGGATGGCATCCCGCGTTTCCGGACTGGGCGCCTTGCCCATCTCGACGTTTTGGGCCACCTCGAAGGACCGGTTCACCTCTGCCATAACCTCATCATCCGACTGGTCGATGTCGATTGGGATGGCAATCTGGGCCCATGACGTATGGCCGGTCAGCCAGAACACTTCGGTCGGGTTGTTCTCCGGATCGCGGAAGTAACAACCGATGGCGCTGGCATGCGTGACGATGCGGTCCAACGTGTACCCGTGCGCATGAATCCGCCGCTTGAAATCGCGAAGGTCATCCAGGGAATCTACACGCATCGAGATCTGCTGGATCCAGTGCGGGTCGTCGAGGGAAGCCCGGCCAGTGATCAGCGCGATCTCGTGGTCGACGCCCTCCGGATCGGCGCTGAAAAAGGCCCCGAGCGGACCGGCCTTGGTCAGCGTCATGCCCATGAAATTCGCATAGAAGTCCTTCATGAGATCCAGGTCCTGAACGTAGAAGCCGATATGACCGAGGCCGAGAACTTTCGCTGACATCTTTGTCTCCTTTTGGATTTCTTCAGGGTGCTAGTGTAGCCGATCGTGCCCTTTTCCTCGCTCGGCATTGGAGCCGCTCACGATCGCAAACAACGAGGCTTGCTTGTCAGGAATGATACGTAAACCAATAAGATCTGTCCACCATAGCCGGCACGCCGGAATCACTTTCATAGCTCTGCGGGTCCTCCGCCTTCTTTACCGTGAGTCTATGCTGCTTCCTTACACAGGGCTCGGCGCATCGATGACGCTATTCGCGCATAGTGTGGGTGATCAGACTGCCAGTCAAGGTGTTTTAGCCAGTTTGAACCACGCTTCCTTGGTGAGGCGGGGGCGTTCTAAGCCGTACTCAAACAAAAAAGCGGCGGGATCATTCCCGCCGCCTTGCCTTAACCTTTCCCATAGCCCATTGCACCGCTAACTGTCGCCGCTAAGCTGCGGCGCCGGCTGCCTGATGCGGGCCCGCCTGGCTCCCTGAGGCATTCTCTGGAACATGGCGACAAACGCCCCCGCCGCCATGATCCCTACGACTGCCAGGGCGGAGTACTGAAAACCTTGCTTGAAGGCAGCCTGGGCTTCAAACACAGGCATAACGTTGATGGCCACCGGCAGGGCCAGGCCCAAAATCGTTGCACTAATGGTGGTGCCTATGGTGTGGCCCATCTGGCGAGTGGTTTCCAACATTCCCGAGGCAAAGCTCCGGTTCTCTTCCAGGGTGTTCATCACCACCGCGTTATTGGCAGTATTGAAAAGGTTGGAACCGATACCCACCGGGAACAACAGGATGGGAAGCCCCCAAACCGGCAGATCCCCGGCGAAAAATCCCACCAGGATAAAACCCAACGCGATCAGCGAAAGCGCGATGGGCCGCAGCCAACGGGGGTTATAACGGTCGTGGACCCACCCGGCCAAGGTGGGCAGGAAAAGCCCTACCAACTGGTTGGGTAGCAACACCATGGTGACGATAATCGGCATGTGCCCAAGTCCGTCTTCCACCATGATGGGAATCAAGGTCACCACCGCCAGCATGGACAGGTGGAAGGTGGTGTTGGTGAAGAGGGCCATGGAAAAATATTTTTGCTTGAAATACCGGAAGTCTAGGAAGGGCTCCCTGCTGCGTTGCTGCACCACGATAAACAAGGCCAACAGGGACAGGAAAAGCAGGTTCATTGGAATGTGATAGCTGACCGCCTCCGGCGTGGTGAAAGATTCAGCCCCATCGTGGAGGTGCATTCCCGAAAGGATGAATGTCCCAAGGGTAACGACCATCAGGGCCGCGCCGAAGTAGTTGATGTTTATCCTAGAGGCATCAGCCGCAGCCTGTTGAACCTGGTATTTCAGCAGTGGATAGCTGTACTTGATGGCCAGCAATCCGATGGGCAAAGAGGTGAGGAAAACCAACCGCCAACTGACGAATTGTAAAAAGACCCCAAAGAGCACCAGGCCGATCAGACCACCCAAGCGGGCGGCGACCACCGGAACGGCAAAGGCGCGTCCCCGCTCGGTGTTGTCAAAAACCATGGCCAAGATAGCGTTGGAGTTGGCCGTGATCAGCGCCCCGCCGATACCCACCAATCCGCTCCAGAAGAGCAGTTGGTTAAAGCTCAGGGACGTAGCGGCCATCGTGCTGCCCACGCAAAGCACGACGGCGCCAATCAGGTAAACCCGGGCATGACCGTATTTCTCGCCCAACCGCGCCGCCAGGAATACCGTGCTTCCCAGCAGCAGCAGCCGGATTATCACCAGCCAAGCCGCCTGGGCCACATCCACGTCAAAATGCCGGGCTACGGAGGGAATGGTCAGAGCAATGGGCATGCTGGACAGCTGGACCAGAAGCTGGGTGGAAGCAAGGGCTATCATTGTCTCGCGGCGCTGTCTACTTGTCCCCAACTCCCGGAACGCCCGTATTACATTCAGCCGCCGGATTATTTCGCCCGTTAAACCCAGAACGCCTCCTACTGCGGCAGACCCAGTTTCAGCCGGGCTACCCGCCCAGCAGCCATTATAACGAAATCCGTCGTTAAATAGCTAGATTCTAGACCTGTATATCCCACTATCTGCTGACCCATCTGCCATAGATGGGGTACTGACTGCAGATGAACTCGATGTAGGCGGGTTGGGCGGAGTCGTTGGCCGCCAAGGCACGCTTTAGGGCCGGGCCCACCTCCGACGGTTCTGTGACCCGCTCGGTGTGGTAACCCAGCGCCCCAATAACTTTGGACATATCTACCTCGTCGTACCCTAGCACCCGGTGGGTGAATGGGTCGTGGCCGGCGCCCCAAAACCCGGGGCCATAGCCTGCGAAGCCGCCGTTGCTGACGTGCACGACGGTGATGCCCAGCTTCTGGCGAAGCGGCACCTCCAAGTTGCCCATCATGTATCCCAGGCCAGCCTCTCCGGTTACAGCGACGCAATGCTTTTGGGGGAACGAGATCTTTGCCGCGATGGTCGCCGCGAGGCTGAACCCCAGTGAGGAGACGTTGCCCCATCCCAGAAATCCCCGTGGCACCAACGTGTCGTACACCGTGCTGAGTTGGTCCCGGGTGTTGCCAGACTCGTGGGTAACGAACGAGTTATGCGGGTCGAGCACCTCCATCAACCCGGCATAGACCCGGTACGGATTGATGGGCTTGTCGGTGGAGGCCATAGCCTCCCGATATTGGGCCAGCGCCTGATCGCGGGCCGACTTGATCTCCACCGCCACGTTGCCTGCGACCCTGCCGTTGCCGGAGGTTTTGTCCGACAACTCTTTCTCCAACGCTTGAAGGGTGAGACGAGCGTCGCCGATCAACGCTACCGCCGTGGGATAGACCTTGTTCACGTGCAACTCATCCACGGTACAGTGGATAATTGTTTTGCTGACTGCGTTGGGAATACCGTGGCTGAACCGGCCTGGCGAAAGACTGGACCCCACCGCCAGCACCAAGTCGCTCTTGTTCAGATAGTGGTCGACCTGGTCGCCCCGGACCCCTACGAACAGTGGGTGGTCCTCGGGGAATGCTCCCTTGGCCTTCAGCGTGGTGATTACCGGCGTGTTGGCCAGTTCAACAAACGATTTCAGTTCGGCGGAGGCGCCGGCGTAAATTACGCCCTCACCGGCGTAAATCAGAGGGTCCTGGGCATTGAGCAGAAGTTCTACCGCGGCGGTGACGTCTTCCGGATTGGGCGCCGACTTCCAGCCCTTGACTGGGAAATAGGGGTCCGCTGTCTCGTCGTAGAGGGCGTCGGCGTCCGGGATGGCCAATACCACGGGGCCTGGCCTCCCAGTCCGCAGCATGGTGAAGGCGCGGCGCATGAATTCGGGTAGCCGCTGCGGCTGGTCCAAGTAGCCGTACCACTTGGAGACCGATTTCAAACTGGACGTGACATCGAACTGGCTGTTCTCGGTGGCCCCGATGGGCACTCCGTCGGTGATGCAAAGGACCGGAGAGCCGTCCTCGTAGGCTTGGGCCATGCCCGCGTAAGCGACCTGCAACCCCGCGGCGTTGACCCGCCTTGAAACGTGCAAACGCCGATACGGGAACCGGCGTTGATGCGAGAAAAGGCATCGGCCAAAGCGACCGCGTATCGGTCGTCCCTCATCATCACCATGGGGATGCCCTCCTGTCCCAGGGCATTATTTACATGACACACCGGGAAGGTGGAGACCCACTCCACGCCCTCCTGCTTGAGGATTCGCGCGATTCCGGTGCCCACATTGATAGTCATAGATCGGTCCTCCAATTTTGTTTAAGCCTGGGCGAGAGCGCAGGCTGAAACGTTGATCCGATTTGGCGGTGTCTGGCAGGCTGCCTTGAGCGGGCTAAATATTTACGCGGCGAAACGGGCTTCTGGTTCCTGACGGCGCCTATATATTACTGTGATTCGGCCGCGTTGAAGGTGGGGCGCTTCCAACTATAAAGGTGGTCTATGCGGCATCGCTATCCAAGGCGGCTAAGGGGACGCATGAGGCCGGCCATGAGCTGATGAGCGGAGATCGGGTCCAATAGAATGCCCACCGCAAAATGGTCGAACCCGAGGGAGGAGAACCCCTCAAAAACCCTTAAGCGGCAGGCTATGGCGCAAGCCAACAAGATCGTAACCGGCGGTTGTTCAGGTCATCTACTAAACCAGAGCCAAGGTGGGATCTACATGGACAACCACACCAACCCGGGGTCTTTCGATTGTCACCCTGAACGAAGTGAAGGGTCTGGGGAGCGGAGGAGTTAAGGCCCCGCCCCAGATGCTTCGCCGCTGCGGCTGGCTCAGCATGACATCCTTGGGGCAATGACGTTTCAGGGGCGGGAATGAAAGACCCCGCATACCAACCCCTGCGGGTTTCACTTTGGCTTTAGTTTAGGTTGACACCTATATTTTGTTCACCCTTTGGGATGATGAAGGAATCGCACGATTGTATGCGGCAGGATGGTATGCGGTAGAAGCACTGTCTCCAAATTTCCGGCGCGGTTTGTCCTTGAAATGATATTTTATTTCCCGCACAATCGATAAAGCCGCATCGGTTGGGAAGGGAAGTGCTGTGACCAAAACCAGAGTTCAGCAGGTCGATTACACCATCCGTGTGAGCCAGCGGGCCAAGAGGGTCATACTGAAGGTGTCTGGGCGAAACGGCCTGGAGGTGGTTGTACCCCGTGGGTTCAACACCAAGTACCTGCAGGAAATACTAAAGGCCAACGAAGCTTGGATCACTGATCAGTTACAAGCGTCCATGCGGTCCCCTGGCCAAACTAAACCCGAACACATTGACCTGAGGGCCATTGACCAGCGCTGGCAGGTCGAGTATCGGCCAGGCTCCGATGGCCGATTCTTACTCAGTGAAGCCGCCCCGGGAGTGCTACAGATCCATGGAGATGCCGCTGATGTTGATGGGATCGCCCTGGTTTTGAACCGTTGGCTCCACCAGAAGGCCCAAGCCCACCTGGTCCCGTGGCTCAAAGACGTCAGCCGGCAAGTCGATATTCGTTTCAAGAACACCACGGTTAGGGGACAGACCACCCGCTGGGCTAGCTGCTCCAAACTAGGCAACATAAGCATAAACCGGAGCCTGCTGTTTCTCCCTGAGCGCCTCGTCCGGCATGTTTTCTTACACGAGCTGTGCCATATCAAGCAGTTGAACCACTCCCCCAAATTCTGGGTCTCGTTGGGTGAGATCGAGTCCAATTACAAGAGTCTGGAAGCCGAGGTCAGGCAGGCCAACGAGTACGTCCCCCGATGGGTGCTGGGAAGGTGATAGGGATCGGTCCTGCGGGTATGCGACGATTGCTTGTAGTCCGCTGCCGTGTGCCAGTAGTTGAACCGCTCGCGTTACAGCGGCACGCCGTAGGTCCTCTTCTTGATACCCAGGTTGATGAAGGTCTCGGTGCGCTGCACCCCCTCGACCGCCGCGACCTTATTATGCAGAAAGTCGCCCAGGCGTTGTGCTGATTCCAGACCGATCCAGAGGAAAACGTCGAAGGCGCCGGTGGTCACGGCGGCGTAGTGGACCTCTTCTAACTGTGCCAGGGACTCGGCAACGTCGTCGGCCCGCCCCGGCCGGGTTTGTACCCCCACCAAAGCGGTGGCTCCGTACCCCATTTTTTCGATGTTGGGGACGACGGTGACCCTGATTACATCTTCCTGAAGCAAGCGCCCCACCCGGCGACGGATGGTGCCTTCACTGACTCCCAACTTGCGAGCTATTTCGGCGTTGGGAATCCGCCCGTCGATTTGCAAAAGGCCGATGATTCTCTGATCCAGTTCATCCATATCGGTTAACCTACCTCAGCATGGCGGGCCTAGGCTGGAACACCTTGCTGGTTTGTTGTCCTGGCGGCATCGCCACACGCTCCCGGAGGATGCCGGGTGAAACTTGCTTTAAACCTCGCCGGTCGATTTCACCGGACGAATTCAGAGGCGAATATGCTAACGTCGACGTTCTCAACGTCGGGCTGAGACGCGCGGAGCTCCTTCATCTCACCCGAATCGTATGACGCCGTCAGCGCTTTGAGCCTGGGATGGACCTCTTGTGTAAACAGCTTCATGGACTTCAACGTTTCTTCATAGGTCATGAATCCAGCCTGGCCCATCATCAACAAATTCCCGAATCCACCCGAGTACTCCCAGAAATGCTTGATCTGTTGGAATACCTGATCGGGCGTGCCCGCGAAGACATTGCCGCGGGCCAATTGGGTTTCTAGGCGCGGATCACGGCGATCGGGCTCCCCCGGTTGAGGGCCTCTCATGATATTGGCGGCCACTGCCGGAGGATGATAGCCTGGGGGATTGTTGAATTGCGGTGCAACCTTGTTGGAGCTGAGGTACCAAAGGAGTTTTTTCGCCCCTTCTTCAGCCTCCTTTTCGTTGCTGCCAACATAAACCATGGCGGCGTAGGCGAGCCGGTCTAACGGCGCCTCTTCGCCTTGGGATTCCAGGTAACCTTGGCGATAACCGTCAAAGAGTTTGCGGATGTTGGGGTAACCCGCCAGGAAGACCGCTCCAACGTGCTTGTGACGGCCCACCTCCGCGCCGGAGTTTGCGCTGCCCATGGTGATCCAGACGGGCGGATGGGGCTGCTGATAGGGGCGCGGCCAGATGTTGACTTGGCGGCCATGGAACCACCGGCCCTCGAAATTGAAGGGGCCTTCGTGGTGGGTCCACGCCTTAATGATCAGGTCGTGGGCTTCCCATAGTTTTTCCGAGCCACGATAGGGAAAAGCGTTGGCCGGAGCTATCTCATAGGGTACCCCCCGCACGAAGCCGCATTCTAGCCTGCCGCGCGAGATGACGTCGATAAGCGCCATTTCCTCGGCAACTCGAATCGGTTGTTTTCGATTGGTAATCGGATTGCCCAATATAAGGAGCCGCGCCTTCTTGGTCTCGCGGGCGAGAATGCCCAGCATTATCGGGGCGGCCGGCATCATGCATGTTGCGGTCTGATGATGCTCGTTGTTCATAATCTCGAGGCCCATTTCGTCGGCGGCGCCCCACATGTCCAGGTACATGTGATACAGACCGGCCCCCGTCTCAGGATCGAAATGTTTGTTGGGCAGATTGACGCGAATCGATTCGTAAGATTCGGCGTCGGGTAGGTTCGGATAGGCATTTTCCGTAAAAAACCAGACTCTCATTTCTCAATTCCTTAAGACGATGCGAATTCGAGGAAACGCTTGACGAAGGCCTCGGGCTGCTCGACGTGCGGCGCGTGGCAGGCCTCGGGAATGACGACCATCTTCGCTCCGGGAATCATGTCGCGAAATGCCTCGGCGTAACTTGTCGTGACCACTCCATCGTTCTGGCCCCAAATGAGCAGCGTGGGGATGTCGATGCGGTGCAGGCGGTACGGGAGCTTAGGATTGTGCATATACGGTTCCCAGGTATAGAGCCCATGGGCGATCCTGTTGGCGGCCAAGATTTGTAGCTCCTCATCGGTCATCACCGACATGTCGGGAGCTTTGGACGCATCGTGCCAGCTGATTCTTATGTGTTCGGCGGGAGAAATGGCAAAGACATCGGCGATGTCGCGGTCGAACCGGCCACCCGGTTTGATGCCAACCGAATCCACGAGAACCAGCTTGGAGAAACGCCGGATGTTCATCACCGCGATCTCGGCTGCCGCCCACCCACCCATGGAAAACCCCATCAGTATCGTTTCGCTCAAGTCTAAAGAGTCGATCAAATCGAGATAGAGGAAAATCAAATCTTGTAGATTGTCGAAATGCTCGGGGATTGGGGTTCCGGCAAACCCGGGATGTATCGGTTGTATGATTTCGAACTGTTCGGCCAACCGCTCGACGAAGGGGAGATGGGCCACGGGTCCATCTCCTCCGTGCAGCATGAGGATTTGTGGCCCGGACCCTTTGCGGATCACCGGCAGTTCTACTCCCTGCAACGTCAGTGTTGTTTCGATTGTGGTCGTCACTGTTGTGTCCTGGCGATCCGTGCCTACCGGCACGGACCATGCATTTCCCCTTCAATTCCTTGGGATTGTAACCCGTGGGGACAAAGCTGACAATTCGGCGCCGCCAATCCCGGCTCCAGGAGGATGGCCCGATGCCGGCATCGAACTGCAGCATGGACCTGGCATGGGTTATGAACTCGAACAGGGTCGGCAGTTTGGCTCCGGGAGTCACGATAGAACGGAACGATAGGCGTATTGCACGCCTCGGTCATAGAAGTTTGGCATAAATCATGTCGGGCGCCCAGTATGATATGCCAACTTGCTTGGTGAGGGGTCAAATGCTACCATGTAGGACAGTTATTGGCGTGCTCAGATCTAGGAGAAAAACAGATGGCAGATAACGATATCGCTTTGATGGCCCATCTTATGCGGCGCGCGGGGTTCGGCGCCCAGTACCATGAGTTAGAAGCCAGGGCCGAGAAAGGGTACGAGGCAACGGTGGAGGAACTC
>JADFFS010000258.1 GCA_022568195.1 Chloroflexota bacterium | reverse complement strand
CGCACCAAGGCGCTATCCGCTCCACCATCTCGGGGAACAAAGCGCCCCAATGATAGGACTGTTGAGCGCCCATGGAGAAGCCGCAGACCAGGGCGATGCGCTCGATTCCGAACTTCTCGGTCACCAGCCGGTGCTGGCAGTTGATATTGTCGTAATAGGTAATACCCGGAAACCTTGCTCTGTCGTAGGGCGGCGGTGTGTTGCTGGGCGACGATGACAAGCCATTGCCGAACAGGTTGGGCACGATAATGAAGTAACGCTCGGGGTCCAGCGCCATCCCCGGCCCGATCATAGGCTCATTGCCCGTATGCTGCGAGCTGAAAAAGGTGGGGAAAATGATGACGTTGTCTTTTCCAGGGTTCAGCGCGCCGTATGTCTTGTACGCCAGTCTGGCGCCCCGAAGCTTCAGCCCGGATTGAAGCACGATGTCGCCCAACTCGTATATTTCGTGGCCAGCCATAAAAGGCACCGTTCTTGAAGAGTGTTTTCCAGTCAGGGAATAGCGCGCTATCAGACGTTTACCGGCTTGCGTAATTGGGGGGCCACCTCTTCCGCGAAGAGGCGTAGGCTGTGTGCTGCGGCGTCATAGGGCATGGCCCCCAACCGGAAGTGAATGATAAGGCCGCCCACACCGATGCTGTTCAGCTCTTCCAACCGCTGGCATACCGTCTCCGGCGAGCCGTGGATCAGCCCATGGTCCACCGAGTCCCTGGCCGTTCCGGTAACCGCGGCGGCCTGGGCAGCCAACTCCTCGGAGGTGTTCATCCGGGCCCGGTTGTCCGCAAGGTAAGCCCGCATAGCGCGGAAGTGGGGCACACCGACGGACTCGGCCTCGGCATCGGTGTCCGCGACAAATATGTTCCGCCACACCCAGGAGTCGGCCACGCTGCGGGCGATCGCCGCCTCGTCAAATCCCGCCTCGGCCATGGTGGTCCGGTAGAGGTCCATCCGCTGCCTGGTTGTCTCGTCGCTCTGGAGATTCATCAAGAATGGCCGGCCCTCCCGGGCCATCTCCAGCGTGGACTCCAACCCCGAGCAGGCTCGTATCAAGGGCGGATGAGGCTTTTGATAAACCTGGGGACGGAGCACCGGCAACTCCACCTGCCAGTACTTACCGCTGTGTTTGTAGTTCTGGGTGGTCCAGGCTTTGACCAGTATGTCCTCTACTTCCAGCAGCCTTTCGTGGGCCTCATTGGGATCGATTCCATAGCCCCGGAACTCGTAGAAATTGTAAGCCGTGCCCCTACCGACCCCAACGATCATCCGGCCCCGGCTGATGTTGTCGATCAGGGCGATCTGCTCCGCGAACCGGATGGGGTGGTGCAGGGCCATCTGGGCCACGGCGAATCCTATTTTGATCCTATGGGTCCTGGCGGCGATGGCTGAGGCGAAGGTTATCGGGTCTACGTAGACGCAGCCACCGTCAAAATGGTGCTCCGCCAACCAGACGGCGTCGTAGCCCAACTCTTCGGTTAGCTCCGCTTCCTTGAGAGACTCCTGGATGACGTCGAAATCGCCCTCCGGGGTCTTGCTTTCGGGAAAGAGGAAGTTGCTGAACTTCACGGTTTTTCCTTTATCTAAAACTGGCTAAAGCTAGTACCGCGTCAAGTTGATTGTGATAGGTTGGCCGGTTCAGACGACCTGTTATTGCTCCGAAAATGTCATGCTGAGCCAGCCGCAGCGGCGAAGCATCTGGGGCGGGGCCGTTCCACCCATCCCCAGATTCCTCCCTGCGGTCGGAATGACATTGGTCGTTTTCAAATTGAAATGGTACTAGCAACAGGTTTTTGGTGAGCCATATCAATCCTGGGAGCAGGACACCAGAGCTATCGATAGCGCATAGCTAACCCGGATTCGCATCAGTATAATGGGATTAGTCCGAATTGCATGCCCATCTCGAGTCGAAGCAGGGGAAGTCCGACTATGGCGGCAACAAACTCAGCCCAAGCCACACTGTACGACCGTCTCGGTGGATATGACGTTATAGCCAAGATCGTCGGCGAACTGCACCAGCGGTTGTCCAGTGACCGGCACACCTGGTACCACTGGAAGGGCCGCAGCACCGATGACAAGGCAGCCGAGTGCCGATCGTACATTGACCTTCTCTGCGACTCTGCAGGGATACCGGTTGTTGCGCAGGGTCCGGGCACTAAGCCGAGGCATAAAGGAATGGGCATCGGCAAGGTCGAGTGGGAACATTTCGTCAGCATGGCGGGGGAGACATTAGAGGAGTCCGGTCTAACTGACAGAGATCAGGAAGAACTCTTCTCCCTGCTGGCCCGGACCAAGTCCGCTATATCCGGTGATGGCCAGGCACTCGCTCCACTGGGCGTATTTGCCGTATTTCCTCATCAACTCACTAAGCGCGAGAGAGAGGTGCTGCGGCTTGTGGCCCTTGGCAAGAACAACCCTGAGATTGCCGGAGAGTTGTTCATCAGCATAAACACCGTGACCCGTCACATCACCAACATCTTTACCAAGACCAGCACCAGAAACCGGGTGCAGGCAGCGGTTTACGCCGCCCGGCGCCATATGGTGTAACCACTCCCAGTATTTCCTTCCACCCTGTCTTCAAACTCCGGCGCATAAAGTCCTTCCACCCTGTATTCCATCTCCGTTTGGTCATTTCTCCTGCCCCAGAAATCACAGAGTCATGTGATGCGGACCATTGCTCCGCTGATTAATATTGGAGTGTCAGATTCAAGGTACTGAGCAAGGAGAGGAATATGACAACACCACCAGAAAAGTCCCTGTACGAACGCATGGGTGGGTACGACGCCATCGCCGCAGCCACCGACGAATTACTGCGGCGCTTGACCAGCGACCCCGACATCGGCGTCTATTGGAGGGGCCACAGTACGGACAGTATGAAAAGGGACCGGCAACTGATAGTGGACTTCCTGTGTGAAGCTATAGGCGGGCCGGTGATCTACCGGGGTCGAGACATGAAGACCTCTCACGAAGGGCTCAGGATCAGCGAGCGTGACTGGGAAATATTCATGGGCCATATAGTAGGTACACTGGAGCATTTCGAGGTGCCCAAACAAGAAAAGCAGGAATTCCTTGACTGCGCCGCCAGTCTCAAAGGCGACATAGTGGAGGAAGGATAATGCAGTCGGTAGATACACACAAAACCCACGTCGAGCTAATACAATCCGAGACGGAGCGGGTCAAGCAATACATTAATGCCCTGCCTCCGGAGGCCCTGGAACGTCCCAGTCCATGTGACAAGTGGAACGTCGGGGAGGTAATAGCCCACCTGGAATGGTTCGCCGAGATCTACGGGGGCATGATGGAAAGAGGTCTCCGTGGCGACCTATCGCCCACTGAGGGATTCCCGGCTGTTCCGGGGACATTGAGTGGACCGGCTCTTGAAGAGCTGTACGCTCACGGCGCCATCGAGCGACGGCGGAGGCTGGGCGGGAATTTGTTTGTGGCTTTTAACGAGCGATACG
>JADFFS010000257.1 GCA_022568195.1 Chloroflexota bacterium | reverse complement strand
ATTGGGACCTGATCCGCTCGCCGGACAAGGACATGTTCAGGTAGCTCAGCGGGGCAAAGCTCCTGAAAAACCACCGATTGTCATCCTGAATAGGCCTCCTCCCCAAACAGGGGCAACTGGAACTGCTCCGGTTCCGCGTCTGCCCCCAGCGAAGCCGATAGAAACCCCGAGACGCCCACCCCCAGCAGCCGAAAGGACCGGTCCGGCGACAGCTCCTTGGAAAACAACCGCCAGGCCGTCTCCAAAATAGCCGCATCCGAGTTGGTTGGAGCCGCCAGGGTCATTTGCCGGGTGAAGGTGGTAAAGTCGGCCAACCGGGCTTTCACCGTCACGGTCTTCCCCCGCAATTCTTTGGCCTCCAGGCTACCGGCCACCCTGGCCGCCAATCGTGCCAGCACCGGATACAGTTGGTCCTCATCGGTCAGGTCGGTGTCAAAGGTGGTCTCGGCGCTGACCGATTTGGTGGCCCGCTCGGTGTGTACCGCCCCCCGGTCGATTCCCAAGGCGCGGGCGCGCACGTCGGCGGCCCGTTGCCCGAAGCGTCTTTGGAACCAGTCCAGCGGCTGGCCGGCCAGTTGCCCTATGGTGTCGATTCCGTCGGCCCGTAACCGCTCCTCAGTCTTGGGGCCAATCCCCCACAGCTTACCCACGGGCAGCGGCGCCAGAAATTCCTCTTCCTCACCGGGAGGAACCACCAGCAAGCCGTCGGGTTTGTGCAAATCCGAGGCAATCTTAGCCACCGACTTGGCCGTGCCCGCGCCCACCGAGAGGGTGAGTCCCGTCTCCTGGTTGACCCGCCTCTTTAGATCCAAAGCCACCGCCAGGGGAGGCTGACCGTCTTCGACCAGCTGGGTTATATCCAGGTAAGCCTCGTCAAGGGAGAGGGGTTCCACCAGGTCGGTGATATCCCTGAAAATGGCCATGACCTTTCGGGAGACTTCCCGGTAGCGGTCGAACCGGGGACGCACGATGATGCCCTGGGGGCAACGGCGCACCGCCGACCGCATGGGCATGGCCGAGTGGACGCCGAACTCCCGGGCCTCGTAGGAAGCGGTGGCCACCACGCCGCGGTGCTCCGGACTGCCGCCCACCATCACCGCCTTGCCCCTCAACTCCGGGTTATCCAGTTGCTCCACGGCAGCGTAGAAGGCGTCCAGATCGGCGTGAATGATGTGGCGTACGGGTGGCTCAGGGGCCTCGGAAGAACCGGACGTCCCAGCCGCCATCATATTCTTGGGTGTAGTAGCTTCCATTCCATCATCGACCTGGGGCCGATCTCGTCCATCCAGTGGACATGCTTGCGCTAATTGTACCTTGTGGCCGCGTCTCTGGCAGCCACCAATGGTCACCGGGATAATCGGGTTCGCAGCAACAGGTCTTGAACCTGGCGGCGTAGCCAGCTTCCGATAGCACTTGGTCCGGCGACGCGCTACAATACCATCCGTTCCAGGCGGCCGCGTCACTACGTTGTGGCCACGCGGCTTCCAGCTCCTCGTCCTTTCGAGGTGGACCTGACTAGGTTGATGGAGGTCCCATGCCCACTATTCTTGATGAGTACGTTGCCAAACACCCCGGCTCGGCCCAACGGTATACCGAAGCCTTGACCCTGTTTCCGGGCGGGGTGACCCACGACACCCGTTACGCCCAGCCATTCCCCTTGTACATGACCCATGGCACCGGGCCCCGAAAGTGGGACGTGGACGGCAACGAGTATATCGACTATGTGTCCGGCCATGGAGCATTGCTGCTGGGCCATTCCCACCCAGCCATCGTCGACGCCGTAACCAAGCAGATAGTCCGGGGCACCCACTTGGGCGCGTCAACCGACGAGGAGATTCGATGGGTCAAGGCTATCAAAGCCCTGATTCCCTCGGTGGAAAAGGTGCGTTTCCACAGCTCGGGCACGGAAGCCACGTTGATGGCCATGCGGCTGGCCCGGGCTTACACCGGAAAAAACAAGATAATCAAAATGCAGGACCACTTCCACGGTTGGCACGACTACGCCATGGCCGGCTCCGACCGGCCGGCCCCGGGTGTGCCCGAAGCAAGCTGGGGGACCATGATTGTGGTCCCTTCGGGAGACCTCAACGCGGTAGAGCGGGCCCTCAGCAACGATTCGGACGTCGCCGCGCTGATTCTGGAGCCCACCGGCGCCCACTACGGCCAGTTGCCCTTTGACGCGCCCAATTTTCTCAAGGGGTTGCGGGATTTGACGGCCCAGCATGGCGTGGTGCTGATCTTCGACGAGGTGGTCACCGGCTTCCGGGCTTCCCCAGGCGGCGCCCAGGTCCTCTATGGCATCGATCCCGACCTCACCACCATGGCCAAAATCGTCGCCGGCGGGCTGCCCGGCGGCGCCGTCGGCGGCCGCGCCGACATCATCGACATGATCGCCCATCGTGGCGACCCAGACTGGGACAACACCCACCGTGTGTACCACCCGGGTACTTTCAACGCCAACCCGCTGTCCGCTGTGGCCGGGTCCACCTGTTTGGAGCTGATCGCCAGCCAACCCATCAACCAGCACGCCGACGCCATGGCCGCCCGGCTCAAATCCGGCCTGAACGAAATCTTCGGAAAGATGGAAGTGGCCGGCCACGCCCACGGCATCGCTTCCATGATCCATGTGGTTTTGGCCGACTGCGACTGCGGCAGAGAGATCTGCACCATGCCCCACCGCCAGATACAAGAAACCACCGCCTCCTCAGCAGTAACCGGCCTCAAGCGAGGGCTACAGAACAACGGCGTGGACATCATGGGCCGGGACGCGTTTCTGGTGTCCGCCACCCACACGGAAGGGGACATCGACCAGACCCTGGACGCCTTTGAAAGCACCCTGGCAGCGGTTCGCGAAGATGGTTTGCTGTAGGGGCAGCTTTTAAACCTGCCCCCACGAGTGCTAGAATCCACTGGACGACATAACCAAGGGTTTCTAATAAAATCATCGAGTGTCATTCTGAGGAGCGCAGCGGCGAAGAATCTGCCCCCAATGCGAAGGGAGATTTCCCGATTCCATGCGGGACTCGCGACGGAGTCGGAGCTTCGCGGAGTTTATCCTGAGCGCAGCCGAAGGGCTCAGATTGACATGGTGTAAGTTCTGTTAGAAGCCCTGATTCTAAATCCAGGTTTTACGGAGAGGAGTTACGATGCCATCTTTCTGGGAGACCCTTAAAGTAGACGGCCAGGACATGCAGGCCTACGCCAGCGTGCCCAGCGGCTCTGGTCCCTTCCCCGCCGTGGTGGTGATCCAGGCCATCGGTGGCGTTAACGAGTTTATCCAGGGCATGACCGACAAACTGGCGGGGGAAGGCTACGCCGCCGTTGCACCCGACCTGTTTCACCGGATCACCGACCCCGCGATCTCCGAGCCCATGGCCAGGGGCGCAACCCTGAGCGACCCGGAGATAGTCGCCGACGTTAACGCGGCAGTCGAGTTTCTGAGGGCTAATTCCGCCGTGGATAGCGACCGAATC
>JADFFS010000010.1 GCA_022568195.1 Chloroflexota bacterium | reverse complement strand
AAGCACCGGACCGACCTCCGGCACCTACATCAAGGTCAAAATGGGGGCCGATAAGTCGGGCAAAATTACCGCCGCTGAAGCCTACCTGGCCTACGAGTCCGGCGGATATCCCGGTTCCATGGTTTCGGCAGGCGGACAGTGTATCTTCGCTCCCTACGACATAGAAAACGTGCGGGTCGATGGCTACGACGTCATGGTGAACAAGCCCAAGACCGCTGCCTACCGGGCGCCGGCCGCCCCCAACGCCGCTTTCGCTGGCGAAACGGTGGTGGACGAAATATGCGAGAAGCTGGGGCTGGACCCCATCGAAATGCGGTTGCTCAACGCTTCCAAAGAGGGGACCCGCCGGGTGGACGGCCCTGTGTTCCCCCGTGTCGGCAACGTTGAAGTTTTGGAAGCGGCCCGCGACACCGAACAGTACAAGACTCCCTTGGAAGGACCGAACCGGGGCCGCGGGGTGGCCTCCGGCTTCTGGTTCAACATCGGTTTCCAGTCCAGTTGCGCCATCAGCGTCAATGCCGACGGGACCGTCAGTCTGGTGGAAGGTTCCACCGACATCGGCGGTACTCGAGTCTCCATAGCCATGCAAGCGGCGGAGGTCTTGGGCATCCCCGCTGAAGACGTCCACCCCACGGTGGCAGACACCGATTCGGTGGGTTACACTTTCCTCACCGGAGGCAGCCGCGTCACCTTCGCCACCGGTTGGGCGGCTTACGAGTGTGCCCAGGACATCAAAAACAAGATGATTGAACGGGCTTCCACCATCTGGGAGGTGTCCGTAGACGACATCGACCTGGTTGATGGGGTGTTCCAGCACAGGTCAGACCCGGACCTAAAATTGACCTTCAAGGACCTGTCCGGGCGCCTAAACAGCACCGGCGGCCCCATTTCCAGCCAGGTCAGTGTGGACCCCAAGGGCGCCGGCGGCGCTTTCAGCACCCACATCGTCGACGTGGAGGCGGACCCCGAGACGGGCAAGGTGACCATCCTCAACTACACCGCCATCCAGGACGCCGGCAAGGCCATCCACCCCAGCTACGTGGAAGGCCAGATGCAAGGCGGCGTGGTCCAGGGCATCGGATGGGCCCTGAACGAAGAATACTACTTTAACGACAAGGGGCAGATGGAAAACTCCAGCTTCCTGGACTACCGGATGCCCACCAGCTTGGACCTGCCGATGATCAACACAGTGATCGTCGAGGTGGCCAACCCGGGCCATCCATTCGGAGTCCGCGGCGTGGGCGAGATTCCCATAGTGCCTCCCATGGCGGCAATCGCCAACGCTGTGTACCACGCTTTGGGCGCGCGAATGCACCACTTGCCAATGACCCCTGGAGCCGTGCTGGAAGCCCTGTGGGAAAAGGACGGCCAGCCCGCCCCCAAATAACCTAGGCCGGATCGGCGAGGCCAGGCCTTTACGTGAGGCCTGGCCTTGCTTTGTTTTACCGGTTCAGCAGCATCCTTCAAAGTTCTCGAGGCGCATTTTATGGAGGTATGACATGGCCAGAGTCCCAATTACTACACGGGAATCCATGAGCCCCGATGGGCAGAAAATCTGGGACGAAATCGAGACCAGCCGGGGTGGCGTAGCTCGTAACTACGCGGCGCTGCTGAACAATCCCCAAGCTGCGGGACGCATGGCTACCCTGGGCGGCTACGCCCGGTTCGAGACTCCTCTAGACCCACGGGTGAAAACCCTGGCCATACTCACTGCCGCTCGTGAAGCCAATGGGCACTACGTGTGGACCGTCAACCAGCGAGGCGCACGTGAGGCCGGAATCAGCGATGCTATTGTCAGCGCTATTCACGAGTTCCGCGCTCCCGTGGGATTGGACGCCAATGACGCCAACGTGGTCCAGTTTGTCTTGGAGTTGCTGCGCCAGCACCGGGTCTCCGACGCCACCTTTGAGGCCCTGCGCTCCCAGGTCGGCGACGCGGGGATAATCGATGTGCTGGTGGTGGTCGGCTACTACCACACCTTGGCCCATAGCTTGCAAGCCCTGGAGGTGGAGCTGCCCGACGGCGCCGCCTCGGCCTTGACCTACCGGCCCTAGCCTCGCAACGTATGGAGCGGCCCTTTGGGATCGAGAGGAGACACGCGCGAGAACGTGTGGCTTGAACTCGAGGCCGGAGGACTCGTCCTGCTTGTCTAAAGCCGTTTTTGGGACAAAAGGGAGCGGCCGGCCCCCGACAAGTCGAGGAGGAGCCGCTGAAGGAGCGGCCCGCTGCCGGTCGCTGAGGTGCCCATTCTAGTCCTCATCGCCCTCCACGGTCAATCTTGTGGATGGGCTCCCACCGCCCTATAATCCAGACCATCCGGCGTCACGCACCTCAATATATTGGAAGGGACATCTCCGGCGTGCGGACACTGCTTAGGCGGGCGACGGTTTCAAACCCGAATGCCGCAATGCGCCAGAAGGTTGCAGGAGGTTGTTTTATCATGGCCGATTACATTTACCTGGTGCAGATGGACATACCTGTAGAGTTAGAGGACGATTTTAACCGCATCTACGACACCCAACATGTGCCCAACATCCTGCAGGCGCCGGGCGTCCACAGTTGTACCCGGTACAGGCTCGAGTCCTCCGACGTTGAAGGGGTGGCCCGCTACGCCGCCGTTTATGAGATCGACTCCCCGGACACTCCCCAGACCGAGGGGTGGACTAAGGAATCGGACAAGGGGGACTGGGTCGCCCAGATCAGACCACACACCACCAACCGCACCCATATAATCTATAAAAAACTAAACTGATCCCAGGAGCCCACCGCTACCCCGCCGCCACGCAGGTGATGGTGTGTTTAAGTCCCCGGATTCCTTGCACCTGGCCGGTCACGATTTCGGCCATGCCGGTCATGTCCGCGGTTTCGATCAACGCGATCACGTCAAATAGCCCGGTGACCACATCAGCCGACAATATCCCGTCCATCGTACGCAAGGTATCGACGACCTGCTGTGACATTCCTACCTGGGTTTCTATTAGAATGAAGGCTCTTGTTCTCACCGGTCACCCCCGGCCAGACGTTTCTGGCCAAACCTGTTGACGCAACTCAGCCCCCGGCTCCCCAGCAGCATTTGCACTTCGTCCCAGGCTGCTTATTAATTGGGTATGCAAGCAGTGGACGTTATTTCCACCAGGTTGTCCTCCGCTCCGAATTGCACGATGATGGCGGTTCGCGCCGGCCGGTCGTCGGTGAAGTATTCCCCATAGACTTCGTTAAATCCTGCCAGGTCTTCCTTGCGGGCGATGTAGCACGTGTTGGTCATGACGTTGTCGAGAGTGGTGCCCGCTGCTTCCAGAATCAATTTTATGCGGTCCAACGTATATCGTGTTTGCTCCTTGATGTCCTTGCCCACCTCTCCGGTGGTGGGATGCCGGCCGGTGCATCCCTGAACGAAAACCATGTTGCCAAACCGGGTTGCCTGGGAGAGCAGTCCCCGGCCAGGAGACAACTTGTCGCTGGTGATGATCTCTTTCTTGGGCATAATTGCACTTCCTTTTGACAGCATTGACATGCGATTACAGGCATCGCCACCGGTTTCGCGTGAATCCATGCCTGGTTTTAGGATTTTCCATTATAGACCCGCGCCCCTTACTTTCAAACCCGACCCGGTGAACTCCGGCCGTAGGTCGTTAGTCTCCCTGGTGGATCGGAGGACCTGTCGAACCACGCTGGAGCCCTGCGACAGGCTCAAGGTGAGCGGAGTTTGAAACAGGCGCTGACAAATCCAGCCCCAATTTCCATGCGTGTTGCGCGATAGGCTATTAAGCAGCTAAAATGGGCCTAGGACTGACCTGCTCGTTCCGGCGCGCTGGGTCTGGCCTGCGCTTATCGCCCGCTTGGATTTCTTGGGAACTCTCTAGATTGTCACCCATATGGGAAGGGGGATACCAAATGCCCGGGATACAAGTCGCTAACATTAGAAACGTTGCTTTGCTCTCCCACAGCGGGGTGGGCAAGACCTCCCTGAGCGAGGCACTTCTCTTCAATCACAAAGCCACCACCCGGATCGGCCGGGTTGAGGACGGAAACACGGTATCCGACTACGAGCCGGAAGAGATCAAGCGCAACAGCAGTGTACAAACCACACTGATCGCTTGCGCCGCCAACGATTACAAAGTCAACTTTTTGGACACCCCAGGATACGACGACTTTCTGGGGGAAGTGGGCGCTGCTTTGCGGGTGGTGGAGGGAGCGGTGATCCTGGTGGCTGCCCCTTCGGGCGTGGACGTGGGCACTGAGCGCTCATGGAGCATGTGTGAAGCCCAGGGTCTTCCCAGGATCATATTGGTCAACAAGATGGACCGGGAAAACGCCAGCTTCGCCCGTTGTGTCTCGGATATTCAGGGCACTTTTGGCAACCATTGTGTGCCTTTCCAGATACCCATCGGCGATGCCCAGGACTTCACCGGCGTGGTCAGCGTAGTCAACCCCCCGGCAGACGTTCCCGCCTCGGTGGCGGATGAGGTTCAGGCTGCCAGGGAGCGATTGATTGAGGCGGCCGCCGAAAGCGATGAGGCTCTGGCCGACAAGTACCTGGGAGGGGAGGAGCTGACCGGCGAAGAGATTCTCAGCGGCGTTCGGGCCGCTATCTGGCGAGGTGAGCTTATTCCCATCCTGGCCGGTTCGGCGACCAAAAACATTGGCGTGGAAGAATGTTTGACCATGGTTCGCGACTTCCTGCCCTCCCCCGTCGACGGTATCCGGCCTCTCATGGCTAATGATGGCGCAGACGTCGAGCCAGACTCCGACGGACCGCTGGCGGCCTTCGTGTTCAAGACCACCGCCGATCCCTTCGTAGGCAAACTGTCCTTGTTCCGGGTCTACCGGGGAGGTATCAAGAGCAACTCGGAAGTCTGGAATAGCGTCAGAGAGGTGTCGGAACGTATCGGCCAATTGTATTTGCCCAAAGGCAAGTCCCAAGATAACGTTACCGAAGTCACCGCCGGAGATATCGGGGCTATAGGGAAACTCTCGGAGACTCTAACCGGAGATACCCTGTGCCAGCGCGACCACGCGGTGACTTTCCAGCCGGTCAAGTTTCCGGTAGGCTACTACACCGTCGCGGTTTCCCCGGCCACCAAGGCCGACCTGGACAAAATGTCCGTGGCCCTCAGCCGCATAGTTGAAGAGGACCCCAGCCTTGAATTTTCCAGGGATTACGACACTGGCGAATCCTTGATCACCGGCGTGGGAGATGCTCAGATCGAAGTGGCCATGGACAAAATACGCCGAAAGTTCGGCGCCGACCTTAGGGTTAAAATGCCCCGGGTCGCCTACAAGGAGACCATTAGCCAGGTGACCAAGGCCGAGTACAGGCACAAAAAGCAGTCAGGCGGGCATGGCCAGTACGGGCACGTGATCCTTCGCTTGGAGCCCCTGGAGCGCACCCAGGGTTTCGAGTTTAAGTCCGAGGTGGTCGGAGGCAAGGTGCCCCGGGAGTACTTCCCCTCGGTGGAAAAGGGCGTGATAAAAGCCATGGGCGAGGGGGTTCTGGCTGGGTACCCCATAGTGGACCTGAAAGCCGTTCTTTACGACGGCAGCTTCCATGACGTGGATTCCTCGGGAATGTCCTTCGAGATTGCCGGGAACCAAGCCTTGCGTAAAGGGGTTGCCGATGCCAGTCCCATTCTGCTGGAACCCATCATGAAGCTGACCGTCAACGCGCCCGACGCTTATACCGGTGAGGTAATGAGCGACTTGAATACCAAACGAGCCCGGATCTTGGGCATGACGCCTCAAGACGGCTACACCGAGATCATCGCCGAGGTTCCCAAGGCCGAAGTCCAACGCTATTCCCAAGACCTGCGCTCGGTCAGCCAGGGACGGGGCAACTACCAACTTGAGTTCGACCACTACGAGCCGGTGCCCCCTAACCTGGAGCCCCGGGTCATTGAAGAGGCCAAGCGGGCCAGAGAAGAGGAAAAGGTCTAGCCTAGAACCCCCAGGACGGCTGATACTCCCCGTATACTCCCCGCAGCACGTCCATCATCTCGCCCAGGGTCGCATAGGCTTTGACGGCCTCCACCAGCGGAGGCATGAGGTTCTCCGAACTCCTGGCTGCCTGCTCCAGGGCCCGAAGTTTGTGGGACACATCCCGCCCGTCCCGGGCGCGCCGCACCTCGTTTAGCCGCTGGATCTGCCTCTGCTCCCCCTCTCGGTCGACTCGGAGCAAGGGGATTTCCATGGACTCGCCGGTGACGTATTCGTTGACACCGACGGTAATCCGTTCCCTTCGGTCCTCTTCCATCTGGTAGATGTAGGCGGCGTCGGCGATCTCGCGCTGGAAATACCCGGCTTCCAGCGCCTTCATCACTCCACCAAGGTCTTCCACCCGGCGGAAATAGTCGTAGGCCCCGCTTTCGACCTGATCGGTCAACTTCTCCAGGAAATAGCTGCCGCCCAAGGGGTCCACTGTGTCGGTTACCCCGGTCTCGTGGGCGATTATTTGCTGGGTCCGCAGCGCTTGCAGCGCCGCCGCTTCCGACGGCAGGGCCCAGGCTTCGTCTTTCCCGTTGGTGTGCAACGACTGGCATCCCCCCAGCACCGCGGCCAGGGCCTGCAGCGACACCCGCACCACGTTGTTCTCGGGTTGCTGGGCTGTAAGCGTGGCTCCGGAGGTCTGGGCATGGAAGCGCAGCCAACAGGACCGGGGGTTCTGGGCTTTGAAGGTTTCCTTCATCTCCCTGGCCCAAACCCGCCGCGCCGCTCGGAACTTGGCTATTTCCTCGAAGAAGTTATTATGCACGTTGAAAAAGAAGCTGAGCCTTGGCACGAAATCGTCGACGGACAGACCCCGCGCCAAGCAGTGCCGCACGTACTCAAATCCGTCGGCCAGCGTAAACGCCAGCTCTTGGATAGCGGTGGAACCTGCCTCGCGTATGTGGTATCCGCTGATGCTGATGGGATTCCACCGGGGCATGTGGCGGGTGGCGAACTCCACCGTGTCCACCACCAGACCCATGGAAGGCTCCGGAGGAAAGATGTACTCGTTCTGGGCGATGTATTCTTTGAGGATGTCGTTTTGAAGCGTGCCGCCGATGTTTTCCAGCTTGGCGCCTTGCTTCTCGGCCACCACGATGAACATGGCCCAGATAATAGCCGCCGGGCTGTTGATGGTCATTGAGGTGGTGATTTGGTCCAAGGGGATTCCCTGAAAAAGGGTTTCCATATCCGCCAGCGATGATATGGCCACCCCGCAGGTGCCGAACTCGTTGGCGGCCCTAGGGTCGTCGGTGTCGTACCCGTAGAGCGTTGGCATATCGAAAGCCACGCTCAAGCCGGTCTCGCCGTTCTTTAAGAGGAGTTTGAACCGGTTGTTGGTCTCTTCGGCCAACCCGAAACCGGCAAACATCCGCATGGTCCACAGCTGCTCCCGGTAGCCCGTGGCGTGGACCCCGCGCAGGTAGGGATACTCCCCGGGCAGTCCTAGGTCCCGAAGATAATCCTGGTTAGGCACATCTTCGGGAGTGTAGACTGCCTCTACGGGAATTTGAGATGGAGTCTTGAAGGACGGCTTGCGCTGGGTGGCCGCGGCGTTTTTCTCCCGCCAACGGGCTCCTTCTCGACGCAGCCGCTCCATCTCTTCAGGGGAAAACAGTGGGTACCTCCGATGGTCCAGTGCCTTTTCGCTTACCACTCAGGTATAAGATACAGGGCGGGGAGCTCAGCTCTCCACTAATCGCACAAAGCGGCGGTTTCCCCGCCTGAGCACATCGCCTGATTGCAGATTTGTTACCGGGTAGTCTGCCGACAGCTTCTGAGGTTCCCCCGTTGCGCGGATCAGATATATCGCGCCTTGACTCAGCAGCCGCTTGGCTTCGTTGTTGCTGGAGGCTAATCCTGCAGCCGAGAGCAACATCGGCAATGCCGCCACTGGCGCGCCAGTAGGTTCATCCACGATCTCACGCGGCCCAGATGTATATGTCTGACCAGTATAGGGTCTGAACTCAAAGTCGGGCATATCCTCCGGCAGGTCCCGCCGTTGGACCACCCGCTCGAAATGTTGCTGGGCAGCATCTGCGGCCGGGCCGTCATGGAATTGGGCGGTGATTTCCCTGGCCAGGCGTTTTTTCAGCTGCATCGGGTTTACCGCGTCGGTCGCCAGGTCCTGGGATATAGCGGATAATTCTTCCTCGGAAGTGTCGGTCAGGAAGTTGAAATAGGAGGGTATGAGCTGGTCGGGCAAGGACATCAGCTTGCCGTACATGTCGTTGGGCGGCTCCTCCACTCCCACGTAGTTGTCCAGGCTTTTGCTCATTTTCTGAACGCCGTCGGTACCTACCAGAATGGGCATTAGGACGCATTGCTGGGGTTTCTGGCCCATCATTCCCTGCAATTCCCGGCCCACCAGCAGGTTAAACATCTGGTCGGTGCCGCCGAACTCCACGTCCGCCCGTATTTCCACCGAGTCATACGCTTGCAGCAGAGGGTAAAGCAACTCGGTGATGGCGATGGGCCGGTGCTCTTGAAAGCGCTTGGCGAAATCGTCCCGCTCCAGAAATTGGGCCACGGTGAACCGGCCGGTCAGTTTAAGGACATCCGCCAGGGTAAACTTGCCGAACCACTCGCTCTGCCACACCACCTGGGTGCGGTCCCGGTCCACCACCTTGAAAAACTGGCGCAGGTATGACTCGGCGTTGGCAATGACCTCGTCGTGGGTGAGTGTAGGCCGGGTGGCCGATTGGCCGCTGGGGTCGCCGATCTGGGCAGTCCAGTCGCCCACGACCAGAATTACCTGGTGGCCCAATTCCTGTAGCTGGTGCAGCTTTCTTAGCCCCACAACGTGGCCAAGATGTATATCCGGGCGGCTGGGGTCGAACCCCATCTTCAGCCGCAGTGGCTTGCCCTCCTGCAGCATGCGCACGAATTCGTCCCGCGAGATGATCTCTTGGACCCCACGGCGGGTGATTCGGTCTATGATTTCCGGGCTATACAGCGTCAACTTCCCTGTCCCTGTCCCTGGCCAGCTCGAGACGGGTGTTGGCTACGTCCTGGCCGATCTGCTGGACCAACTCGTCCACCCCGGAGAACGTTTCCTGATCTCGCAGCTTGGAGACGAACTCAACATCGACGCGCTTGCCGTATAGGTCGGCTTCCATGTCTATCACGTAAACTTCCACCAGGCGCTCGGTCAACTCGAAGGTTGGCCGGACCCCGATGCTGGTAGCCGAAGGGTACCTCTGGCCGTCAATGATGGCCCATGTGGCGTAGATGCCATCGCCTGGCACCACCATCTCCGCCGGGACGTCCAGGTTGGCCGTTGGAAATCCCATCTCCTTCCCTCTTTTGGCGCCAACCACGACCTCGCCGCCCAAAGAAAACTTGCGGCCCAATAGACGCGCACAGGCGGTGACGTCGCCTTGCTCCAAGGCTGTCCGTATGCGGCGGCTTTTCACCGCGCCGCCATCCACGGTCCAGGAGTCGATGGTTTCGACCCAGAACCCCAGCTCGGAACCCTTCTTCCGCAGAAAGTCCACATCCCCCTCGCGGTTTCGGCCCACGGCTGAATCCGGACCGATAACCAACCCCTTCATGCGCAGCGGTTCCACCAATACATTGGTAAATTCGTCGGCGCTGACCTGAGACAACGAATGGTCGAAATCCAAGGATACCACCAGTTCAATGCCCTGTTCTCGAAGCAGACGCACCTTTTCCTTGGGTGACGTGATGTAGCCAACCTGAGTCCCTGGCCGCAGCACGGTGATAGGGTGGTTGTTGAACGTGAGGACGGTGGGAATGTAGGAGGAGCCTGCTAGTTGGACCAGCCGGCGCAATAGATGGCAGTGGCCCTGGTGGACTCCATCGAATACGCCGATGGTGAGGACGGTATCTCTGTCGGGGGCAAACCTGGACATCCGCTGGCGGAAGCTCATGCCGGTTTAGGTCCCCTTGGTGCTTTCTCCCCAGTCGATTCTGGTTGCCCCGGTGGAAATCCGGTAGGAGGAAACGGCGGTTTGACGTGCTGGGATGGTAGCACAGGCAGAAATATGGGTCAACCAATTTCGGCCTCGAGGCACCCGTCTCCGTGACTCTGTGGCCCGTGTTGTATGGTGTAGGATAGTTAGGGTCCGCCCGCCTAGCCGGAAGCGGATCGGCCCCAAAGTGGTTAAAATCGACCTGGCCTTCTCTAGGAAAAGATATTGACATTATGTTTAAATACGGCTCTGGACGTTCAATGCGTGTGGTCGGAGGTGAGGCCAAGGGTCGCCGGTTGAAGGGGACCATATCCCCAGGAGGGCGGCCCACCACCGAGCGGGTGAGGGCGGCGATCTTCAACATCCTCAGCCCTCAACTGTACCAAGGAGGGCGAGTCCTGGACCTCTACGCCGGCTCCGGTAGCCTGGGCATCGAAGCTCTCAGCCGTGGAGCAAGTTGGGCGGACTTCGTTGAGCAGGACCGGCGCCAGTGTGCGGTAATCAACGACAATTTGGAAAACACCAAATTACGCTCCAACGCCGCGGTCTACTGCAGCACAGTCCATTCGGCTTTGACCAGTCTGGCTGGGCCATACCGATTGGTGATGCTGGACCCGCCCTACCGGCTGGAGAATCTGGACCAGGTCCTGGAGGAGATTGCGGGGATCCCAAACTTGGTGGATTTTAGCGGAACCGTGGTAGCAGGTCACTCCAAGCGAGTGACTCTGCAATCCGGATACGGACCGCTGCAAATGATTTCCCATAGGAGTTATGGCGACAACGTCGTAGACTTTTTTGAAAGAGAGGGCTAAAGCCTTTGACTGCCGTTTACCCGGGGAGTTTCGACCCGGTGACCTTGGGACACGTGGACTTGGCCAAGCGGGCATCGGCCTTGTTCGACAAATTAATCATTGCCGTCTATGCCACACCGACCAAGGACCTGCTGTTCGATGTAGAGGAGAGGATCAGTCTATTTAGCAAAACAGTCGAAGACCTGCCCAATGTAGAGGTAGTCAGGTTCGAAGGCCTGGTGGTCCGATTCGTCCAAGATGTCGGCGCCAACGTTATCATCAGAGGCCTCCGCACCGGCTCCGATTTTGAGTACGAATTCGACATGGCGATCATGAACCGTAGACTGGCGCCAGAGATCGACATGGTGTCTTTCATGACATCCCAAGACCATATGTTTCTCAGTTCCAGTCTGATTAAAGAGGTTGCCATGCTGGGAGGCGACATCACCGGCATGGTGCCTCCCCACGTAGCCAAGGCCGTTTACGACAAATTTGGGATGCCGGGCCCTAGCGGGTAGTGACCGGATAAGGAGGACACCATAGATATCATAAATGTTATCGATCGTTTGGAGACCCTGTTCGATACCAGCAAGGCCGTGCCGGTGAGCGGCAATGTACTGGTCGACAAAAAGAAAATCATGGAGCTGGTTGACCAGTTGCGGCTGGCCATCCCTCAAGAGGTGAAAGCCGCTGATGAGGTCCTTTCCCAGAAGGACCATATCCTGAATCAAGCGGCGGTTGACGCCCGGCGAACCAAAGCCAAGGCCGAGGACGACTACCGGGAGCGGTTGGACCAGAACGAGATCACCGAACTGGCC
The DNA here is from genome assembly GCA_022568195.1 of Chloroflexota bacterium. Taxonomy (GTDB): domain Bacteria; phylum Chloroflexota; class Dehalococcoidia; order Lucifugimonadales; family UBA3495; genus JADFFS01. Next base: position 35,272 of record JADFFS010000010.1, on the reverse strand, counting down.
CAGAAACGGGCCGATCAGGCGATCGCCGACGCCGAGGAGCGGGTCAACCGGATGCTTCAGCAGTCGGAGAACGAGTCCAGGTCCCGCCGGACCGATGCCGATGCCTACGCCTTGCGCAGCCTTAGGGCCTTGGAGCGTCAGCTCCATGAAATTAGTGGCTCTGTCCGCAAGGGCATCGATATGTTGAGCCAAGAGACCGCTGCCGTTAACGGTAGCGTCCGCCGGGGCGACGACTAAACTCTTAGTCCAACACCTTCACTGGGGTGAGACATCCTAGAGAGGGCAATATCCGAAGGTTGGGCTCGTTCAAGTCCGATGGCAGGCTCCCATAACGGCTGTTACCCCCGGAAATATTTGGCCCGATAAGCGTTGGCCGGGCCGGTATCGGCATTCAGGCCGGGAGTGCGCCGGGCCCGTCCCCACTGCACGATTACTTGCGCCCGGCGGGAGATCGGCTCCCGGCGGGCGCGTTTGCTAGACCCTAGTTCGCCGCACTCACCAACCCCTCGTAGTAGCCGCGCATGGAATTGTGGAGCTCCCACAACCTCTTTTCCACCAAGTAGTTGACGGTGCCTTCCGGATAGCTGCCTTCGGCGTTGCGCTCTCCCGCGGGCCGCCCGGTCAGGATCTCCAGTCCCTCGTCAATAGTCTTGACCGAGTAAATGTGAAACTGACCGTCTTTAACCGCTTGCACCACGTCTGGCCGGAGCATCAGGTTACGTAAATTCTGGTGAGGGATCATCACTCCCTGGTCGCCGGTCAACCCCGACAGGCGGCAAACGTCGAACATCCCCTCGATTTTCTGGTTGACGCCGCCTATGGGCTGAACCTCTCCCATCTGGTTAACCGAACCGGTGACGGCTATCCCCTGCTTCAGAGGCAGGCCGGAAAGGCTGGAGAGCACGGCGTATAGCTCGGTGGACGACGCGCTATCCCCGTCCACTCCTTCGTAAGACTGCTCGAAACACAAGCTGGCCGATAAAGTCAGGGGCCGTTCCTGGCCGAAGCGGGCGCCCAGGTAGCCGGCAAGGATCAAAACCCCTTTGTCGTGGGTGCGCCCGCTGAGGGATGCTTCCCGCTCAATGTTGATGAGCCCTTCCCGGCCGGCAAAGGTCTGGGCGGTAATGCGCGCGGGCCGGCCAAAACTAAAGTCGCCCAAATCGTAGACTGCCAGGCCGTTTACCTGGCCCACCACCGAACCACTAACCTCCAGCAGCAGAGTCCCTTCCGAGACCATTTCGCGCATCCGCTCCTCTACCAGGTTGAGCCGGTGGACCTTGTGGTCCACGGCCTGGCGAACGTGCTCATCCTGCACCAAGCTGCTGGATTCTTGCTCGGCCCAGTAGTCGGCTTCGATTAGCAGGTCCTTTATCTGGCCGAACCGGGTGGAGAGCTTGTTCTGGTCGGCCACCATGCGGGCGGCGAATTCAACCACGCGAGCGGCCCCATTCCCGTCGAAGGGACGTAAGCCTTCCTCATCGCAGGTGCGGCATATAAAGGCGCAGTAGGCTTGCACGTTGTCTGGGGTTAGCTCCACCTGGCTATCGAACTCGGCCTTGACCTTGAAAAGATCCCCAAAGTCTTCGTTGTCCGCGGAATTGAGCAGCCGGTAGGTGGCCTCGTCCCCCGTCACGATTACCTTGACGTTCAGAGGAATGGGCTCCGGGCGCAAGCCCTGGGGCACGAAAAACCCGGACTGCTCATTGGGGTCTTCCAGGCGGATTTCCCGGTTGCGGATCACTCTCTTCAGGCCTTCCCACACCGTTGGATACATCAAGACGTCCCGTGCGTTAAGCACCAGGTACCCTCCGTTGGCTTGATGCATGGACCCGGGCTTCAGCATCGCGTGGTCGCTGAAGTAGGTGCCCATGGTTGCCCGCCGCTCTATGCGCCCAAAGAGGTTTCCCCAGTTGGGGTTGGGTTCCACGATGATCGGGACCCGGTCGACATCGCTATTGTCCACCAGCACGTTGATTTCGAAGGGAAGAAACGGATTATTGGCGATACCGGCGGTGCCGGTGGGAGGACCGGAAGAGAAGGCGCGTTGTGGTTCCGCGTTGTCCGATTCCTTGAACAGGTGCAGGTTGTCCAAGACGTAGCCAATTAATTGGTTCAGGAATCTATGTATTTCCGGCGCGTCATCATACTCGTGCATCGTCCGCCCGAATATATCGGAAACTCTCTGGTCGGCTGCCGAGCGCTCCAATGCGATGATTTTTTCCGCCGAATCCTTCTCTGCTTCCCGGATGTTCACCATCGCGTCTTGGGTGTGCTGCATCAAATGGCTTCGAGTGTCGTCGATCTCCTTCCGCTGCTCCACGGGCAGGGCCTGGTACTCTTCAGGAGTCATTGGGCGGTTCTCTAAGAGAGGGAACAGGGTCACACCCATTTGACCTACCTGGACCGCGAAATTCAGGTCTCGGGCTGCCTTTTCCAACTCGGACATCATTTGCTGGGTAGATTGGCGCCCTTCCTCTTCCAACGCCCGGCGTTGACTCTCGTAGTCCTCGCTTTTAAAGACCTTGGGCACCTCCTCCCGCAACAGACCGAGGATATATTTGATTCTGGAGCGCAGTGGCTTCCCATCTCCCGCGGGAACCTCCACGGCACGAGGGCGGTCGGGGTCGTCGAAATTGTAAGCGTAGCACCAATCGCTGACCGGCTTGTTCTTTTCCTTTTGCGCCAGTTCGTCGATCACCGTTTGGAGCAGGGTCTTGATGGCGCTGGTCTTCCCAGTCCCGGTCAATCCGGTGACGAACAGGTTGTACCCCGGTTTGTCCACCTCCAGTCCAAAGCGTATGGCCTCCAAAGCCCGGTCCTGGCCGATAAAGCGGTCTAAGGGGGCCAGTTCGTCCGTGCATTGGAAGCTGAACGTCCCGTCGTCGCAGGTCCAGCGGGTCTTCTCCCAGGGGACCCGGTACATATCTAAATCCACCACTGAGCACCTCCAGGGAACCGGATACGACTTCAGGCCCGTACCCTCAGGTACCATTATACATTTGCGCCATTTGCGAGTACGGTAATAGCACCTGTACTACTACCACGGATTGGCGCCGCCTCATCACCGTCGGGTAGGCAGGGGATAAGGACCGCGTCACAGAAGCAAGCCATTCGTCAACTAGTAAGATGCCGCAGAAGGCTGAAGGGTTATGCCCTGGCTTTCCCAAGGTCAAACGGGTTCAATTGACGCCGGTTTGGGTTGACATTGAATTTGCCTTGAGCATACAATTTTTATGGGCACAGGGACATATACGGAGGCAATCGAATGCTCGAGATGACCATAGATAGCATACGAGTCAGCCCGATGAACTACCAGCGGGTCGTGATCCTCAAAGAAAAGGATTCCGATCGTTACCTTCCCATCTGGATCGGGCCTGCGGAAGCGGATGCGATCGCGGTGAAGCTCCAGGATCTGAGCGTGCCCCGTCCCTTGACCCATGACCTGCTGTGCACCGTTATCGACACCCTGGGCGGGTCGGTTAAGCACATCCTGGTCAGCGAATTGCGTAACGACACGTTCTACGCCAAGATCACCATCGAGACCAATGGCACGTCCCAAGAGATAGATTGCCGCCCCAGCGACGCCGTGGCCTTGGCGGTCCGGGCCCAGGTGCCCATTTACGTCGAGGAAGAGGTGTTGGATAAAGCGGGCATCCTGCTGGACAAGGATGGCAAGCCCTTGGTAGAAGGATCGGAGCAGGGTTCGGAGCAGTCCCCCGAGGTCAAAGAAGAAGAGTTGCGGCGCATGTCCGCCTTCACCGACTTCATCGACACGCTGGACCTGGAAGACTTCGGTAAACAGCAACCCAGCAGGTAAGGACCTTGACCACCTCAGGGTAACCGGACCGGCCCCGGCGCAGCTACTTACGAGGCGGTTCTCGTTTTTCGATGGCGGGTTTCGTTGACTTGGCCTCGATTGACTTTTGAAATGCATCCTGATAATATTCACGCGCTTTGGCGGCGGGGATGAATCGGTGGGGTACGGCGTTGCGTCTCACGGGGCTGGGGTGGTACGTTGCCCTATGCATTGTCATAGGCGTCGTTGGTGGGCTGTGGCTTGACGGCCTGGCGGGGACGAAAGGACTTTTTCTTCTGCTGGGCACAGTGCTGGGTAGCGTAGTCGCTTTTTGGGGAATGTATAAGATGGTTCAACCCCTCCTGTATGGGGCAAACCAAGAGGGTTCAAACGGTAGGGGGAGGAAGCTTTAGTGCCATCGGGTGCCTTGGCCAAGCGCCTACTGCTGGTTAGCGGCCTTATATTGGTGGCCCTGTTGCTGGCAGGCTTCATCGTCGGAGCAATCGGCTCGGCCATGTTCGGGCTTGGTGATGGCTACGTTTCCGAACCCGAGATTCACCTGGCTCCTCAACCCATCTTTCCCGCCTCGCTCCGGGACCGACACCTGGGTCTAACCGCCGATCTGGGCCACGCCGCTGATGCTAAACCCGGCGATGCCCGCGGCGAGGGTCAACGGAACGGCACAGAGGCCCACTCCTTCCCACTGGGCATAACCCAGTTCGCGGTCACCAACACCCTGCTCTCCGCCTGGTTCGCCACCATTGTGCTGGTCCTCTTCTTCGTGTTGGGCGCCCGCACCAAGAGCCTGGTGCCCGGCCGCTATCAGAGCTTTATCGAGTCCTTGCTAGAAGGCGTTCTGGGGTTCTGCAGCAGCGTCCTGGGTCCGGAAATGGCGCGCAAAGTCTTTCCGGTGGTGGCCACCATCTTCTTCTTCGTTTTGTTCAATGCCTGGCTGGCCCTGCTCCCTTTCTATCAGTTTCTGGGATTTACCCAGGACGGCGAGATCAAAGCCCACTTGCTACGTTCGGCTGGCACCGACCTGAACATGCCCTTGTCCTTGGCCCTGATCTCCTTCGTTTTCGTGGAATACTGGGGGTTCCGCGCCCACGGCTTCGGCTACTTGAAAAAGTTTTTTGCCCTGGGTAACCTTTTCCGGCTCCGCCCCATGGGCTTGATCGACGCGTTCGTTGGGGTTTTGGAGTTGGTCAGCGAGTTGGTCCGGATAGTCAGCTTCACCTTCCGGTTGTTTGGCAACATGACGGCCGGCGAGATTTTGGTGGTAATGATCACCTTCCTGGTCCCCTTCATCGCGGTGGAGTTTGTTTTCGGTCTGGAGCTTTTGGTCGGTCTCATCCAGGCAGTCATATTCGCTGCCCTGACCGTTGTCTTTCTTTCGGTGGCGGTGCACCACGGTGAACACTGAGGTGACCCGCCCCGTCCAGTGCCCACAAATACGATATCCCAAATAAATATTCAAGGAGGGTGAACTGGCATGGATGCAGTCCTTTTGCAGGGGCTCACCGCCGAGGCGGCCAAATTTATCGGCGCCGGGATGGCCATCGGCATCGGCGTGATTGGGCCCGGCATCGGCATCGGGATCTTGGGGGCCGGGGCAATGAACGCCATTGGCCGGAATCCTGAAGCCGCTGGCGCCATAACCACCAACATGATCTTGGCCATTGCTTTCGCTGAAGCCCTGGGAATTTACGCTCTGATCGTATCTGTAATTCTGTTGTTCGTGGTCTGACATGACGGAGCTAGGGATAAACCTTCCCAGCTTAATTGCCTACCTGGTCAACTTCGGAGTCCTGCTGGGAATACTGTTCCTGTTTGCTTACAAGCCCCTTTTGCGCGTCATTGACCAACGGGCCGATCGCATCCGGGAGAGCCTGGAAGCAGCCGACGCAGCCCGCCGGGAGGCGGATAGCTCTCGCGAGGCCATCGAACAGCAGATCAACGAAGCCCGGCGCGAGGGCCAGCGGTTGCTGGACCAAGCCCGCGAGGCTGCCGACCGGTTTCGCGGCGAAGAGATGGACCGGGCACGCCAGGAAGCCGAGGCTTTCGTTGAGCGGGCTCGTTCTGACATTCAACGGGAGAGAGACGTCGCCATCCAGGAGGTGCGGTCCAGTTTTGGCGATTTGGCCATCACCGCCGCCGAGCGGGTCATTCGCCGGTCGCTGGACCCCCAGGCTCATCAGGAACTGATTGCCCAGGTGTTGGAAGAGGGCGTCGGACTGGGGAGGGCATAGGTAGCCGATGCCAGGTCGCGTCTCCGGCAAACGATACGCCCAGGCGATTTTCGAGTTGGCCGTCGAGAACGGCCAGGTGGACCAGTGGGCGAACGACCTTGGCCTGGCCAGCCAAGTCCTGCAGGACTCCGAGTTTCGCGCCTTCTTGGAACACGCGGAAGTCCCCTTGGAACAAAAAATCAGCGCCGTCGCGGCGGTTCTGGCGGATGTTCACCCTTTAGTACGCAATTTAATCGACTTGATGGTCACCAAGGGTTTGGTGGGCCTGGCCTCCGAGTTGCACTCCTCTTACAACGAACTGCTGGACATTCACCGGGGGCGCCAGCGAATACAGGTTACCTCAGCCGTTCCCCTTGATGATGCGGAGACCGCCCGTGTCACCAGCTTCGTCGCTAACTTGACCGGCAAAGAGGTTGTGGTCACCACTCAGGTAGACGAGGCTATCATGGGCGGCATCGTTATCCAGATTGGAGACCGCTTGCTTGATGGAAGCACACGCTCAAGGCTAGAAGCCCTGCGCAATCAGATACACTCTGAAGTGATAGTGTCCAGGTCTTGAGGCCCTGAGTCGAAGATAAAGGGAGTCATCGATGGCCATTAGAGGACAGGAGATAGTTTCGCTGATCAAACGGCAAATCGAGGAGTTTGCCGGTGATCTAACGCTGGTGGACGTTGGCACCGTGGTCCAAGTCGGAGACGGCATCGCCAGCATCCAGGGCCTGCAAGGGGTGCGCTCTAACGAGTTGTTGGACTTTGGGAAAGATGTCCTTGGGCTGGCCCTGAACCTGGAGGCCGACTTGGTAGGCGCTGCCATACTGGGAGACGCCAACTTGATAAAGGAGGGCGACCGGGTCCGCTCCACCGGCAGAATCATCGAGGTCCCCGTGGGCGATGCCCTGATCGGCCGTGTGGTCGACCCCATGGGTCGGCCCCTGGACGGGAAGGGGCCGGTCAACACCCAGTCCACCCGGGCGGTAGAGCGGGTTGCCCCTAACGTGGTGGTACGCCAATCGGTGGATACCCCGGTACAGACCGGCATCAAAGCAATCGACGCCATGATTCCCATTGGCCGGGGCCAGCGCGAACTGATCATCGGCGACCGCTCCACCGGAAAGACCGCTATCGCTCTGGACACCATTATCAACCAGCGGGGCGGGGACTTGATCTGCATCTACGTTGCCATCGGCCAGAAGCAGAGCAAGGTGGCCCAGGTGGTTACAACGCTGGAAAGCAACGGCGCCATGGGCCATACCATCATTGTCAACGCCGGGGCATCCGACCCCGCGCCAATGCAATACATCGCACCCTACGCTGGGTGCGCTATGGCCGAAGAGTTCATGGAACAGGGCAAGGATGTGCTGATCGTCTACGACGATCTGACCAAGCACGCCTGGGCCTACCGCCAAATGTCCCTGCTGCTGCGGCGCCCGGCAGGCCGGGAGGCCTACCCAGGAGACATCTTCTACCTGCACAGCCGGCTGTTGGAGCGGGCCGCCCGCCTGGACGAAGAACGAGGCGGCGGGTCGATGACCGCGCTACCCATCATTGAGACCCAGGCTGGCGACGTATCGGCCTACATCCCCACCAACGTTATATCCATCACCGACGGCCAGATATACCTTGAGCCTGAGTTGTTCAACGCTGGCATCAGGCCGGCGGTCAACGTGGGCTTGTCGGTCTCCCGGGTGGGTGGGGCCGCCCAGACCCGGGCCATCCGCCGCGTGGCGGGACGGCTACGGTTGGACCTAGCCCAGTACCGTGAGCTGGCCACCTTCGCCCAGTTTGGCACCGCCGACCTAGATGCTGCAACCCGGGCTCAGTTGACGCGCGGCCAGGTGGCTATCGAGATGTTGAAGCAGCCCCAGTACCATCCCCTGTCTTTGGCCGAGGAGGTCGTAATCCTGTTCGCGGTAAACGCCGGGATTATCGATGATCTACCCCTGGAACGCTGCGCCGACTTCCAGGACCAGTTACTGCGGTTTGTTTCGTCGACCCATCCGGAGGTCATGCAAACCATTGCCGAAACCGGCGACCTGACTCCAGAGGTGGAAGAGCAACTGACCCAGGCAGTCAACAACGTCAAGGCCACCGTCGGCAATTAGGCTCGTCGCCGATCGACTGCGGATAATATCAATCCACCGCCACTCTAACTCTTTCCCGTCCAGGGAGAGAGGATCAGTCCCTTTCCCCTCGATGGGGGAAGGTTAGAGCCTGCCCTGAGGCTGGTCGAAGGGATGGGGGTGAACCCTCCGGAAGAGGCAAATGCCCAGCGTAAGAGACATGCGGCGCCGCATCCGCAGCGTCGAAAACACCGGCAAGGTCACCAACGCCATGTCGCTGGTTGCGGCGTCTAAAATGCGACGCGCCCAGATGTCAGTGACCCAGGGTAGGCCATTCGCTGAGAAAATCCAGGAGCTCATCACCCACTTGGCGGCTCAGCCCTCCGACGAGTCGGGAGTGCACCCGCTCCTCCAGTTCAGGCCGGTGCAACGCGTGGGCGTTCTGGTTATCAGCCCCGACCGGGGGTTGTGCGGGGGCATGCACTCCAACTTGAACCGCCGGGTCGGCCAGTTCGTCCTGGACCAGCCCGTGCCGGTGACCGCCATCGTGGTTGGGCGCAAAGGCCGTGACTTCATGGTCCGCTCCCGGCAGGACGTGCGGGCCGTGTTCACCGACTTGGGGGAACGGCCGGTGCTGGCCGACACCACCGCCATCTCCCGCATGGTTATCGACGCTTATGCCGATGGCGAAGTTGACGAAGTGTACCTTGCTTACACTAAATTCGTTTCCACCGTGGTCCAAACTCCGGTGGTGGAGCGGCTTTTGCCGGTGGAGCCGGCGGCGTTGACTGCCACGGAACGGGTGGGATACCTTTATGAGCCCGATACGTTGGGTGTCTTGGAGACTTTGCTCCCCCGGTTTGTGGAGATGGAGGTCTATCACACCCTTCTGGAATCCATCGCCAGCGAGCAGTCGGCCCGGATGGTTGCCATGCGCAACGCCACCGACAACGCCAACGAACTGGTGGGCGACCTAACCATCGTGATGAACAAGCTGCGCCAAGAAAGCATCACCAACGAGCTGTTGGACCTGATAGGCGGACAGATAGCACTGGAAGGCTAGGGCGGTCGTTGGGGCAGTCTGGCATCGCCGGTCTGGCCCCGGTTCGGCCCAAGTAATGCGCAGCCAATAGGAGAACACAATGGCGACCGGAAAAATCGTCCAGGTGATTGGTACCGTTATAGACGTGGAGTTTCCCGCGGAAGAATTGCCCAACCTGTTCGACGCGCTGGAGTTGGAAAACGAGGGCAAGAAACTGATCTTGGAGGTGCAACAGCACGTCGGCAACAACTGGGTGCGCTGCTTGGCCTTGGGCGCGACGGAAGGTCTGGCCCGGGGCACCGAGGTTACCGATACGGGACAGAAATTGACGGTACCCGTGGGTCCGGAAACCCTGGGCCGCTTGTTTGACGTTACCGGCACTCCTCTGGATAACCTGGGTCCGGTGGAGGCGGGCCAGCACTGGCCGATACACCGGGACCCGCCCAGCTTCGACGACCAGAACCCGGGCGTCGAAATCCTGGAAACCGGTATCAAGGTGTTCGACCTGATCACCCCCTTCGTGAAGGGCGGCAAGATCGGGGCCTACGGCGGGGCCGGTGTGGGCAAGACTGTCATCATTCAAGAGCTCATCCGCAACATCGGTGCGGTCCACCAGGGTGTATCGGTGTTCGCCGGCGTGGGAGAACGTTCCCGGGAAGGCAACGACCTGTGGCGCGAAATGCAGGCATCCGGTGTCTTGGCCAGCACGGTCTTGGTCTTCGGGCAAATGAACGAGACCCCCGGCGTACGCGCCCGCGTGGGGCTTACCGGGCTGACCATGGCCGAGTACTTCCGAGACGAGGAACACCAGGACGTCCTGCTGTTCATCGACAATATCTACCGTTATATCCTGGCCGGCATGGAAGTCTCGGCGCTGCTGGGCCGTATGCCCTCTGCGGTGGGATACCAGCCCACATTGAGCACCGAGATGGGCGCGCTGCAGGAGCGGATCACATCCACCAAAAGCGGCTCAATCACCTCCTTCCAGGCCATCTATGTCCCGGCCGACGACTACACCGACCCCGGGATTGTAACCACCTTCGGCCACCTGGACGGCGTGGTATCCCTGGAGCGGTCTTTGTCGGCTCAAGGGCTGTACCCGGCCGTTGATCCCCTGGCGTCGTATTCCCGGATTCTAGAGCCGGCGGTGGTGGGCGAAGAGCATTACCAGGTTGCCCGGCGGGTGCAACAGGTCCTGCAGCGATACAAGGACCTCCAAGACATCATCGCCATCCTGGGGATTGAAGAGCTGTCGGACGAAGACAAGACCACGGTGTTCCGGGCGCGCAAGATCCAGCGGTTCCTGACCCAGCCCTTCTTTGTGGCCGAAGTCTTCACCAACCAACCCGGCAAGTACGTGCCGCTGCGCGACACCGTGCGCGGGTTCGCCGAGATACTGGACGGCCAGCACGACGACCTGCCCGAGCAAGCCTTTTACATGGTGGGCAACATCGAGGAAGCGGTGGAAAAGGCCAAGGCGACCGCCTAGAAAAGCGACTTTGAATACAACCCCGGTCTGAACCCTGGAGGACAAACCATGGCCACCATGCAACTGGAAATCATCACCGCCGAGCAGCAGGTATTCGATGACGAGGTGGAAATGGTGGTTGCGCCGGGCATCGATGGCCAGTTGGGCATCCTGCCCCACCACGCTCCATTGATGACCGTGCTGCAGCCCGGCGAAATCCTGATTCGCAAGGAAGGCGAGGACACCTACTTTGTGGTCAGCGGCGGGTTCATGGAGGTCATGGGGAACCGGGTGACCATATTGGCCGACGCCTGCGAGCACTCCGATGAAATCGACGAAACCCGGGCACAGGAGGCGGTAGAGCGGGCCAAGGAGCGGATAGAGCACCAGGATTCCGACGTGCAACTGGAGCAGGTGTTAGCATCCATGCGCAGGGCTCAGGTGCGTCTTAACGCGGTACGTCGGCGTCGTACCCGCGGCCCTCGCCAGCCTGGCGCTGGTGACGCGGGCGGGGCAGGCTCTATCTAGGGATCCAACCTCACAAGTCCTCGCTCAAGTAGTAGGTCATCGACTGCAAGGACAGCACCGGATCGATGTTCCGAACCCTGATGCCTTCCTTGACCTGGGGCGTGATCGGAGCGTAGTTAAGCACGGCCCGTATTCCACATTCCACCAGCCGGTCGACCACTTCTTGAGTATGCTCGGTGGGTACCGCCACAATGGCGATGCTAATCTGCCGGTCCCGTACTTCGTCGTCCAGTTGCTCAATGGGTTGGACGGTCAACCCCGCCACCTCTTGGCCCACAACATCGGGGCTGACGTCGAAGGCAGCCACCAAGCGAAACCCATCGGGGGTAAAGCCGGGATAACTTAGGATCGCCCGTCCCAATCGGCCCACGCCCACCACGGCGACGTTCCAGGTGGAGTTCAGGCCCAGGATTTGCTTCAAACGGTCCAAGAGGTGGGGGACGCTGTAGCCCCGCCCTTGTTTGCCAAACCGTCCGAAGTAGCTCAGGTCCTTGCGTATCTGGGCCGGCGTCACCTGCAACCTTGCCCCAAGCTGCTGAGAGCTGACCACATCGGTGCCGTCTTGGAGCAGGCGAGCGAGGATGCGCACGTACTGGGGTAGTCTGGCTACGACTACCTCCGGTGCGTCGGACCGGCTCTGCCGGGAGGGAGTGGAATCTAGCGTCATTAACCGTCGCTCCTCTTCCGCGCGGGGCTGACAAGAGGATCCCTGGTGGCCACCGAGGCGGCTAGAAGTGGGAAGCAACTATATTTTGCCAAGAAGACTGCCGGTTGGGACAATTCGGTTTATAATCTATAATGCGCATAGCTGGCCGTCAAGGAATTTGTGAAAATTGGTGCATGTGCATGCCATAAGTGGGAACCGGGCGGTGGGGATCTATAGGTTGCATTGCCAAGACCACGCTTTGGTCAGTACCCGGCGTAAATCCCTACATGGGCCAGACACACCTTCGAGGGGTTGAGATTGCACATCGGGTATTGCCGGCTGGTGCTCCACCTGCCCGAAGTGACCGATCTAAAGGGCAAACGCCAGGTTGCCCGTTCGCTGACCGCCCGGATTCGCAACAAATTCAACGTAGCGGTGGCGGAAGTGGCCGACCAGGAACTCTGGCAGCGGCTTACGTTGGGACTGTGCTGCTTGAGCAACGACTCCAGACACGCCAATGAAATCCTTTCCAAAGTGGTTACCTTTGTTGAGGAAAGCCGCCGCGACCTGGAGTTGCTGGACTACGAAACCGAGATAATCTCCGGGGTGTAACCCCGAAGGCTTCGAATTGAGCTAGTACTGGGTCTTAAGGCTTGACGCTGTTCACGGGGGTTTGTAGACTGCTAGAGGATTTTTCGACTTGCCGGCCGTAGCCGGTCTTCCCGACCACCTAGAAGGAGAATCGAGGGCCGCCAAGCCAGGCTGCCCTTCAACGATAATTATCACATTAGGAGGAGTCTTCCTTGGCTTACGCTGAAATGCAGAGTGTGGAGGCCGGGTTGAAATTCAAGACCCGGGCCGGTCTGATTGTAGAAACCACAGGGGTCACCCAGCACATAGAGTCCGTAGAGGTGAATGTGCACGAGGTGGTCATCGTCGATGGTGACTATCAGGGTAACAAATACCTGATAAATCTGGACTACGCGGAGAAAGTCTAAACGTAGGTACCTCTGGCGACCGATCCGCGGAGGCCCCGTTTAGGCCGCGTACTCATCAGCTGGGCATTGCCCTTTGCTACCCCTGGGAATTCAGGTTAGTCAAGGCAATGCTCAGTTTGTCGTAGACGTGAAAAACCCCTACCGAAGCTTTCCCACGGCTGCCCGCCCGGCTACCAGCCGGTGCGGTTGCTGAAGAAACGGTAGGGGTTTATCGCGTTGCTAGTGGTGGCCGTGGACGGGAGCGATACCTACGCGCTCGTTAATGGCCTTCATCAAATCCTGTAGGTCTGGGAATATGTGGGCGTTGGGCTCGTGGCGGTGTTCAGCCACAATGGTCCCGTCTACGATCACGTCGAACTTGCCGTGGGGACCAGGGGTCAGCTTGAAGACGGAGATGTGCTCTCCGGCCTTGCTTAGTGCTTCACCTGCCATCCAGGCAGCGCGGGTTGCGTGCCCTCAATCCTGGCAGTAGAGGATTTCCAGGTCCAACTTTGTGTCAGCCAAGTCGCACCTCCAATCACGGTTAAAGCTGCCCGCATAATAGGCTGGCCTCTGGGAATTGTCAATCGGAACCGGGCCTCGCAGAACCGGCGCTCGCCCATTGATTATTCTCGGTCTCCTGCGCCGGTGCCGTCCTTCAATGCGTTCAAGAAATCGGCTAAAGCACCCCAGTATGCCGACCCGCCACTGTTGCCACCGTAGTAGGTGTCGTTGTGCCGTGCGCCAGGCAGCACTTGGAACTGCTTGGGCGGGTTAGCTGCCTGATACAGCTTCTGCCCCTGGGCAAGGGGCACCGTTTCATCCTGGTCACCGTGTAGGATCAGCAAGGGCCGGTGTATTTGCCGTATCAGGTTGAGAGAGTCGTACCGGTTCCGCACCAACAAATGCACCGGCAAAAAGGGGTAGGCCACGCGGGCCATGTCACCAATGGAAGCAAAGGGAGACACCAAGGCGAGCCCCAATGGCGGATGGTTGGTGGCCAGCTCAACCGCCACCGCCGAGCCCAGGGACCGCCCAAAGTAGACGATCTTGTCTGGTTCCACGTCGGAACGGCTGCCCAGGTAGGCCAGAGCCGCCCGAGAGTCCAGGTAGGTACCCTGCTCGGTGGGTTTGCCGGTGCTTTTGCCGTAGCCCCGGTAATCGAAGATCAACTGGTTGACCTTTAGCCGACGGTTGATCATGGCCAGCTCTTCCACCCTGTGCCCGATGTTGCCTCCGTTGCCGTGTAACCACAGCCAGGTAACGTCCTCTTCCCCGGGAATGAACCAGCCGTTTAATTCCAATCCGTCTTCAGTAGCGAAATAAATGTCCTCGTAGACCAAGCCGGCTTGGTCCGGAGTGTACTCGATCTCTGAAGTGGGGAAGAAGATGTACCGTTTCTCCAATTGCGCCCACAGCACAACAAACAAGACCCCCAAGCCAAGAATAAATCCCAGGTATAGAGTAGCTCTGGAGTTCACCGTCCGCTTTAACCTGCCGCCAGAAACGCCACCGGTACTCATGGCCGATCCAGCCGAGCCCCTACCCGGAGTCTGCGGTTTCCCCACTCCGCTGTAATCGATGCGGGAGGGCCGGAATCAGTGGGGATTGGAATGAATGTCGTGGACGGAACATTAGGTGTTCTCCGCGCTTGTGGAGATGTCTACCTCCGGCTCCCTGCGGCCACCACGTATATCGGGTTTCCCTGGGCAAAAGCCTCCAGGTTTTCCACCGACATTTCCAGTCCCCGCATGGTGCCGCTGTAGGCCATTCCTCCGGCGTGGGGCGACAGTACCACGTTGTCCAGCTTGGTCAAGGGATGGTCCGCGCCCAAGGGTTCGACTTGGAAAACGTCCAATCCTGCCCCGGCGATTTTCCCTTGCCGGAGGGCATCGACCAACGCGGCTTCGTCCACCACCCCGCCCCGGGCGGCGTTGACCAGGATGGCGGTGGGTTTCATCAGTTCCAACTCTCTCCTGCCAATGAGCTTTTCGGTCAATTCGGACAAAGACACATGCAGGGATACCACGTCGGCCCGTTGTAACAGATCGTCCAGGTCCATGAACTCGACGCCGTACTCGGCCGCCCGTTCGGGCGTTGGGTGCAGGGTCCAGGCAATCACCTTCATGCCGATGCCCTTGCCCAACTGGATCATCCTCTGCCCAATGGCGCCGGTGCCCACCACCCCAAGGGTCTTGTTGTACAGCTCGTCGATGAATCCCCGGGTCCATCCTCCCTGCCGTATTTCCCGGTCGCTAACCACGATCTGCCGGGACACGGCCAGAGCCAGAGCGAGGGCGTGCTCCGAGACGTAGGGAGCGCCGTAAGCCGGGGTGTTGGACACCGTTATGCCCAATTCTTCCGCCGCGGGCAGGTCCACGTGGTCCACACCGGTGCCCCAAATGGAGAGTATCTTGAGCTGGGGACAACCAGCCAACACCTTCCGGTTGAACCGTACCGACGATCGGATGTTGATGACGGCGTCGGCGTCTTTCAACCGTTCAATGGTATCTGAGTCGTCGGCGGGACGGTCGAAGTGCCAGGTTACTTCCCGGGCCAGGTCCCGAACGCGAGCCTCCAACGCCGTGCCGGAAAGCACCGGCGGCTCATCGTCAGGGATTACCAGCAGGTTGAAGGGTTTGCCGGCCGCCATTAGCTTCGTCCGGGCCTGGGCCCTTCAGACACCGGAAGATTGCTGGCGTAGGACCCTTGCTCCTCCTCGATGGCGGAGCTACGCCCGGCCAAGTCACGGACCTCGGGTTGATCGGCGTTGCACACCGAGCACCAGATGGTCTCGTTGGACATGAGCATCATATTGTCTTTTTTGACCGTGAACGTGCCTAACTCCGTGGCACACACGCCACACTTCTGAACGACCGTAAGTTCCTCCGCCGGCATCCTTACATACCTCGCCCTTCAGTATTGGGATTCCTTTGAGGGTGTGCGAAATGTCATTCTGAGCAAAGCGAAGAATCTGGGGTAGCGGGGAGTGACCCATCCCCAGATGCTTCGTCGCTGCGCTCCTCAGCATGACATTAGAGATGACCCTGGCCTTCACTCACCCCCTTTTAGGGTTCTATCGTTAGAATTCTATAATCCGCTGTTTCGAGGAAAGTAGGCCGGGATGGGGGAATCTATTCCTCCAGGCTCTCTGCCAGAATCTCCAGCACGTCCCGGGCCTGCTTGTTGGCGTCTTCTCCCTTGGCCTGGATGCCTTCGGTCAGCATCTGCAAGCAGAAGGGGCAGGAGACCGCAACCGTATCGGCCTGCGTTTCCAGGAAATGGTCGGTCCTGACGTGGTTTATCCGGGTGCCCTGGCTCTCCTCAATCCACATGTGCCCGCCGCCAGCGCCGCAGCAAAAGCCTCGCTCCCGGCAGTTGGGCTCCATCTCCACCAAAGTCAGTCCGGGAATGGCCCGGGCCACGTCCCGGGGCTGGTCGTAGATACCGTTGTGGCGCCCCAGGAAGCAGGAGTCGTGGTAGGCCACCGTGGTATTGACCATCTTGATAGGCTTCACCCGCCCTTCTTTGATCAACTCGTCCACGAATTGGCTGTAGTGGAGCACCTCGTAGTTACCGCCAAATTGGGGATACTCGTTTTTCATGGTGTTGAAACAGTGGGGGCAGATGGTAACGATCTTCTTCACACCGTACCGGTCCAGGGTTTCGATGGTTTGCTTGGCCAAATTCTGATACAGGTATTCATTGCCCATTCGCCGGGCCGGGTCCCCGGTGCAGTTTTCTTCTTCCCCCAGGATGGCAAAGTCCACCCCGGCCGACTTGAGCACCTTGACCATGGAGCGGGCCACGCCCTGGCTTCGTTGCTCCAGGGCTCCGGTGCAGCCCACCCAAAATAGGATCTCGGCGTCGGGTTTCTCCGCCAGCGTGGGCACGTCCAAGCCCTCGGCCCAGTCGGTGCGGGAATACTGGGTGCCCCTCCAGGGATGGCCCCGCTGCTCCAGGCTCAGCAGCGCGTTCCTTGCGGTCTCGGGTATCTTGGACTCCTCCAAAACCAGGTTGCGGCGCATGTCCATGATGGTGGGCACGTGCTCCACCACCACCGGGCATTCCTCCATGCAGGCGCCGCAAGACACGCAGTCCCAGATCGCCTGCTCGGAGATGGCATTGCCAAACAATGGCACCGGTTCGACGTGCTCGGGGTTTCGAGGGCCCTGGTGACCGATGGCCACCATGTGGTCCTTGAGGTTTTCGACTATGTGCATCGGGGACAGGACTTTGCCGGTAAGGTTGGCAGGGCACACCGAAGTGCACCGGCCGCAAACCGCGCAAGCAAAACCGTCCAGCAGTTGCTTCCAGGTGAAGTCCTGCACCCGGCCGGCGCCAAAGCGCTCCGTGTTCTCCAGGTCGATGGTGGGCAGCGCCCCCCGGGGTTCCAGAGAGCGGAAGAAGGCGTTTGCCGGCGCGGCGACCATGTGCATGTGCTTGGAAACGGGTATGTAGATGGCAAACCCAAGGATTATCGCCAGGTGGGCCCACCAGGACACTGCTTGCAGGACGCTGGCGGCGCCAAGGCCCAGTCCCAGGCTCTGGAACCACCTTCCCAGCGCGCCGCCGATGATGACAGCGGCCTCCGGCCCTTGGCCACCTGCGGCCACGTAGAAAGAGTGGGTCAGCAAGGTGGACACCATCAGCGCGGCAATCAGAGCAATCACGATCACCGAGTCCAGGTTGCGGGTCAGGTCGTAGCTCAGGCGGCTGGGCTTGACCACCCAACGCCGCACCATCGCCCAGCCCAGCATCGCCAACAGGACCGCCGCCAGGATATCCAGGTAGATGCTATAAACCCTCACACCCGTGGCGGTGAGTAATGTCTCGGGGAAATGCCGCCAAATCGAACCTACGAAGATAAAAATCACGTAGCTTAATGAAAAGGAGAGGAAGCCCCAGAAGATAACGGCATGGCCGATGCCGGCCCAGTCCCGTTGCGGCACCCTTTGCAGCACCTTGCGCTGCCCCAAGACGATTACCGTGGCGCCTATGAGCCTTTCCAAGGGCCGGTCGAATCGGGCATCGGGTTTGCCCTGTAGAATCAGACGGACCACCCGGAAGTAAAACAGGTAACCAGATATGGCGGCGACCACCACCACGGCCAGATAAACCCCTGCCCAGACGGGGAAGGGTCCGATGTCTCCAGGAGGGACCATATTTGCTAAGCACTCCTATGTTATTGCGGGTATCAGTTTAACATTTCTCCTAACCATTTTGTGCCCCAACGCTGGGGGCATTACCCCCACCAAGACTTTCAACGGTCAAAAGTAGAAAGCTAGTCCCTTCCCCCTTGACGGAGCCTTGCCCCAAAACTGTCATCCTGAGCCCGGCGAAGGGATGGGGGTGACGCCGTCCAGCGTCGTTTCTATCCGCCAAGCTTCCTGGAGACGGTGATCATGTTGGGCGAATCCAGGGAGTATGCCCGGCCCTGAAAATCGCCATACACTCGTTCCATTTCGAAGCCGGCATGCCCCAGCATGTTCTTGAGTTCGACCAGCGTGTAAGCCCTGACCGATTGATGCCAGGTCTCGCAGCTACCATCTGGAAACCGGACGGTGTTGTCCCAGTCAATTCGGCCTCGCCACGGGTCAAAGGACCATTGCTCTTCGATCTTGATCCCGTCCGGCCGGGTCTCAATTTCACGCTCTCCAAAATCGCGGATCACCTGCTCCCGGTTCCAAAGGTCCATCAGAAACAAACCGCCGAGTTTCGTTGCATCCGCGATTCTCGCCAGCATCTCCAAGTGCTCGGCGTCCTCTTCGAACAAACCGAAGGATGTCAACAGGTTCAACGTCACGTCGAATCCCTGCTGGAACCTCATGTGCCGGGCGTCGCCCACCAGAAACTCGGCTTCAACACCCGCCTTGGCCGCTCCGGCCACGGCGGCGTTGACCTGTAATGGCGCAAGGTCGACTCCTGTCACACGATGGCCCCTTTTCGCCAGCTCGATGGCGTGCCTGCCATACCCACAGCAGACGTCCAATATGGATTGGCTGGGCTGGAGGTTCAACAGGCTGACCAACCCGTCCACTTCTTGGACCGCGAGACGGGAGTCCTGCTCGGCGTATAGGTCCAAGAAGGTTTGCCGGTTGAACAGGTCCTCGTACCAGGTCATGTTTGATTGGCACCTACTGCAGAGGCTGGCAATCGCTCTCCTTAACCTCCAAATATAACTTGGGCTATGCGCCTTTAATCCTGGGTATCACTTCCCGGCCCATTGTCTCGATTTCCCGCATCAGCTGGTCTTGCCCCATACCCGGCCACTGCATCCGGAATATCAAATAGTCAACGCCTAGCTCTTCCTCGTAGCGCCGGATCTCCTTGACCACATCGTCGGGAGACCCCAGTAGGAACCGGTCCTGGGCCAACTGCTGGTAGGGGACGGTGAAGCTCTCTTCCCCGGGCAGCACCTTGTCCTGCCCCCAGGCGGCGTAGGCCGCGTACTTATTCTCCAGATATGGTTGGCTCTCCAGGTAGGCGGTCTCCCGGTCCTTAGCAATGTAGAGCTCTCGCATCATGGGCATGGCCGGGGGCGGTGGCTGATTCGCCTTCGCTAATGCTGCCCGGTAGTCGGCCAACTGCTCCGCCACCATGGGGACTGTAGCGTGGGGGTTGATCAGCCAGGGATACCCCCACCGGGCCGCCCTGCGAATGGCGGCGCCGTTGTTGGCGGCAACCCAGATGGGGGGATGAGGCTTCTGCACCGGCCTGGTCGACGGCCGTACCTTGGGCACTTGGTAGTATCGACCTTGGAACTCCACCTCCTCCTCCGTCCAGAGCAGCTTCATCAGGTCCAGGGCCTCCCGCAAACGGCCCACCCGTTCCCTACGTTCCACCCCGAAGGAGATATACTCCTCGTCCCGATAGCCCAAGCCGATACCGAAGACAAAGCGCCCGTTGCAGATGGCGTCCATGGTGGCCACGCTCTCGGCCAACTCTACTGGATTGTGCAAGGGGACCAGTATCACGGTGGCCGCGACCTCCATGTCGCCGGCCTCTGCCGCCAGCCTGGCCAGCAAGGGCAAGGTGGTGCTCATCTGGAAAGGGTCGGACAAGTAGTGCTGTCCGGTGCAAATCAGATCAAACCCGGCTTCCCGGGCGGCGCTGACCTGCTGCACGCTTTCCGCTATCTTGCCGGGCATGGACTCTCCCGGCAGGTACTGGTTGTTGATGAACAAACCGAGTTTCATCAGTTTTCCTCAGTTTTCTAATGGAGTCAACGGTGCTGAATCATGGACGGACCGTGGTAGAAACCCCACGCCTTGAGCAGTATTCTAATCTCAAAACACCATGTCAACAACCGGGATTTTACCCTTGCGGGGGAGGGTGGGAAGGGTTACAATCCCAACCGAATCCGCCCAGAATCTATCGTCAGAAGGTTTAGGATCATGAAGATTGCCCGTTTTCGCGCCGACAGGAGAGTCGCCTTCGGCGCGGTCATGGGAGAAGAGATCGTCGAGATACGAGGGAGCATTTATACCCGCTTCCGCCTCACCGATACCCACCACCTTCTTTCGGACGTCAAACTGTTGCCACCCACCGAACCCGAGGCAATTTGGGGCCCCGGCCTCAATTTCGCCGACCACGTAGGGTTCGCTTCCTCGATGCTGGGTGAGAAAATTCCCCTATCTCCCGACCATCCGGAACCGTGGCACAAGGGCCGCAACGCGTTGACCGGACCCGAAGATCCCATAATCTTGCCCCGGGACTCGGACGGCGATTTGCACTACGAGGGGGAAGCGGTGGCGGTCATCAGCAAAAATTGCCGCCGGATTACCCCAGCACAAGCCGGCCGGTATATCCTGGGCTACACCTGCGGCAACGACGTCAGCGAGCGGTCCTGGCAAAGCAAAGACTTTAGTTTCTGGCGGGCCAAGGGCTCCGACACCTTCGCGCCGGTGGGACCGTGGATCGAGACGGATATCAATCCTCAAGACCTTGAAGTAATCGTGCGTCTCAACGGCGAGGAGGTACAGCGGGCCCACACTAAAGATATGCTGTTCACCTTCGCCGAGATCGTGAGCTACATCAGCCAGCAGGTCACGCTGCATCCCGGCGATTTGGTGTTCTCCGGCACCACCGGCACCACCAAGGCCATGAAGCCCGGCGATTGGGTGGAAGTGGACATTCCCGGTATCGGTGTGCTGCGCAACCCAATAGTCGAGGAGTTCGACGCCTCGGCGTTGTAGGGCATCCGTCCGCGCGTTTTTGTGATTCAGGCTGGCAACCAGATCCTGCCAACCGTCCGCTGGTAACACAGACCTTTGGAAACCGTCCCTGTACCGGGAAAGTTGCCCCACCTCCACGTCCAAAAGGTGCGATGCTATGTCCTGGACCGTCCAGCCCGGGCAAGAGGTTGGATTCTCCCACTCTTCCAGCGTAAGCGAGGATAGGACCTCCAAGAGTTCGCTAAGGAGTTCCGGGAAGAGGGGTGCCACGAGGACGGGTTCCGGCTGTTTCATGGGTGGAAAGGGACCTTGAGCAAGCGCCAAACGTTTATAGATTCGCGTTCTGAACCATGTTGATCAGTTGATCGACTACCTGTTTGGCTGCCTCGACCCCTTCAACGTCCGCTTCCTGGCCTTTGGGCTGCTGGTAAACGATGACCCGGAGCTCGGGCAAACCCAGGGCATTGGACTGGGCGTGGGCCGCTTTTTCGAAGACGTTGTGGGAGATGACGATGGCCGGCACTCCCTTACCTTCCAGATTGATGCCGTCTCGCACGGAGCCGGAGGTACAGGAGCCTCAAGCGCAGACCCCCACCAGGGCCAGATCGGCATTGGAAAGCTCCTCGATTGTGCTGGCGCCGGCCGGGGCAAAGGTGTTGGGCTTGACGACGGTCATGGTTTCGGCCGGCTCGCACCGGGTCTTTAACTCCTCCTCCAGCCGCCGCCAGAAGGGGATTACCGAGACGTGGCCGTTGAACAGGAAAGCCACCCGGCTTCCCCGTGGGTCAATCAGAGGCGCGATGCCTGTGGCATGGGGTGCTTCTTCTCCCACAGGGCTGTATAGAAAAATCTTGGCCATAGGTCCCTCCTCGGCGCCAAAAGGTTCTCTTAGGGTAGATGAAAAGAGCCATCGGCAGTCAGGTCTCAGCTCCGAACCGGGCGTCAGTCGCTGATTGCTGACGGCTGACCGCTAATCGCTCTTTTCCGGCATGACTATTTCCCGGGTCTGGGCCAACCCTCCGGCCTGCATCCAACCGTGGCAAATGGCGTTGAAACCTGAGCCCGATCCCCAACCGCCGGCCACCATGACCAACAGGTCATCGGCGTTGCGCAGGGCCGGTATCATGGCGTCGTCGTCACTCGGGTCCACCAGGTGGGCCCAGTGGAAGGGATGCTCCGGATTGAGAAACTTGTTGGACCGCATCAATTTCACCGGTTTGTGGGCCAGCTCCTTGATTTCAGTCCGGATTTGTCCTTTGTCGTACCCGTCGTTGGCCAGCTTTTGGGCCGTCATCGGCCCCAGCACCAGCAGCACTTGCCCGCCGCCGTTCATGGTGGCGCTGCCGGCCGTGGCGATGCTGTCGGCAATTACCGACAGGATGTCGTTGGCCGTCAGGACATAGCCCGAGCCGGTGGCGATATGGTGGGGAGCCTCGCAAGCGAAAACGGTGACGCATGACGCTTTATCGGAGAAACCCTGGTCCTGGTGGATCGGTCCCCAAGGGCTGTCCGCGCTGTTTTCGGCAATGCAATAGGAGAATTTTCCTGGATGCCCCAGGGTGGCACGGTCGATTTCCCCGGCGTAGCCGCCGCCGATGTTCCACAGGACCAGCCGGACGGCCCGTCCTACCGTGGCGTTGGCCCGGGAGCCGCCCCCGAAAACGTTGTCTCCGGGGTTGAATCCCAGTTGGTCTACCACCGGGCCACTGACGATCGCCAAGGGACTGATGCAGTTGGTGGTTGCCTGGACGCCGTTCAAATTGAAAGAATCGTCCAGCATGGCTTCCACTGCGGCAATCACCACCGGGATGTACTCGGGCTTGCACCCCGCCATGACGCAATTGACCACCACTTTTTCCACGGTGGCGATCCGGTTCTTGGGCGGGACCTCCCCAATTACCTCCTGGGGATCGCGGCCCAGGTAGTCCAGAGCGGCTTCAACCAGTGCCGGCGTTGGAGGTATTGCCGGCAAACCGTCGGTCCAGCCCAGCTCGAACATGGCCTCGTGGGCCTCTTCCAGGCTTGCTACTTCCACGCCGGTGGATGGGTCCATGCTTCCTCCATGAGCGGGTGGGGATTCCTCCGTGTCAGAACTGGAGCACCTTGAGAAACATGTTTTCACTGCGATGGGGTCCCACAACCGCCAGTCTCAGCTTGTCGGGATCGAACACATACTGGGCAACTCTGGCCACGTCTTCCGGGGTAACGGCGTCGATTAGTTGGACCACTTCTTCTGGCGTAGACACCTTGCCCTGCAACATTTCTTGAACGGCCAGCCATCCCGTCACGGCGCGGGTGTCCTCCATGCGCAGCAAAAGACGGCCCTTGGCGTACTCTTTGGCTTTGTGCAGCTCCTGTTCTCCGGGTTCCTTGTGTAGCCCCTTCATCTCGTCCATCACGCCCTGGATTGCTTTCCGGCTCTTTTTCGGCTCTACCCCGCAGTAGATCACCAGTGATCCGCAGTCCCGAAAATTCTGGATGGTGCTGTTGACGTCGTAGGTCAGACCTTGGTCCTCGCGTA
This sequence comes from Chloroflexota bacterium, assembly GCA_022568195.1. Classification (GTDB taxonomy): domain Bacteria; phylum Chloroflexota; class Dehalococcoidia; order Lucifugimonadales; family UBA3495; genus JADFFS01. The sequence continues at coordinate 11,808 of JADFFS010000010.1, read as the reverse complement.
GGTTCAAAAACAATCGGCTGCTCATGCCATCGCCAAAAATCACGTTGAGCATGGCCAGGTTGTACCGGTCTGGGTCGTTCAAGGAAAGACCTGGCAGGGCGATGCACACGTGGGACTGGTCGCTCCGGCGCTGCTCTACCTGTACCACCGGAAAGCTAACGCCGTTGGATACCGGCTCCCAGTCCAAGGGTTTCCGCGGCTGCCAGTCCCGAGTGGCTTTCTCCACCAGGTCGATGACTTCCTGGTGGTCAATGTTCCCGGCCACGGCCAAAACCGTGTTGGCCGGGTTGTACTGCTGTTCCATGTAATCCTTGATGCTTTGCTGGGAGATGGCGGCAACAGTCTCCGGCGTGCCTCCGACATCCCTACCCATGGCTTGATCGGGCCACAGCGCTTCGTCGATGAGCAGGTCCACCCGGTAAGTCGGGTGGTCATAGGTCATCCGCAACTCCTCCTGGATGATCTCCCGTTCCTTCTCTACCTCTTCGGGGTCCAGCAAAGGATTGAGGAGCATGTCCAGCATCACGGAGAGGGCGGTCTGAAAGTGGGGCCTGGCCACCTTGCACCAGAAAAGGGTCATCTCACGGTCGGTGCTGGCGTTGATCATTCCTCCAACGCCCTCGATGGCCTCGCTAACGTCCTTGGCTGTTGGCCAGCTACGGGTGCCCTTGAAGGGCAGGTGTTCGATGAAGTGGGAGACACCCGCCAGGTCCGGGGACTCGTACCGCGAACCGGCGCCCACGCACAGGGTTATGGATACCGACATTGTGTGGTCCATGGTCGAAGTGAGCACACGCAGCCGATTGTCCAAGACGGAGCTTTGATACATTCTTACCTCATCTTTCTTTATCCGTTCGGATGGGTTCCCTCGAGGCGATGGATGGTAACCAGGGGGCTGATGCCGCCCCCTGGAGAAATGCAACGGGATTACCGGGTATCGATAAAACGTTACAGCCGGTTAGTTGCCGAGCCAGGCCACATCCCCGAACATGTCCGGAGAACGGGGAGTCGATGCGAAGACCTGGTACTCTTCCCGGGCTTTGCCGATGGTGGTGTCGTCGCCGTGGCCCGGATACACCGCAGTATCGTCGGGCAAGACCAAGAGCTTCTTGGTGATGCTGTCGATTAGCTGGCTTAATGCCTCTGGGCTGCGGGTCTTGCCCGGTCCGCCGGGGAACAGGGTATCCCCGGAGAACAGGTGTTTCCCGATCAAGAAGCAAGTCCCTCCCTCGGTATGTCCGGGGGTGTCTAGAACCTGCATCTCCCGGTTGCCGAACTTGATTACCGCGCCGTCTTTCAGTTCGACTTCGGGCGCTCTGGGCAGTCCGTCCACGTCATTGACGCCGATGGCCACCGGCGCTCCGATGGCTCCGGTGATCGCGTCGAAGCCGAGCAAGTGGTCTTGGTGCTTGTGGGTAATCAGTATGGACTTTATCTGAACGTCGCCGATGGCGTCCAACAGCTTTTCCGGCTCGGCGGGGGTGTCGATGATGACACCTTCGTTGGTCTCTGGGCAAACCACGATGTACCCGTTGTTGTTGTAGGGGCCCATGTTGATCTTGGTGATGCGTATTTCGCCGTCGTAGTGGAGGGGCATGAGTTTCCTCCCAATAGGTTAATCCATCTGGAAAAATATTCTAACAGACCGGTTGTGGGGATGCTCAGTTCCCCGCCGCTGCGGCCGCCACGGGCTCCGCCACCGGCCGGCCGGACTTCAACACCGACTTCAGGTACCGGCCGGTGTGGGACTTGGCGTTCTTGGCCACCTGCTCGGGGGTCCCGGTGGCAATCAGCTCGCCGCCCAAGTCTCCTGCCCCAGGCCCCAGGTCGATGACCCAGTCGGCGTTCTTGATGATGTCCAGGTTGTGCTCAATGAGAATCACCGTATTGCCGCCGTCCACGAGCCGGTGCAGGACCCGCAACAAGGCGGCGCAGTCCTCGAAGGAGAGGCCGGTGGTGGGCTCGTCCAGCAAGTACAGGGTCTTGCCCGTGGCCCGCTTGGACAACTCGGTAGACAGCTTCACCCGCTGGGCTTCTCCCCCAGAGAGGGTCGTCGCCGGCTGGCCCAAGCGAATGTATCCCAGGCCGACGTCGCGCAGTGTCTCCAGCTTGGGCCGGATCCGGGGGAAGTTGCCGAAGAACTCCAGGGCCTGGTCCACCGTCATGCTCAACACTTCGGCGATGTTCTTGCCCCGAAGGGTGACCTCCAGCGCCTCCCGATTGTAACGCTTGCCGTTGCAAACTTCGCAGGGGACCGTCACGTCTGGTAAAAACTGCATCTCTATCTGGTTGTACCCATCGCCCTGGCAGGCTTCGCAGCGGCCACCCTTGACGTTGAAGGAGAACCGCCCCGGGGCGTAGCCGCGGACCTTGGCCTCCGGTAGGTTGGCGAACAACTCCCGGATGGGGGTGAAGGCGCCCGTATAGGTGGCCGGGTTGCTGCGCGGTGTCCGGCCGATGGGCGACTGGTCGATGTTGACCACCTTGTCGATATTCTGCATCCCCAGCACATCATCGTGCTTGCCCGGCAAATCCCTGGCCCGGTACAGTGTCTGGGCCATCTTCTTGAAGAGGATGTCGTAGATCAAGGTGCTTTTACCGGATCCGGACACCCCGGTGACGCAGACCAGTTGCCCCAGGGGCAGGTCAACGTCGATGTCCTTCAGGTTATTCTCCCGGCCGCCCCGCACCGTTAAATACAGTCCGTTTCCCTCCCTGCGCTGTTCGGGTACCGGCACCTTTTTGCGCCCGCTGAGGTACTGGCCGGTCAACGACTCCGGGCAGTCCATTATGTCTTGGATGGTGCCGGTCGCAACAACATAACCGCCGTGCTCACCGGCGCCGGGGCCCAGGTCGGCGATAAAGTCGGCCGCCCGCATCATTGCCTCGTCATGCTCCACCACCACCACGGTGTTGCCCATGTCCCTCAGCCGGCTCAGGGTGCCGATGAGCAGGTGGTCGTCGTGGGGATGCAGGCCCACGGTGGGTTCATCGCAAACGTACAGGACGCCGGTCAGGCCCGAGCCGATCTGCGTTGCCAACCGCACCCGCTGGGCCTCGCCCCCGGAAAGGGTCCTGGCTGTGCGGCCGAGGGTGATGTAGTCCAACCCTATGTTACCCAGGAAACGCAGGCGTCCCTCGATCTCCTTGAGAATCTGATTTCCGATGGTCTTTTCCCGAGTGGTCAGCGTCTTGCGGCGCCGCTTGGAAGACTCTATGTCGGGGTCTATATCCTGGACCCATTCCAGCGCCTGTCCGATGTTTTTGGCGCACACGTCCATAATGCCCAGGCCGCACACCGTGACGGACAGGGCTTCGGGCCGCAACCGATTGCCGCCGCAGGCCCGGCAGCTCCGGGCGGCCATGTACCGCTCGATTTCCTGACGGGTGTGGTCCGACTCGGTCCGCTTGTAACGCCTTTCCAGGTTGGGGATCACGCCTTCAAAAGCCGAGTCCCAGCTGTAAACTCGTCCCCTGCGAGTCCGGTGCCGTATAGTAACCTTCTTGGTGCCGTTGCCATATAGGATCAGGTCCAACTGCTCTTTGGTCAGCTCCCGGACCGGGACCTTGGCGGAAAAGCCGTTGGCATCGGCGATCGACTCCAGCAAGCTGACGTACCAGCTACTTGATGGGCCGCCCCGGGACCAGGGGGATATGGCTCCCTCGGTTAGAGCCAGGTTCTTGTTGGAAATCACCAAGTCCGGGTCTACTTCCAGCTTGTACCCCAACCCGGTGCATTCGGTGCAGGCCCCGTGGGGACTGTTGAAGCTGAAGGTGCGGGGCTCGATTTCCGCTATGCTGGTACCGCACTTGACGCAAGCGAACTGCTCGGAAAAGGTCAACTCCTCGCCGCCTTCCACGTCCGCTTGCACAACCCCGTCGCCTTCTCTAAGGGCAGTTTCCACCGACTCGCTTACCCGGCTGACCTCGGTGTCCTGGCGGATGATCAACCGGTCAACCACTATCTCGATGTAGTGCCATTTCTGCTTGTCCAGGTTCAGATCATCCAGTTCGTCCAGCAGGTGGACGGTCCCGTTAACCCGCACCCGAACGAATCCAGCTTGGCGGGCTGCCTCGAAGACCGCCTTGTGCTCGCCCTTCTTGCGGCGTATCTTGGGCGCCAGCACCAGGATTCGGCTTTCCTCGGGCAATGACATAATGGAGTCCACGATCTGTTGCACGGTTTGCCGTTGCACCGGCTGGCTGCACTTGGGACAGTGAGGACGTCCTACCCGGGCAAACAGCAGCCTCAGGTAGTCGTAAATCTCGGTAACCGTGCCCACGGTCGAACGCGGGTTGTGGGAGACGCCCTTCTGGTCGATGGATATAGCAGGTGACAAACCTTCGATGTAGTCAACGTCGGGCTTGTCCATCCGGCCCAGGAACTGGCGGGCGTAGGCGGATAGGGACTCGACATAACGCCGCTGGCCTTCGGCGTATATAGTGTCGAAAGCCAAGGAGCTTTTTCCGGAACCGGAGACGCCGGTGATCACCACCAGCTTCTCGCGCGGAATGGATATGTCAATATTTTTTAGGTTGTGCTCGCGGGCACCTTTAACGTGAATAAATTCTTGGGGCATTAAATCCCATCCTCACCACTTGAATCGCCATACATTTTAGCACTCCGGCCAGGGTCCTGGGGGATTAGCATGGCGCTTATCGACAACCCCATATTGCATTCCCTTACAACAGCGTGCTAACGTGCCCTGACGGATGTCACGGAGCAGGCTATGTCTACCCTACCCGAGTATTCGGACAACGAAAGCCATGGTGATCGAGAGACGCCCAACACATTGGAATTGGGGGCCTAAGAATATGCCGCTCGACCTATTCCGGTCCAAAAAAGTCTTTATCGGCGTCGTCCACCTGCCGCCGCTGCCCGGGTCTCCCCAGTGGGGCGGTGACATGGACTGGGTGCTGAATCGCGCCCAGGAGGAGGCCCTGACCCTGGCTCAAGGCGGAGCCAACGGGATAATCGTGGAGAACTTCGGCGACACCCCCTTCCGCATCGGACGGGTGGAGCCCGACACCGTTGCGGCCATGTCCCTGGCGGTGGACCGGGTTAAGCAGGTCACCACCCTGCCGGTGGGAGTCAACATGCTGCGCAACGACGCCCGCTCCGCCTTGGCGGTGGCCTCGGTCGCCGGCGCCGCTTTTATACGGGTCAACGTCCACTACGGCGTGATGGCTGCCGAGGAGGGTATGGTACAGGGTGAGGCCTATGACACCCTGCGGTACCGTGCCGCGTTGGGGGCCGACGTCAAGATTCTGGCCGATGTACTTGTAAAGCATGCTGTGCCCGTGGGCCCCCAAGACCTGGCATTGATGGCCCAAGAAACGGTCTACAGGGGCATGGCCGACGGCCTGATCGTCAGCGGCCCGGTCACCGGCCAACCGGCCGACGCAGAGGACGTAGCTACGGTGCGTAACGCGGTACCCGAGGGATTTATCCTGGTGGGTAGCGGCGTCGACGAGTCCAACGCCGGGCGGTTGTTAGCCCAGGCCGACGGGGCCATCGTGGGGACCAGCTTGAAACGCGATGGCATAGTTGGCAACCCCATCGACCCGGATCGGGTGAAGCGCCTAGCCGAGATCATCCATGAATTGAGTTGACGGCCGATTTTATCTGTTTAGCCACGGAGGCACCGAGACACGGAGAACAATCGGGTAAATCTCCGTGCCTTTGTGTCTCTGTGGCCAACCTACCTACTCCGCGCCAAGGTCCCGGGCGGTCTGGCCGATAACCCGGTCCAGTACCGACACAATCTCATCGATCTCCCCGGAAGTCACGCACAGAGGTGGCGCGATGTTCATCACGTCCCCGCCTCGCAGGATTAGCCCGTTGGACGAGAAGCCTTGAGTCAATTTAGGGCCCAGCTCTGCTTCGGCCGGGAAGTACTCCTTGGTCTGGCGGTCCTTGACCATCTCCATCCCGCAGAACAGTCCCAGGCCCCGCACGTCGCCGATGATAGTGTGTTTTTGCTTCAGCTCCTCCAGACCGTCCAGCAAATAGCGTCCCATCTTGGCCGAGTTGTCCACCATGCCTTCCGTCTCCATGATCTCGATGTTCTTGAGCGATGCCGCCGCCGCCACAGGATGCCCGCCAAAGGTGATGACGTGCCGGAAGGCTACTCGCTCGCTCCCAATAAAGGCATCGGAGATGGGTTTGCGGGTAATCGCTCCGCCCATGGGTATGTAGCCGCTGGTGATGCCCTTGGCCACGGTCATGATGTCCGGAGTGATCCCCCAGTGCTCGCAAGCGAACATTTTTCCCGTGCGGCCAAAGCCGGTGATGACTTCGTCGGCGATGAGCAAGCAACCGTATCGGTCGCATATCTCTCGAAGCATGGGCCAGTAGTTGGGGCCGGGCACCACGGCGCCCATGGGACTGGAAACAGGCTCGGCAATCACCGCCGCCACCGAGTCCGGACCTTGAAATTTGATAATCTCCTCGATGGCGTTGGCACATCGCTCGGCGCACTCCTCGGGAGTGGCTCCGCCGTATTCGCAGCGGTACGGGTTGGGCTGGGGCCCGTGGAACACTCCGGCCAGCAATGGCTCGTAGTCTGTCTTGGGGAAGATGGCCGTCCCGCCCAGGGCCAGCGTTCCGAAGGTGGCGCCGTGGTATGAGCCTTTTCGGCTGATGAATTTGAACCGGGTCGGCTCTCCCACACGCTTGAAGTAGGCCCGGGCCAGCTTCATGGCCGTTTCCACCGCCTCGGACCCACCGCTGGTGAAGAAGCAGCGGGATAGGTCTCCCGGGGTGATGCTTGCGATCTTCTCGGCAAGCTGTATCGTCGGCTCGGTGGTGGTGCCCATGGGCATGTATGTAAGCTTGAGCATTTGCGCGTAGGCGGCGTCGGCGATCTCAGTGCGGCCGTAGCCCACGTTTTTCAGCCACAATCCGGACATGGCGTCGATGTAGGTGTTACCCAGGGCGTCGGTTACGTGGACGCCCTTGCCCTCGACAAATATCTGGGGCTCACCCTTCTCCGCCATGTCGCTGGGCTCTCTTAGGTAGACCCACAGGTGCTCCAGCGCCGACTCCTGTAGCTCTTTCACCTGGGATTCTGTGTGGGTGGCCATGATTTTCTCCTCCGTTAGCCTGGAGCGGTTAGCACCAACTTTTTGTAGCTGATTGATCTCAACCGATTTCTCGAACAAGCTCCTCTACCCGCCGCTTGATCTCGTCTAGCAGTGGCTGGGCTTCATCGGACCCCAGACCTCGAGTGTCCTCTATGTCCCAAAATGTCACTTTGTCACTGTCTCGGAGGTAGTCCGGCCAGTTGTCCCTGTCGGCCATCACGATAACCTTGTCGGCTTGCCGGACCAGGTCCTCAGTCAACTGGGCCCTCAAATTCTGCGAGATGTCCACTCCCAATTCTTTCAAGTAGGGCACCGCTGGGCTGGGAGTATCCTTCAGTGTTCTGGTCGGCGGGTTTGATCTCGCGACAATCTCATCCGCCCGGGTCCCGGCGCTCTCCGCTTCATGGCTGGACAACCGCTTGAACAACGCCTCAGCCGCTTGGCTTCTTCCCACGTTGGCATTACAAACGAACAGGACCTTCATTTTTGCTCCGAACTTCATCGAAACGCTGGCAGCACCTCTCGAGCCAGCATCTCCATGGTGGGCAATAAGTCTCGGGCGTCGCGGGTGTTGGACGATATGACCATGCGGTCCACTCCTAGACCCTCGTAGGCCCGGATTTTCTGCAATATCTCGCCGGGCTCGGTTCCCAGGGAAAACCGCCCTTCTCGAGCGTTGCCCATGGGTGCGCTGACCGAGACCCGGATCTCCGAAGGGTCTCTCCCGGCAGCCTCCGCTTGTTCCTTGAGGTAACGCATCCCCTGGCTGAGTTCCTCGGTCGGCAACGCCGTGGGATGCCAGCCGTTGCCCACACGCGCCGCCCGGCGTATGGCCGCCCGGCTGGCGCCACCAATCAAAAAGGGAATGTGGGGCTTTTGCAGCGGCTTGGGAGAGAACTTCATGCCGCTGAAGCTGTGGAACCTGCCCTGAAATTCCGGGTCTTCCTGGGTCCACAGCTCTTTCATGATCGCGATGGCCTCGTCGGTTACCGCGCCTCGCTCGGCGAAGGGGCTGCCCATCGCCTCCATCTCATTCTCTATGGCGCCCACTCCCACGCCCAGGATCAATCTGCCACCGGACAAAACGTCCAGGGTTGCCGCGGTCTTGGCCAGGTTGATGGGGTTATGGTAGGGGAGAACGAGCACACTGGTGCCCAAGAGTATGGACTTGGTTGTTGCGGCCACGTAGCTGAGAATTGTTAAGGGCTCATAGTAGGGCCGGTTGCCTATCCGTGCTAGAACGTGTCCGGTGTTGAAGACGTGGTCGCTGGCCCATACCGAGTCGAAGCCCAGCTCCTCGGCCCGGGTGGCCAGTTGGACCACGGACTGCACATCCTCGAAACCCTGGTTGTTGGACAGAGAGAAACCGATCTTCATGGGAGTGGCCTTGATGGTCGGACCTAAGTTTGAGCAGCCGTGGTTCCGTACTCAACTGAGCCAGTGTATCACCAGGTGTTTATAGCCACAACGAGGGTGAGGGCAGCCGGTTGAAGCTACCTATGGATTAGGATAAGCTGACTGCTGATAGCTGATAGCCAACGGAGACACGCCCATGTCCATCCAATCCCCTGTGGCAACCCGGATTCGCGGTAAAGAGCGCGAGGACCTGGCTGAGGCCCTTCGAGCCCGCGTTTCCGGAGAGGTGCGCTTCGATCCCTTTTCCCGGGTCCTCTACAGCACCGACGCCAGCATCTACCAGATGGAGCCGGTGGGGGTGGTGATCCCCCGGTCCGTGGACGACCTGCTGGCAGTGATGGAGGTAGCCAAGAAGAGCAACGTTCCGGTCCTGCCCCGCGCCGGAGGCACCAGCTTGGCCGGGCAGACCGTGAACCATGCCATCGTCATCGACTTCAGCAAGTATTTGAACCAGGTTATCGAAGTCAACCCCGAGGAAATGTGGGTCAGGGTCCAACCGGGAATCGTCTTGGACCAACTCAACCGGGAGTTGGCGGTCCACGGTCTGCAGTACGCCCCCGATCCCACCACATCCAACCGTGCCTGCGTCGGGGGAGGCATCGGCAACAACTCCTGCGGCGCCCACTCGGTGATCTACGGCAAGACCCTGGACCATGTAAAAGAGGTGGAGGTGATCCTCTCGGACGGGACTCAAGCCCACTTCGGACTGCTGGAAGCCCACCAACTGGAAGCCAAACTTAGCGGAACCGGCCTGGAGTCCGACATCTACCGGGAAGTTCGCCGCATCGCTCAAGACAACCTTCCGGAGATCACCGCCCGCTATCCCCAGATCATGCGCCGGGTCAGTGGTTACAACTTAGACCAGTTCCTCAGCGACGACCCTTTCAACATGGCCCGCATGGTGGTTGGATCCGAAGGGACTTTGTGCCTGGTGACCGAGGCCAAGCTCAACCTGGTTCCCCGCCCCACTATGACGGCGTTGTCGGTGCTCCATTTCGCCGACATAGTCCAGGCCAGCGAGGCGACCCGGGAGGTGCTCAAACATCAGCCGTCATCCATCGAGGTAATGGACAAGATACTGCTGGACCGTTGCCGGGAGTCCCTGGGCCACGCCGGGGATTTGGCCTTCATCGAAGGTGACCCAGGCGCGTTGCTGGCGGTGGAGTTCTACGGCGAATCCGAGGCCGAGCTCACGTCCAAAACGGACGCGCTCAAAGATGACATGGCACACAAAAGGTTGGGTTACGCCTGCGTCAACCTGCTGGACCAGGGCGCCCAGGGCTCGGTCTGGAACGTGCGCAAATCGGGTCTGGGGTTGCTGATGAGCGTCCACGGCGACTCCAAGCCCCTGCCTTTCGTGGAAGACACCGCCGTAGACCCGGAAAACCTGGGCCCCTTTGTTGCCCGGTTCGATGAAATCGTGCGCAGCCACAACACCGAAGCGGCTTACTACGGCCACGCCAGCGTCGGCTGCTTGCACATCCGCCCCCTGGTCAACCTCAAGGAGGCCCAGGGAGTTGAGACCATGGTGTCCATCGCCGAAGAGATCAGCGACCTGGTGCGGGAGTTCGGCGGCTCCTTGAGCGGCGAACACGGGGACGGCATCGTCCGCGGGGTCTGGACCGAGAAGATGTTCGGCCCGGAGATTTACCAGCTTTTCCGGGAAGTTAAAAGCACCTTCGATCCCCAGGGCATCATGAATCCGGGCAAGATCATCGACTGTCCGCCCATGACCGAGAACCTTCGTTATGGCCCGGGATACCACGCCAGCTCTTTTCCCACCAAGCTGGATTTCTCCCTGGACACAAATTACGCTGGCGCGGTTGAGATGTGCAACGGCATGGGCGCTTGCCGCAAGCTAGACGGCGGCATGTGCCCGTCCTACATTGCTACCCGTGAAGAAGAGCACTCCACCAGGGGCCGGGCCAACCTGCTGCGGGCGGCTATGTCCGGGCAGCTCCCCGAAGGCGCCATCACCAGCCGGCGGTTGTACGAGGCCCTGGACCTTTGCCTGGAGTGCAAGGCATGCAAAGCGGAGTGCGACTCCGGCGTGGACATGGCCAAGCTGAAGTATGAGTTCCTGGACCACTACTTCGCAGCCAACGGCATGCCCCTGAGAAACAAAGTGTTCGGCCACATCAATAAGATAAACCGCATGGGAAGCCGCTTCGCCCCCTTCTCTAACTGGGCGGCCCAAAGTCCCATCGGCAAGCTGGTGTCCACCCTCGTTCTGGGAATCCATCCCCGACGGTCTCTGCCCCCCTTCGCCAGGGAGACCCTCCCCAAGTGGTTTGAACAGCGACGCAAAATTCCCCGTTCGTCGCGCGTTGAAAAGGGCGGATCTGGGGGGATTTCCCCTGCATCGACCGGGGATACGGCTGGGGTTACCACGAAAGGCTCCGTCGTTCTTTTCAATGACACCTTCATGAATTACAACTACCCGCAGGTGGGAAGAGCTGCCGTGGAATTGCTGGAAGCTGCCGGGTTCAGTGTGACCCTGGCCAATGCCAAATGTTGTGGCCGTCCCATGATTTCCAAGGGCATGTTGGACGAGGCCACGGCCCATGCCAGGTACAACGTGGACTTGCTGCACGCTTACGCCGACCAGGGCATTCCCATCATCGGTTGCGAACCCAGTTGTCTGCTTACATTCCGCGACGAATATCTAGAGCTAGTCAATAATGAACGGGCTCGGAAGGTTGCCCAGCACAGCTATTTAATAGACGAGTTCTTGATGATGCTCCAGGACAAGGGTGAGCTGAATCTGGAGTTCCGGAACGTCCCCAAGAAGATATTGTTCCACGGCCATTGCCACCAGAAAGCCCTGGTGGGCACGGCCAGCTCCCTGGGCGCGCTGCGTTTGCCTCCCGGCAACCAGGTGGAGCTGGTCAATGCCGGGTGTTGCGGTATGGCGGGTTCCTTCGGGTTCGAGCGGGAACACTACCAGGTTTCCATGACCATCGGAGAGCATGCGCTGTTCCCCGCGGTCAACGCCAAGGATCCGGACTGGGAAATAGCGGTCATGGGCGTGTCCTGCCGCCAGCAGATAGAGGACGGGACCGGCCGCCGGGCCCGTCACCTGGTGGAGGTCCTGCGGGACTCCCTGCCCTAAGCCGCGGCTAGCAGAGCCATCCGGGGGCCGACCAGGTAAATTCCATTTAAATCCTACCCGCCCGCTTCTCAGCGACCCTCTTTGCCACCGCATCGTCTTCCCGGTGTTGTAAGAGAGGCGATAATCCTCTGCAGGGCCCTTTCCCTCTAAGATCGCTCGGCAAAGCCATCATTTTCGGGTTCATCCCCATGTGC
>JADFFS010000009.1 GCA_022568195.1 Chloroflexota bacterium | reverse complement strand
CCCTGCAGGACCTGGCGGTCTTTCTGCGGCTGCTGCCACGTTCGGCCACCGGCCAGGCGATGACCAGCTATGTCAGCATGGTCAGCGGACCCCGCCGCCAAGAGGACGAGGACGGCCCCGAGGAATTTCATCTAATCATCGTGGACAACGGCCGGTCCCGCATGCTGGCCGATCCCGAGCTAAGAGAGGCCCTGTACTGCATACGCTGCGGCGCCTGCCTGAACATCTGCCCGGTATACCAGAAGGTGGGCGGACATGCCTACGGTTGGGTTTACCCCGGCCCTATAGGCGCCATTGTCACGCCAATGATGGTCGGCCTGAAGGAAGCCCAGGACCTGCCTCAAGCGTCCAGCCTGTGCGGCGCCTGTAGAGAGGTTTGTCCGGTCAAAATAAACATCCCTCGCATGCTGCTGCACCTGCGCCACAAACTTCAGGAGAGTCCAAAGCGTGAGGAAAACGCCGGCGGATTTACCGGCAGCGCATTGGCGTGGGGCTACACCTGGTTGATGGCAAGGCCGAGGATCCTGGCGCTAACCCATAAATTAGCCCGCAATCTGCAGGCGCCATTGATGAGAATACCCCTATCTCCTATCAAGAAAGGCGGCAGGGGACTTCGAAGGGCCCGCCTTCCCCTGCTGGCCAGGTGGACCCGTTCCAGGGACCTGCCGGCGCTCCCTCCCCGCACCTTTCGGGAGATCTGGAAGCGGGAATTAACGGGCCAGGATGGCAGAGACCAGGATGCTTGAGCCGTTGGGTACGCCCAAGTCCGTTTTTCTGGAGTCGGTGCGCCGCAGTTTGGACCGCGGGGCGGCGCCGCCGGAGCAGCCCTATCACCATCTGATGGAGGATGTGGCGGACCTGGAGGCTCAGGTGGAGCAGATCAGGGCTAGGCTGTCCGAATCCCGCGACCGGTTGCTAGACCAGTTGGCTCGGGTTGCCCAGGCCGGGGGATGGAACGTAAGCCGTGTTCCCGACCCCGAAGATGCCATCGCTTATGTAGAGTCCTTGGCGGCGGCCCAGGAAGTCGGCAGTATAGTGCGCTCGGACGAGGAGGTGTTCCACCAGCTTCCTCTGGATGCCTCCATGCGCGACCTGGGGGTGTCCATCACCACGGTTGCCCGAAACGAAGACCAGTCGCGTGAAGCGCTCCGGGAGAAGATCATTGCCGCGGGGATCGGGATAACCGGGGCCGACTATGCCGTGGCTGAAACCGGGTCCGTGGTGGTGCTGCCACGCCGGGGCCTGAGCCGCTTGGTGTCACTGGTTCCGCCTATTCACATTGCCCTGGTCCAGCCCGATGACGTTATCGAGTCTTTGGACGATCTGTTCCTGCTGCGCCGCCTGGAGTACCACCGGCAGGGCGGAGAGATGGGCAGCTACCTGAACTTTATCACCGGGCCCAGCCGAACGGCCGACATCGAGCAGACGCTGGTGGTGGGAGTTCACGGTCCCAAAGAGGTCCACCTGCTGCTTCTAGGATAAACCGGCCGGCCTGACCAGCGGGAACTCATCTCATTTGGAGGTTATCGGGTATGCCGATGCGCGTCGGATTCACCAAGTTCCGCCAGGAGATGCTGGAACGGGAACTGGAAGCCATCGAGGCCATGCTGCCTACTCTGGGTGTGGAGAAGGTAATTTTGACCGGCGACATGGTCTCTGGCGTCTACACGCCGGAAAGCCGGATCGACCTCATCGTGGTGCAGAAAACCGAGCTGCGATTCGGCCGCCGGGCCGATTTTTTCTCTTGGCACCTCAACAGCGGCGTGGCGGTGGACACCCAGGTTTACACGCCCGAGGAGTTCGAGACTTGCCAAGAGTCCATCCCTGGCCTGAAAGTAGCTATTGAAAGAGGACGGGTACTATTCGATGCCTGACAATTTAGCCGAGGGTGCGCGCTGGTTCCGCCAGGCGCAGCAGGACCTGGACGACGCCAATTTTGTTCGCGAGGGAAGCCGTTTCAACCTGGCTTGCTTTCTGGGCCAGCAGGCCGCGGAAAAAGCCCTGAAAGCCTACCTCTACCACCGGGGCGCCGAGGACGTGTGGAGCCACTCGCTGATCGACCTGTGCGAGGACGCCAAGATTTTCGACATGTTTTTTGACACGGTGAAAGACGAAGCGCGCCAACTGGACAAGTATTACGAGATCACCCGCTATCCAACCTACCTACCCAGCGGCATACCCTCCGAAGCCTTCGACCGCATCGACGCCGACCGTTCCATCGAGCTGGCTCAGGGAGTCGTGGAGTTCGTCCGGGAGCGGATATAGTAACTGATTCTGGTCATCACTGGTGACTGTTCATTCACGCCCCAGCCCGATCCACATCAGCCGCAGCGCCCGTTGGGCCGCGCCCTCTAGAAGCTCCTCGGTGCGGCGCAGGCTCTGCTCAAAGGTCATGGGCCGGTCCGCGATGCACACAATCCCGGCGATTCCATGGTCGTGCAGTTCCTCGTAACCCGGTCCCAGGCTCCCAGCCAGGAGGATGGTGGGTACCCGATGGGCCAGGGCATGCCTGGCCACACCCACCGGCGCTTTATCGTAGATGGTCGATCGGTCTGCCCTGCCCTCGCCGGTAATCACCAGGTCGGCTCCCTGCACCTTGGCATCGAAGTCCAGCACCTCGCAGACCATGTCGACTCCCGACTTTAGCTCGGCCCCGGCAAACACGATCAGCCCGGCCCCCAACCCCCCGGCGGCGCCTGCCCTGGGCCGGTCAACCACATCCTGTGCCAGGTCACGTTGGATCACCAGAGCGAAATTTCTCAGCGCAGCATCCAATTCCTCGACGACCTCGCCGGAAGCGCCCTTCTGGGGACCGTAGACTGCAGACGCTCCTGTGGGTCCGCACAGCGGGTTGGTGACGTCGGTGGCGCCGACCACGGTTACGCCGGACAGCCTGGGATCCAGGCCGGAAACGTCGATGCTGGCCAGGCGGGCCAAGGCGGCGCCACCGTTGGGCAATGGCTTGCCATCGGAATCCAAAAACTTGGCACCCAGAGCGCCGGCCATTCCCATACCGCCGTCGTTGGTGGCGCTACCACCCAAGCCGACGATGATGCGGCTAAACCCTTTGTCCAACGCCTCTTTTATTATTTCCCCAGTGCCACGGGTGGTGGTTACCCGAGGATTGCGCCTCCGGGGCGGGACCAGCGCCAAGCCCGAGGCCTGAGCCATCTCGACCACCGCCGTCCGGCCGTCGCCCATCACGCCCCAGGCAGCCTCGATGCGCTCCCCCAGGGGCCCGGTGACAATGCTCCGAAAGATTTGGCCGCCCGTGCCGTCCACCAGGGCGTTCAACGTCCCATCGCCGCCGTCTGCCACGGGCACCAGCACGGTTTGAGCGCCGGGGTCCGCAGCCAGCACTCCGCGCTCGATGGCTCTTGACGCTTCCAGGGCGGACACGCCGCCCTTAAATCCCTGGGGAGCGATAACTACTTTAAGAGGCATAGCCAGGCCATTATACAGCCGTCAGCTATGAGCCATCAGTGATCAGCGGTCAGCGGTCAGCTCATTCTTCGGACGGGTTGCTAATGCTTGCGGGGACATTGCTTAAAACGAGACTCTGAGAAGGAGGATTCCCCACGGCTGATGACTGACGGCTGATAGCTGACGGCTAATGGCTATCCGGACCGTGCTCTGATAAAATCTGGAGAAGCTAGCCCAGGAGGCTCTCTATGCCGTCCAAGGACGAGTTGAAGCGGCGGGCATTCGAGGAGATCGACGCCCGGGCCGATGAGATTATTAACCTCACCCAGACCATCCTGAAGAACCCCGAACCGGGGTTTCGGGAAACCAAGACGTCCCACTTGGTGGCCAGCAAGTTCGCCGAGATGAGCATTCCTTTCAAAGCGGGCTTGGCCTTGACCGGTGTACGGGCCGAGCTGGTGGGCGGCACCGCCGGGCCTACCCTGGCCATCCTCGGTGAGCTGGACTCGTTAATCGTCAGCGAACACCCCCACGCGGACCCTACCACCGGGGCGGCCCACGCCTGCGGCCACCACTGCCAGATTGGCATGCTCTTCGGGGCGGCCCTGGCATTAATGCAAAGCGACGTCCTGTCGGAACTGAGCGGACGGCTGGTGTTTATGGCCGTCCCCGCCGAGGAGTACATCGAAATCGAATACCGGGACTCTCTGCGCCGCGAGGGCAAGATCGAGTTTCTGGGCGGCAAACCCGAGCTCATCAGATTGGGAGAGTTCGACGATGTCGACCTGGCGATGATGCTCCACACCACCAGCGCCCCTGAAGAGAAGCAGCTATGTATCAGCGGCACAAATAACGGGACCATCGCCAAGAAGATTCAGTTCATCGGCCGGGGCGCCCATGCCGGGGGAGCGCCCCATCTGGGAATCAACGCCCTTAACGCCGCAACGCTGGCCTTGACCGCCATCCACTTCAATCGGGAGACCTTCCGCGACGCGGACACGGTGCGGGTCCACCCCATCATCACCAAGGGCGGCGAAGCCGTTAGCGCCGTGCCGGCCGACGTGCGGATGGAAACCTTCGTTCGGGGCCGCACCATCGAGGCCATCATGGATGCCAACCGCAAGGTGGACCGGGCCCTCAAGGCCGGAGCACTGGCCGTGGGGGCCAAGGTCACGATTCAGACCATCCCCGGATATATGCCCTTGATGCAGAACAGCAGCATGGCGGAAATCTTTGAGGCCAACTCTGTGTCTCTGGTCGGTAAGGAAAACGTGGGTCACGTTGCCCACCGCACAGGCTCCACCGATATGGGAGACGTAAGCCAGTTGATGCCCGTGATCCACCCCTACGTGGGCGGAGCCAGCGGGTTGGGCCACGGCGCCGATTACGTTGTCGAAGACTACCAACTGGCGGTGATCACCGCCGCCAAGGCACTGACCGCCACCGCGGTGGACCTGTTGGCCGACGGGGCTACAGTAGCCGGGAATATTATCGCTGGGCACAGGCCGGAAATGACCCGTGACGAGTACCTCAAGTTCATGCGTAACCTGGCCACCGAAGAGACTTTCGAGAGCGAATAACAGATTATGTTAAGTTTGCAAGAACTCAAGCAACGAGCCTGCGCCACCATTGACCAGCACAGCGAAGAACTCATCGCCGTTGCTAAAGACATCTTGGCCCACCCGGAACCTGGTTTCTCCGAAGTCAGGACCGGACGGTTGGTGGCCGAAAAATTCTCGGAGATGAAAATTCAGCATCAAACAGGGCTGGCCCTGACCGGAGTCAAGGGCCGCCTACCCGGAGGAGCCGGTCCCGGCCCCCGGGTCGCTTTGTTGGGAGAGCTGGACTCCTTAATCGTCGATGAACATCCCCACGCCGACACCACCACCAGTGCCGCTCACGCGTGCGGCCACCATTGCCAGATCGGCATGATGCTGGGCGCAACCACCGGACTGATGACTCCTGAGGTACTGGAGCAGTTGTCCGGCGAGATCATCCCCTTCGCTGTCCCAGCAGAGGAGTTCATCCAAGTGGAAGAACGCCTTGAGCTAAGAGCGTCAGGCCGTGTGGAGTTCTTGGGCGGCAAACAAGAGCTGATTCGTTTGGGGGAGTTCGACGACGTGGATGTGGCCGTCATGTGCCACACCGCCAGCGACATGGGCGACCGCAAGTTCGTGGTAGGGGGGACCAGTAACGGCCACGTTGTGAAATACGTCCAGTTCAAGGGCCGGGGCGCCCATGCTGGCGGCGCTCCCCATTTGGGTATCAACGCTTTGAACGCAGCGGTCTTCGCCTTGCAAGCTATCAACGCCAACCGGGAAACCCACCAAGAGGATGACACGGTGCGGATCCACGGAATCATGACCAAGGGCGGCGAGGCCGTGAGCGCCGTCCCAGCCGACGTTAAACTCGAGTGGAGAGTCCGTTCGGCGACGCCAGAGGCGGTGGTCAAAAACTCTGCAGTGGTGGACCGGTGTTTCCGGGCTGGAGCGCTGGCGGTGGGGGCATCGGTAAAAATCACCACCATCCCCGGTTACCTTCCCATGCGCCACGACAGCGGGCTTCAAGACCTGTTTAGGCGCAACGCGCAAGACCTGCTGGGCGAGTCAGACGTCTTGGTGATGCCGGCCAGACGGAACCGGGGAGGCTCCACCGACATGGGTGACTTGAGCCACCTGATCCCGGCCTGCCATCCCTACACCGGAGGAGCCGTCGGCGCGGGCCATAGCAAAGAGTATCTCATCACCGACTACCAGCAGGCCGTGATCAATCCGGCTAAAATCATGGCCATGCTGGTGATCGACCTGCTGGCCGATGGAGGCGCCAAAGGCAAAGAGGTGATGCAGAACCACCGTCCCGCCATGAGCAAACAGGCTTATCTCAACTTCCAGCGAGACCGGGCGAAAATCACAGACTTCGACGGTGGAGCTTAAGCCCCCGAGGCCAAAGGGATGAAGTGCATCGCCGCCCCCGAGGCCAAAGGAATGGTCAAGTTATCGTCCGGGGGCAGCGGGAGAAGCTCGACCAGTCCGGCGACGGCGGCACCCGCCAGCAAGGCCCAGTGATACTCGACCACGCCCGAGGCCGTCAACACCGCCACCACCAATAGGGCGACTGCCACAAAGGCAACCGTTCCCCCAGGGGATTTGCCGGAGAGCCTGAGCCCCGGCATGCGGCGTCCCACCAGGGCAGCCGCCGGGTCTCCCAGCGAGAGAAACAACAACGCCGCCACCGCCACCCCCGCGTCAAAGAACAAAAACGCTAGAAACGCGCCAATCAGCATGTAGGTGGCGCCGGTAATCCGCCTTTCTTCCTGCTCCTTGAGGACCAGCCACAACCAGCGGAGCAACCTCTGGTTGAGCCATGCCACACGAAACCGGGCCAGCTCCAAGGTCAGCCCCCCGGCAGCCAAAACCGCCAGTGCCACCACAAGCGGCCCCTCCGGCCCGAAGATCCCCGCCAACGGCACAGAAGAGCCGGCGGTCAAGTGGAAAAGGCGCCGCCAAACCGGCGGTGGCGCAAGTTCACGAGGCTGATGGCCCAATTGATTAGAAGGCATTGGAGGAAGGAATCTGTCCTCTCCTCCTTAAAAAGGAAGAGGGCTAGAGTGGGGGTGTAATCGCAGCCGTCAATGTGCGCGGCAAAGGCGGCGTGCTAGCCCATGCGCTAGAAGGTGATGGTGAGCGAGTCCCCCGCCCGCCACTTGAATTCGCGGAATTTGGCATCCTTGGGGGCCTCGAATATTATCCACCCCTCGATTCCCATGTCCCTGGCCAACTCAAAGGGACCGCTGATGAATCCCTGACCCGAGGTGAATGTGCCGTCTGGTTGCAGGTTAAGGACCCTGGCTGATTGGCTTCTGGGACTCGGGGGGCCATCCGTGTCCTGCACTCGCTCGGCCACGTCTATCGGGAAGTACTTGTTGGAAAAGAAGTCCCGCAACTCAGCGCCCGTCCGGTCAACGTTGAGGAGCGCGCTGGTGGCGGTATGGTTTTCCACCTTCAAGTGGACCACCACAAGGTCCAAGCCGTCCTCGGAGGCAGTCAGCCGCAGGTGGCGCGTTTGTTGCCCAGGCAAACCGCTGGAGTAGCGTAACTCCGACATCCGATCGATGCTGACCACGCTAACGGTCAAAGTCCTTCCCTGGTAGTATTGGCCAAAAGCAGGGGACACTTCGGTGCAGGCGGTGGTAGCCAACGCCATCAATAGCACCGCTCCCCAAGCGAACATCTTCAGCTTTCCCATCAATGCAGACACAGGACGCCTCACCTGGACGATTTCAAGAGCCCATCGTGGTCAGAGTCGGCAACTGCCGGAGCTTGGGAACCAAGTCGTCAATCACCTTGAGAAGGTAGTCCACCTCTTCATTGGTGTTTTCTTTACCCAGGGTGAGACGCAAGCTCCCTCGCGCCAACTCCGCCGACTGGGCCAAGGCCAATAAAACGTGGGAAGGCTCCAAAGACCCGGAGCTACAAGCGCTCCCGCTGGACGCCGCGATCCCAGCCGTGTCCAGGCCCAAGAGGATCGCCTCCCCCTCTATCCCTTCGAAAGAGAAGTTGACGTTGTTGGGCAACCGCTGGCTGGGATGGCCGTTAAGGTGGCTGCCCGGAATCCCGTCGGATATGTGCTGTACAATCCGGTCCCTCAGGGCGGCGCATTGAGCGCTGGATTCCTCACGTATGGCGTCAGCCGCTTCCAGCGCTACCGACAGTCCTACGATACCCGGAATGTTCTCTGTGCCCGAGCGCCTTTCCCTTTCCTGGCCGCCACCGAGAATCAGCGGCAGGTAGGGAGTCCCTCGCCGGATAAACATCACCCCCGTTCCCTTGGGCCCGTAGAACTTATGCCCGGACAGGCTCAGCATATCCACGCCCAGCTGCCTAACGCTGAGGTCCAGGAACCCGGCGGCTTGGACCGCGTCGGTATGCATCACAACGGTGCGTTCCAACTCTTCAGCCCGCTTCCGGACGGATCGAGATATCTCGGCGATGGGATTAATGGTGCCAATCTCGTTGTTGGCGTAAATCAGGCTTACCAACGTGGTACGGTCGGTGATGGCGTCGTAGACTTGATCCGGGTGAACCATCCCGTAGGCGTCCACCCGCAGGTAGGTCACATCAAATCCCAGATTTTCCAAGTACTGGCATGTGTGCAACACGGCGTGGTGCTCCACACTGGAGGTGATAATGTGGTTGCCTGTCTCCTGCAACGCAGTCGCCACGCCGACTACCGCGGCATTGTCCGACTCGGTGCCCCCGGCGGTGAATACCACTTCGCCAGGGCGGCAATGCAACACCGCGGCTACCCGTTCCCGGGCCTCGTCCAGCGCGTAGCGGGCTTCCTGTCCCACCGTATGCAAGCTGGAGGGGTTTCCGTACAACTCGCTGAAATACGGCGCCATCGCGTCCAGAACCTTGGGGTCCATGGGCGTGGTACCGGCGTGATCCATATATACGAAGCCTTGCGGCGACATTCACGACCTCTATGTTTTAGCTGTCAACCAGCATCCTTTGACACCAAGTGGGGCAGGCCATATTTGGGCTGGTTGATATTGTAGCACAGCAGCTACGGGTCAGGCAGGCTACAACTTGATATGCAATACCCGGCGAGCGAAACGGAGGATGTCTTCCCGGCTGACGACTCCCAATAGCTCACCCCCCGCAGCGTTCCGGACAGCCAGCCGGTCTATTCTGCTACTCTCCACCCGCTCCAAAGCGTCGGACATGGTATCCTCGGGAGCCAACCAGGGCATCGAACCCAAAGGCATCATGACCCTGGACAAGGGAGTGAAGGGCCATTGGCTGCGGGGGACCGAATCGAATAGCCGCCGGGTCAGTAACCCTTCAACCCGCCCGTTGAGAGAGACCATCACCACGTCGTTTTGCCGGGCCAGACGCTGGCCCACCAGCGGAGAGCCCAGCGGCATGTCTCCGGGCAGCGTCCACCAGTCATCGGTCAACACGTCCGACACGCGAAACGACTTCAGCCCTTCTCTCACCCGCCCCTGCCGGTAGCTGGCGGTGGCTGCGGAGAACAGGAAACCCCCAATCAAAGCCATCCAAATCCCGGAGACGCCGAACAAAGCAAAATCTAATACCGCCAGCGAGACTCCCCCCAAAACCATCAACACCCCGAAGGCTTGGCCGATCCGGGCCGCCACCTGTGTAGCCCGCCAGAAATTCCCGGTAATACCCCAGATCGCCGCCCGCAGCATCCGCCCGCCGTCTAGAGGGAATCCCGGCAGCATATTGAAGACTCCCAGCATCAGATTGATACTCATCAACAGCCGGAACACCACCTCCAGGGACTCGCTGTAGGGACGGAGTAGATACCACAGGCCGCCGAATACCAACGCCAGCAGGATGCTGCTCAACGGACCGACCACGGTGACCACGAACTCCGTGTAGGGCCGGCGGGCTTCGTGGCTCAGTTGGGATACTCCACCGAAGAAAAACAGGGTGATGCTCAACACCGGAATCCCTCGCCGCACGGCCACCAAGCTATGGGATAGCTCATGGGCCAGCACCGAAAGGAAGAACAGTGCGGATGTGGTGACCGCCAACCCCCACTGCTGAGCCACCGGCCAGCCGGGATGGGTATGGCCGAACTGGCTACCCAGCAGGTAGGTGACGAGCAGGAATATAAATATCCAGCTGAAGTTGATTTCTACGGGGATGCCAAATATCTTTATTAGCCGGAGGGAAGGTCCCATCTAACGTCTTCTCTTTGCCTTCAGAGCTTGCCTAGTGATGCATTTTCCGGTGTTGACTGCCTGTCATTCCGAGAAGCGAAGCGACGAGGAATCTGGGGTGGGGCAGTTCCACCCGTCCCCAGATTCCTCCCTGCGGTCGGAATGACATTGTTCGTTTTCAAGTTGAATTGGTTCTAGTGATGGATTTGACCACGGACCGGAACCGACGGATTTAGCCGGGCCTCACCCTTTCCCAGCCAATCCCCCGTCGCCAGCCAATGCCCCATCGTAAGACAGGGTAGCGTAGGCCAACAGTTTGTAGACCAGCTTCGCCGCTATATAAGAGCATGCTGCCACCCCTTGACTAGGAGAGAGCTCGCACACGTCGAAGCCCACGATGCGTCGCGACTCCGCGACACCTTTCAACAGTGCTGTTAATTGATACCAGTCCATCCCCCCGGGTTCGGGGGTCCCCACCGCCGACATCATGGAAGGGTCCAAAACATCCAGGTCCACGCTGATGTAAACCGTCGAACCCAGCCGGTCCAAAATCTCGCCGATCATGGAGGGGCCGTCGCCACCGGGCGGAGGCCAGAAGAAGGTAGGAAGGGATGCAGACCGGATGTAGTCTCGTTCCTCCAGGGCCAAGCTGCGTACCCCTACCAATACGAGTGGGCACATCTCATGGATGCGCCGGGCGCCCGACGCATGTCCCCAGGGCGTTCCCATATAGCTGTCCCGCAGGTCAGCGTGGGCGTCAAGGTAAAGCACCGACAGGTCTGGGTGGGACTCCAGGTGGGCCTGCACCGAACCGGTGGCGATGGAATGCTCCCCGCCCAAGACGCCCACCAGCTTCCCTTTGCCGGTATAAGCGCCAACGGCCTGGCGCACCCGTTGCACCATGGCGGCGGGCCCCCCCATGTGGGGTTCCAGGGCCGGCGTGGTGTGGATCCCTACCAGGGAAACATCCGAATCCAACTCGCAATCGTAATCTTCAAGGCCATAAGAAGCTTCTATAATTGCGCCCGGTCCCTCGCGGGCGCCGGAACGGAATGATGTCGTACTGTCGTACGGTACTGGAATGAGCACCACCCCGGCGCCATCAAGGTCGGACTGGTCTGGGGGAAGAGCCAGGAAGTTGCCTGGAATCCAGGGAAAGCTACCTGTTTCAGACACGGGGGCTACTCGGCGCTCCGGTTTCCAGGGCGGACCGTTGCGCTTGCACCTCGGCCAATCCCTGGGGGTCGTCCAGCCACTCCAGTCCCCGGTCCAGCAACCAGGTTTTAACCTCTTGCAAGCCGAAGAGGCCCTTTGCCTCCTCCAGAGCTCGGACATGGTCAAATTTCTGGCAGGAGAAAATATCGATATTGACGTAGCTCCGGTTGGGAAAGGTATGCACCGAGATGTGGCTTTCCGCAATTATTACAAATCCGGAAACCCCAGAATCGTCGAGCTTGGGGGCATCGTAGCTAATCACCCGGGGCTCGGTGATTCGGGTCATTCCCAAAGTATCGGGGCAGTCGGTCAAAAAGCCGCGGACCAGTTCAACGTCCCACATTTTGGCGGGATCTCCGCGGAAGCCGTCGATCACCAGGTGCATCCTACCTCCCATGTTTCAAATGCCCAGGTCGAGATACCGAATAAAACAAATTAAAGGGATACCCTACGCCTTGGCAAATGGAATCCGTTGGAATATCATCTTGATGACTCAGCATCATTGTCACTCAATGGCGTTGCGCTTGCAACCCTCTCGCTGCCAAGGATTGTGAACCGATGACGACCCAAACTACGGACCAAGCTCCGGATATGATTCAAGTCACGGGGTTGACCCATTACTACGGACCTCACCCCGCCATCCAGGACGTTAACTTCGGAGTGAGACGCGGGGAAATCCTGGGGTTTCTCGGTCCCAACGGGGCCGGCAAAACCACCACCATGAGGATTCTCACCGGCTATATGCCTCCCACCAGAGGAAAGGTAACGGTGGACGGCTACGACATCGTTGAGAAATCTCTGGAAGTTCGGCGCAAGATAGGCTACTTGCCGGAGACGGTCCCGCTGTACACGGACATGACCGTTACCAATTATCTCAGGTACATGGGCACCTTGAGAGGAATGGCGCCCCGGGCCATCAAACGAAGGATCAACGACGTCATCGATGTCTGCCGATTGGAGCAGTACCGCAAAACCTTTATCGGTAAACTCTCCAAAGGTTTCCGCCAGCGTGTCGGCATAGCCCAGGCCATCATCCACGAGCCCGAGGTGCTGGTCCTTGACGAGCCCACCATCGGCATAGATCCCATTCAGGTGGTGGAAACCCGCAAGTTGATTCAGGACCTGGGCAAAGAGCAGACCGTGGTCCTGAGCAGCCATATTCTCCCCGAAGTAAGCGCCATTTGCGAACGGGTGCTGATTATAAACGAAGGGAGAATCGTGGCTGAAGACACTCCCAGCAACCTGGCGGACCGCTTGCAGGGGATGGAGCGCATGGAAATTGAAATCGGCGGCACCGTGGCCGAAGTGCTGCCGGTGCTCCGTAGCGTAGAGGGAATCACCGACGTGTCTCATCGACGCTCTGAAGATCGGGAGATCTACACTATCCAGATACGTAGAGGCCTGGACCTGAGGGATGAAATCTCCCGGGCAGTGATCAGCAGCGGCTGGAGCCTGCTGAGCATGCAGTCGGTCGGAATGAGCCTGGAAGACATTTTCCTCCGGCTCACCACCCACGAGGAGCTGTAGCCATGCGCACAGCCCAAGCAATAGCCTGGAAGGAGATCCAGATCTACTTTAGTAGCCCCGTGGCTTACATAGTCGGGATGATGTTCCTGGCTTTGACCGGGTTCTTCTTCGTGCGAGACTTGAGCAGCCCCTTCCCGGAAGCTTCCCTAAGTAGTTTCTTTCAGGGCGCAACCATCATCTTGATACTGCTGGCTCCAGCCCTGACTATGCGTCTAATGGCCGAGGAGCAGAAACTCGGCACCATAGAATTGCTCCTCACATCTCCGGTTCGGGACTGGGAGGTAATCATTGGCAAATACCTGGCCAGCTTCACCTTCTTGATGGCGACAATTGCCTTGACCACGTACTACGTGGTCCTGCTGGTGATCTTCGCCGATCCTGATCCAGGTCCAATTTGGTCGGGATATTTGGGGTTGGCTCTCTACGGCGCAGCTACCCTGTCCATCGGACTGTTGACATCAACGCTGACCAACAACCAAATAGTCGCCGCGGTGGTCGGCATGTTCATCCTATTGGTGCTTTTCTTCGCAGATCTCGCCGGCGGCGCCCTGTCCGGTTTCCCGGCCACCGTGGTCAACGAGATTGGTATCAGAAGCCACTTCGACGACTTCCAACGCGGCGTGATCGACACCAAACACATCGTTTACTACCTTACTTTCACCGCCTTCTTCCTGTTCCTCTCCATCCGGGCATTGGAGTCTCGCAGGTGGAGGTAGCATGAGCCAGCAAACCAGCGGTCCTTCCGGGGGAGGGAACGAAGAACAGGACCGGACCAACTCTTCCCCAAGCTCAGAAACCGAGGGCGCCGGGTCCCCCGGCGGTGGACCCCAAGCAACCTCGCGCCAGCCGGTTGAAGAGGAAGTCCTCTCCCCAACCCTGTTCAGCTTCTTGGAGCCCGCCCTAGACGCAATAGGCTCCTTTAGCACACCCATGGTCATTGCCGGCGTGATTGCCTTGGTTTCCGGGGCAATTGTGGTGGCCTTTGTGTCCTCAATGCGGCTGTACGGCATCATCGACATTATCGTTGGCGCCGTCCTGATTGGAACGGTGGCCCTGATATTCCTTAGTTCGGTAGTCGCCGCCTTCATCAGCAGGACCGGCCGCTACGGGGTCAACTCGCTGATAATGCTGGCGGCCTTTACCGGCATAATTATCGTAATCAGCATCATCGGCTTCGAAAACAACCGCCGCATGGACGTTACCGCCACCAATCAATTCAGCCTGGCCAACCGCACCAAGGAGTTGTTGAAGGAGCTGGACCAGCCGATACGGGCCACCGCCTTTTATAAAAGCAAATTGGGGAACGACCCTGGGCAAATCATGCGGCGCCTCAAGGTGGAGGACACCCTCAAAGAGTTCTCCGCCCGGACGGGTAAATTCAGCTACCGGATTGTCGACCCGGACCTGAAA
Source organism: Chloroflexota bacterium (assembly GCA_022568195.1). Taxonomy (GTDB): domain Bacteria; phylum Chloroflexota; class Dehalococcoidia; order Lucifugimonadales; family UBA3495; genus JADFFS01. Next base: position 32,538 of record JADFFS010000009.1, on the reverse strand, counting down.
CCCGACGTTGCCGCCAAGTACTTTGGCGCCAGGCCCATCGACTTCGTTTCCGAATCGGTGGTGGTGGAAGGCACCGATACCGAAAAGTTCGACGTGGTCTCACCCAGAGACCAGGCCTACAGCCAGTTGGAGCAAGACCTGGTCACCAGCATGTTGGTGGCCACTGGTAAGGAACGCAAGGTAATTTACTTCCTCAGCGGCCACGGGCAGCGCAGCATCGAGAGCACTTCTGCCGATGGCTATAGCCAGCTACGCACCGGCCTGGAGCAGGACAACTACCGCGTGGAGGTTCTTCGCTGGGACCCCGTCGAAGCCGAGGTGGATGTCCCCGTAGACGCCGCGCTGATGGTAATAGCCAGACCCACCGCAGAATTGCCCGAGGCTCACGCTGAAGTCCTGGACCTGTTTCTCCAAGGCCAAAACAGGGACGGCACACCTCGCCGCGAGGGCGGGCGGATGATTTTCTTGGCGGAGAGCGAGACCGACCAGACCTTCCGAAACTTCCTGATCCGATGGGGAGTCATTGTCGATGAAGGGTACATTCTGGACCTCAGCCGGTCGGTGCCGGGGAACCCCAACATCCTGCGGCTGGCGGCCTACAATCCCCAAGCGCCCGCCGAGATTATTCTCCCAAGGGGAGAGCCCCTCCAGGTCAGCTTCATGCCTGGGGCTACCGCCTTGGGGTTGTTGAACGACGGTCTGAGACTGACTTTGCCCCTGGCGGCGACCTCAGGCGAAAGCTATCTTATCGACGACCCGGAACGTACGGAACCCGTGACCGAGGGCGAAGACGCCGACCGCAAAGGACCCTTTTCTCCTGTAGTGCTGGTCAGGGGACTGGGGCCCGTGGGTAGCCCGGCTCCCGCGACTCAACCGGCGGATTCGGAGTTTTCCTGGCTGGTGGTCTTCGGCGACTCGGACTTCCTTGCCAACAGCTTTTACGGGCGAGGCAGCGGCGCAGACCTTTTCCTTAATTCCACCAATTATCTGCTGGGCGACTTCTCCCTGGTTTCGATTCGCGACAAGGCTTTCACCTTCCGCGAGTTCAACCTCAATCGCAACGAAGAACGCTTTGTCCGCTGGTCTTCCTGGCTCTTTCTGCCCGGGCTGCTGGCCTTGATGGCCGCGTTCGTGTGGTGGGTCCGGAGATAAGCAAAGGAAATCACCCGATAGGCCTCCACCAGCCAGATAGGGCGGCCAGCTAACGGGAACGAGATATGAATATACGACTGTCGATACTGCTTGTATCCGTGTTGCTACTCTTTGGGGGCACCTTTTTGGTGGTCCGTCTGACTGCGTCCAGCGACCGTGATCCGGACGAACCCTGGTTATATCGCATGTCGGAAGACACCATGAGTCACATCGAGATCACCCATGGCGGGAAAACGGTAAATTACGACAAGAAACCCGGGAGCATTCGTTGGGTGATTCAAGGCGACCCCGACGACCCCGACGACCCGGACATTCCGGTTTTCCTGGATAAATGGAGCGGGACCCCATTATTGTTGAGCGGTCCCCGGGTCAATCGGGCCCTGGCCGACACCATCGAGGACCCCGCGGCATATGGCCTGGACCCGCCGCTTTCGGTGATTAAAGTGACAGACCGGGACGGGCAGAGCTTCGAGTTTCACATGGGCATAACTACACCCGACGAGAATAACCAATACGCCCGCTTGGCCGGACACCCCCAGCTCTTTTCGGTCCCGGAAATCTGGGGCCGGGTAATCAACAGGTTGGCGACCGAGCCACCCTACCTGCGCCTTTTCCAAGTGGAGGTCGACGAACTGGTATATATCGAGGTGACGGACAAAGAAGAGACGGTTGCCTACGGCCAAAAGAACGACAGGCTTTGGTACATCGTGGACGATAACAGCGAATTGCCCACCGACCCGGACAGATGGGGCGACACGCCGACCTTTCTAAGCGGCCCCAGGGTTAGCCAGATCCTCTTGGACGAACTTGAAAATCCTGCGCAATACGGGTTGGAACCGCCTGAGACTTCAGTGCGGCTGGGATTTCGCGCGGGCGCCGAGACCCATTTCTATCTGGGCAGTTTAACTCCCGATGGAGAGCACCGGTACGCCCGGGTGGTGGACGAGCCCGAATTGTACGCCATGCCCCTGGCTCGCGCCAAGCTGATTGAGGATTTGGTGGCCAACCCGCCTTACGCTACTGAGCAAGCCACTCCAGGACCGGGTTGACAGAGCCAGCTTCTTTGTGGCACAAAACCAGGAGCGCCCCGATGCGATCGAGGCGCTCCTGGTTGTATACGGGAGGGATTCTTTGAAAGCCGAAATTTTCTCCATCGGAACCGAGTTGTTAATGGGCGAGCTGACCGACACTAATGCTGCCTGGATTGCGGCAAGACTGCCTGCCCTGGGAATCCAGCTTCAGTGGGTGTCCATAATAGGCGACGACCTGGATATGCTGGCCAACGCCTTTACCCAGGGTATGCGTCGCTCCGACATCATATTTACCACCGGGGGACTGGGTCCTACCCAGGACGATTTGACCCGGGAGGGCGTGGCCAAGGCCTTGGGCGAAACGCCCACTGTTCAACCAGAGGTGGTCCAAGAGCTGGAGCGCTATTTCCAGGGGCGCGGCGCTTCCATGCCGGCGACGAACATCAAACAGGCCCATCTGATTCCCTCCGCCCAGTTCGTTCGCAACCGTAACGGCACCGCTCCGGGCTGGTGGGCCGAGCGGGACGGAAAGATCATCGTGTCCATGCCCGGTCCGCCCGGGGAGATGCACCCCATCTGGGAAGAAGAGGTGGAGCCCCGTCTCCGGCAAATCGTAAAGGACGAGGTAACCGTAACCCGGAATATCAAGACCATGGGCCTATCGGAAGGTGCGATAGACGAGATCGTTTCCGAGTATTTTGGCCAGGAGAACCCCTATCTGGGGATTTATTCCAAAGCCGACGGCATTCACCTGCGGATCATCGCCCGAGCCAGGGACACAGGAACTGCCCAGGCGATGATCGCCCCAGTGGAACGAGGAATCACGGACCGGCTGGGACCCTACATCTGGGGGTACGACGACGAAACGCCGGAGCAGGCCCTGGGCCAAGTACTTAAACAGAAGGGTCTTACCCTGGCTACCATGGAGTCGTGCACCGGCGGTTTTCTGGCCAACACCATCACCGAGGTGCCCGACAGCTCCAGCTACTACAAGGGCGGCGTGGTGGCTTACAGCAACGAGATGCACTTCGCCAGCGGCGTTCCCCCGGAAATAATCGAGAGCTACGGCGAGGTCAGCCAGGAAACGGCCAACGCCATGGCCCGCGCGATCAGGCAGCGTTTGGGCGCCGACTTCGGCATCGGCATCACCGGCGCCACCCATCCCTCGCCCGACGAAAGCCGGCCACCGGGGCTGGCATACCTGTCAATTGAGGGAATGGGCCAACTCAAGGAGATGGAGCTTCGGGTGCCACCCCGCAGGATCACCATCAAGCGGCGTGTATCCAACAACGCGCTGATCGAGCTGCGCAAACTGATTACGGCCGGAGACGGGCACCGGAAATAGATGCCTGGAATAGATAGGGGTACGGCCCCGGTGAAATCGGGGTACCCCTAAGCCTGTGTCACCGATTAGGTGGACCGAAGTTATACCGTGAGTTTCCGGTAGAGCATGGGCAACCGCTCGGGCAGTGCCCAAATCTCCCCCAGCACCTCGTAGCCCATATCGCCGCACATGGACTTCAGGTAGTCGTGCCCCGCTTTGTCCACGGTCAAGCAGAAGGGCGTGATATCTTTACGCTTCGCCTCCAGCAGGGCCATGTGGGTGTCGTGGACGGCGTATTCCTTCTCCACGCCCTCCCGGCTGTAACCCCGGTCCTGAGGCCGGCCATCGCTGATGAGAAAGAGAATCTTGGTCTTGGCGTCCTGGTTCTCCAGCTTGGTTATGGCGTGCCGGATGGCGGCGCCCATCCGGGTGGCATGTAAGGGAGTGATTTTGTCGATGCGGCGTTTAATCCGGTCGCTGAAGCTTTCGTTGATGTCCTTGATAACGTAGAACTCCACGTTCTCCCTGCCGTAGCCGGAGAAGCCGTAGATGCCGTAGGTGTCGCCGATGGACTCCAAGGCTTGAATCAGCAGGGCGGTACTCTCTTTTTCCAGGTCGATGATCCGCTTGTAGTTCCGGCGTACCAGGCCCTCACGGCGCCGGCGCAGCCAGACCATATACTCCACAGGGTCGTCGGGCGCGTCCCGGTCGTCCACCATCTGGCGGCCTTCGTCGATGGCTTCGGCGGTGGACGCGCTCATGTCCAACAGGAACACCACGGCCACGTCCCGCCGTTGCCGGTTGCGCTGCCAGTAGATCTTTTCGTCCGGCGGAACCCCCATTTTCAGGTCGCACCATGCTTCCAGGGCGGCGTTCAAGTCGATGTCCTCTCCGTCGTTCAGGCGGTAAATCTTCTTGAAGTTCTCGGGCATGATGAGCTCGAACTGGCGCCTGATGTGGTTGGCAAGCACCGTGTAGTTCTTTAGTGCGTCGTTGTAGAAGAGGGTATCGCCCTCTTCCAGCTGCTTTTCCTTGACGATGCACCAACGGGGCTTGTAGTCCCCAGCCCGGAAGTCCCACTCATCGTAAACGTAGGTGCTGGGCTCCCGCGACTCCAACTCCCCACCTTGGTCGTCGTCATGGAGGAGGGGACCGTAGCCCTGTCCTGGCTGGGAGTTGGGTGGGGGAGTCCCTGCTTCCTTCATTAGATTTTGGGCGAACTGGCTCATGCTGTTGTTGATGTCGCCTTGTTCGGCATCCAGCTCCAGCTCGGAGGTTTCCTGCAACAACTGCTCCAACATCTCTTTAGAGATCGGCTGGCCTTCACCGTCCTCGCCTTGGTCCGATTGTAGCCTGGTAAGAATCTGGACCATCTCCGGCTTGAAGTCGCCCCGGTAGTCCACCGGTTCCGGAGAATCGTAGGACTCCCCTTCTCCGCTCTCGCCCGAGGCGTCCATGCCCGCTTGGAGCTTGTCGATCAGGGCTTCGTACTCCTCCTCGGAGAATTCGCCGGGGTTCTCCAGGTCTTCGGGCTGCCATTCATCTTCCGGCTGAGTCTCGTTCTGTAGGCGCGAGATGATCTCGTAGGCCCTCAAGGAGGCCTCGGCGGTGTCCTCTACCGTGGCCTGGGCGTTGCGTAGCAGGTGCAGGATCCTGGCCAGCATTTCCGCGGCCTCTTTGTACTCCTGGGGCACCGGCAATTCGGTGAACTGCTCCAGACTCATGTGAACGAGCAGCTCCATCATGGCTTCCTGCAGGCCCAGCTCTTCGATCTTGGGGCGGCTCGCCAAAGCGTCGCCCTCTACGCGGCGGGCGGCGACTTTTATCCCCGGGTACTCCACCTTGATGCGGTAGTCCAAGCGGCAGTCTTCCAGCACCGTGAAAAGGTCGAACACCAGCCGCCGGTTGTCGAACAAGTGGAGGAACCGGCCGATGTCGGTAAAGGCGGCAGCCTGCCCGCCCCCATCCTCGGCTTCCATTTCATGATCTGCTTCCTGCACCGTTTCCTGTGCGGCTTCTATGGCCACCCGTTTCTCAAGGACCTCTTTTTCCAGGTCGTGGCGGCGGTCGGTAAACAGCGTCGGAGGGATATCGAACTCAAACTCAAAGCTGCCGAATTCGAGGTGACCCACCTGGTGGGTGGACACCACCTTAAACCAGGAGAAGTTCTCCTCTTTGCTGGGATAGTGGTCGACTATGGGAGGAAGGAAGACCTTGGTCCCGTCGGTGGAGGCCGTGTCCTCGTCGATCCAGCCGATGTTCTTGCGCACCAACTCCTTGGTGTTTAGCACGTCAATACCGGTACCGGAAAGCGCGCTGCAATACAGACGGATGATGCCTTTAACCCGGTCCAACTCCAGGCTCGAGGACAGAGTTTCCAGAATGGATACCGAGGTGTTGGACTCGACCTTAAAGAAAGCAATCCCGCTCTCCGGATTGTCTTTCAGCAACGCTACGCCGTGGCCAAACCAGGTGTCTAGCTGGCTGATGGTGATGCGGTCCAGAACGTCGGTGAGGCTCTTCAAGAAAGGAGGGACGGCCTCGGGGGAGACCGCCAGCAATGTCTCACACAAGTCCAAGATGTATCCCTGGGAGCCTTGGGGGACCCGGCTCAGGGCCTGGGTGCCATCGGACATGAAGCGAGAGATGTCTTTCAACCCTACCTTGGCCAGCCGCTCTCCCAGCTTCAAAAACCGGCCCGTCTGGTTTTCATCCACCTGCTGCAAGGCCCGGGGCACCAGTTCCAGGCAGGTCTTGACCTCCCGCCAACTCCCGTCGATCAGGGCGCGGGCCATTGACAGAAATGCCTCCCGCTCCCGCCCCATGGCTGGCAGCACGTCTCGGCCCAAGACCAAGCATTCGGCCGCCACGTCGTAGGACTTGTAGGACAGAGATTCCACCAGGGAAGCGAACACTTCCACGTCCCAAAACGGCAGGCTCCGCACCAAGTCCGGGCTAACTTCAAAGAATTTGGCGGCCAGGGTGCTGGACTTCCAGGTCCCTTTGTACAGGCTACGGCCCAAGCCCGCCCACCGGGGAATGTACTGGGGCCGCAGGTTGGGCACGATAGAAGAACTGGCCCGGAAGAAAGCCACCGCCAGGGTGGGTGAGTCCTGGGCCAGATAGGTGCCGCAGCGGGCCCATTGCATAAAGGAGGGAAAGGACAGGAATCGAGCTACCTGAGGGCCAACCTTGTAAAACTCAACCGCCGATTCCCAGGAGCGCACGGTCTGAGTACCAATGGCCAGACCCTCTTTAGCCCAGACGGCCAGCTCCTCTTCGCCGAACGCTGATTTAATTGCTTCCGCAGCCTCCCGGTAGGCTTCCAAAACAGCCGGAGGTAGTTTGGCGAGCTCGGATTCTACTTCAGGTAGAGGAGCAGTACTCAACTTATTGTTCCTCCTTTGCTTGCCCTTCCTCCAAAAGCTCGAGTAACTGCTGGAGGATTTTCGCGGTGGCGCCGTAGATCAAGTGCTGGTTGTAGGCATAGGCGTAGCTGGTAACCGACGTGCCATTTTCCAAGTGGGTCTCAACCCGCACGTTGGCTGGGTCCCTCAAGGCTGAAATTGGTACTTCCAGCACCTCGGCTATTTCGATTGCACTGGGTTTAAATTGGTAAGGATACTCAATGGTTCCCGCGAAAACCTGAACCAGGAACCGGCTCCTGGTGACTACTTCGTCCAGTTGACCCAGGACGGTAACGTCGCCCCGCTGGATACCCATTTCCTCTTCCGTCTCCCGCAGGGCGGTTTCCAACGAGTCCCGGTCTTCTGGGTCTCTGGCCCCGCCGGGCAACGAAATCTCACCCTTGTGATGCTCGACGTGTTCGGACCGTTTGTTAAGCAGAATACAGTACTCACCGTCTTTGGGGTAGAGCAGCAGCAACACCGAGGCGGGCGTTAGAGAAGAGTCGCCCACCGTTTTCTTAGTACGGTGGGCCAATACTCTGTTCAAAAGGTCCGGAGGGGATATGACCATCGACACCTCTATTCAAATATAGAGGAGACCACCTCTTCGATACTACGCTGTAGCTCGGGCTCATCGGTCAAGGTCCAGACGATCGCCACTTGGCAGGCTCGCCGGGCCGAGATCCCCTCGGTCATCAAGCGGCCGGCGTAGATCAAGAGGCGGGTGCTGGCCCCTTCCTGAAGACCGTGTTCCCGCAGGTTGCGGATCTTCTCCCCAAGCTTGCACAAGGAATCGGCTTGATCGGCGTTGCACCCCGACTCCCGTTGCACGATCCCCACTTCGATGTCGTGGGGAGGATAGTTGAACTCGATGGAGATGAACCGCTGCCTGGTGCTGTGCTTCAAGTCTTTCAGGGCGCTCTGGTAACCGGGGTTGTAGGAAATACACAGCAGAAACCGGTCGTCGGCTTCAATAATCGTGCCCGTTTTCTCTATAGGTAGAATACGCCGGTGGTCGGTCAATGGATGGATCAACACGGTGGTGTCTTTCCGTGCTTCCACCACTTCGTCCAGATACAGGATCGCGCCGTTTTTAACCGCCCGGGTCATGGGGCCGTCGATCCAGCGTGTTCCGTTAGCATCCAGCAGGTAACGTCCCACCAAATCGCTGGCCGTCAGGTCTTCGTGGCAGGCGATGGTTACCAGAGGCACCCGGACCTCCCCTTCCCCCAAGTCCTGCTCTCCTTTGTCCCCCATCACGGTCAGGGGCCGCCCCAGCTGCCAGGCCATGTATTCCACAAAGCGGGTCTTGCCGCAACCGGTGGGGCCTTTTAGCAATACTGGAAGATGCTGACGATAGGCCGCCGTGAAAATTTCCAACTCATCGCCGATGGGAACATAATAGGGCTCGTCACGGACTAAAAATTCTTCGATTGCGTATTCTTTATACGATGGCTGATCGGTTTCTACCATTACCCTCGCTCAATCCTTCCGTTAACTCTGTTTTCCCAAAGGGACTGCACCGTGGACTCCAAAGTGTCCACATCTCCCGAATTGTCAACCACCAAGTCCGCGCGCTCCAGGCGCTCTTCCCGGTCCATCTGGGAGCCGATGCGCTTGAGGACTTCTTCCTCGGTCATCCCGTTGCGGTCCCGCAGCCGTTGGACGACAGTGTCCACAGCAGAATCGGTCGCCCAGACTTCATCCACCAGGGAGTCCCATCCGGCCTCGAACAACAATGCTGCCTCCACAACCACCACTTCCACGCCCTCCCCCCGGAAGGCCTCTAACTTGTCGGCTACCATCCGCGCCATGCGCGGGTGCATGATCCCGTTGAGTTTTGCTAACTCTTCGGGATCGGAAAAAACTAGGCTGCCCAGTTTTCGCCGGTCGATTTCGCCACCGGGTTGCAGAATCTCCTCGCCGAAGGTCTTTACTACCTCTTGCCAGCTTTCGGAGTTGGGGGTATAGGCCTCGTGCCCGACCTGATCAGCGTCTATAATCTCCGCTCCCAGCGACTGCAGCATTCGAGACACCTCGCTTTTGCCCGTTCCTATGCTGCCAGTTAAGCCTATCACCAACATGGGTCCAGGTTCGTTAACCCTCCCTACTCAGCGGCATCCAATCCTTCCGCGGCATCGCCCCGATGCGATCGGGGCCGCGTGGCCATTCGCCGCCTGAGCCATTCTACCAATGAGATTTCCGGTGGTCAACATCAGTCATCGAAGCGACTGATGTCGGAGAGGCCGTTCATCCAGCATAAAATGGGGGAAACTCACAACGAGAGCCGTTTCCAAGCTGGGCACCGCTGGGTATTGCGCCCCCGCGCCGTGTTTAAACCGGGCAAAATCGTCTCATTCCTGGATTGAGATCTCCCGCCACCGGGTACGGTAAGCCTCTTGCAGATCGTGGAACATGGTCTGATATTCATCACTGTGGATCGGGCTGGTGGTCATGACCGCCGCATCTTCCCGGTTATCAGAGTAATATCCCTTGCGAATCGCCACCGACTTAAAATCGTATTTTTCGTAAAGACGTTGGGCGATGAAGTTTGAAACCCGGACTTCCAAGGTCATCACTTGAGAGCCGTATTCCACCGCAGCGGTAAGAGACCCAATAAGCAACAACTCGCCGATTCCGTTGCCGCGCAAATGTTCCCGGACAGCAATCTCGGTAATGTGGGCCGATTCTCCTTGGTACCAAACGCTCACGTAGCCTGCTATGAGAGGTTGGGGGGCACTGTCACCCTGTGCGCGCCCAACCAACCGTCCAGCGCCCTTGGCCAAGCGAGCCCACAGAGATACAGGGCTATCTGCCTTTATCTCTTTGGGAGGGGCAGGGTGTTCCACAACCTCTGCGTCGGGACAAGCCACCAGGTAATTGGCGTAGCGGTTATTCAATTCGCGTTTGAAGGGGGTGCTAGCCCAGAGGGGAGAGAACGCTTCTCGTTCGATCTCGACTACCTGGCTGATATCCTCGGCTCGGAGGCGCCTGAGAATAACGTCCATTTGAACGGCAATATTCCGATTTAAGGTGCGGACATTCTAGCATATCGCGACCGATTTTAATATAACTCGTCGCGCCGCCAGCTACGCGTACCGCTCTATAATCATTTATACTGTAAGACCTCTGAGGTCGTTTCAAAACAAATTGTGGGTTCGCCAAGGGAGGTTAGTAGCTTCGGCTACTGGGGAGCGGGGATGTGGGTTAGAACCTTGCCCAGCAGGTGGCTGGCCCCGATTTGCATCGGGGTGGGGCTACTTTCCTTGGCCGCAGCTTGTGGGGGCCAAGATGTCACCATTTCTCCCACAGCGACGTTACCACCGTCGGATGCCGCTCCGGTATCCGCCACCCCACTGCCCCAGCCCACGGCGACCCTCAAACCCATCGCTTCGCCCAGGCCGACAGCGACACCGGCGCCTTCCCCAACAGTCACTGGTTTAGCCACGACTCCTACCGCTACGCTGCCGCCCCCGCTGCTCCCCACACCGGCGCCATTACCCGGCCCGCGGGCCGCTACGACGGTGCCATCTCCAACCCCGATCGCACCGACGCCCGGGCTGCTGCTTGAAGTTACGTCTCCCGGGGGAGACATGATAGTTGCCAGCGACACAGTCACTGTAGCCGGACTCACGTCCCCCGACGCCACACTCAGCGTGAATGGCGACCTGGTGACTCCCGAGGCGGACGGCAGGTTCTCCATTGAGGTATATATATCGCCGGAAGAGAATCCCCTGGCCATCGAGATAATCGCCACCTCCATCACCGGGGAACAGCAGTCGGTGGTCCGCACGGTGATCTTTATTCCGGGAGGGCGGCCGCTTTTGGTCACCAACCCATGATTACCGACCTCGCTTAGATGGTGGCTATCGAAACGGGAGGCTATTGAATGGCCAAACTTGGAATTATCGCAATCATTTTGGCGGTGACTCTGGCTGGCCAGGTTCACGCCGCCGGACCGGGGCAATCCCCACGGATAGGACTGTTTGGCACGGTGACCGAAGTATCCGGCAATCACCCACGGGCCGTGGCCGGAGAGACGGACATCACCCTGAAAACCGAGTCCGGCTTGGTGGAGTTCAGCGCCACCGAGGCAACCACGGTGCGCATGCCGGGCCGAGATGGATCGTCGGTGGAGGACCTTGCTCCCGGCGACCACGTGGCGGTCCTAGTGTCCGATGGCAGGGCGATCAGTATCCTAGTCAAGCCGAGTCGGCCCGTGCGTTCTCGCCACTTCACCGGGGTTGTGACCTCGGTGGTGGAGGATTGGGGGCTGACCATCAGGGACGGCCAGGGAAGGCAAATCTCCGCCACGGCTTTGACCGGCCTCGAAACGATTCGCCCCGGCGAATTAGTTACCGCCGTGCTGGACCAGGACCCAGAATCCGGGACTCTGCTGATCACGGCGCTGCAACCGGCTTTAAAGACTCTGGGCCGGATCCGCGCTGCCCTGGAGCAAGCGGAGGATTCCAATGAGGAATCCAAGCTGGCGGCACTGCGGCAACGATTGGCCGACCACAGCTCCCGCCATTTAACCGTACTGGGACGGCTGTCACAGCAAGCTTCTCCAACCGAACAGGCCCAACTCCAACAGGCGCTACAGGCGGCGCGGGATACCTACGGTGAGAGCCTGCGAAGGTTCAATGCCGGTCCTATTTCGGCCCAGGTTTCAGGATTGGTCACGTCCATCGACCAAGACCTGCGCAGGATAACCGTACAACCTAAGGGTCTGCCCGCGGTGGAAGTGGCGGTCTCCCGCGAGACCGGCATCAATTTCCGGGGCAGAAGTATCGGGTTCTCCCAATTGGACTTGGCCAGCCGGGTGATCGTTCGTTACGACCTGGAAAACCGGTCCGCTTCCCAAATTCAAGTCCTGCCGGGAGAAACGTTGTCGCGCCAATCTGCCCGGGCGCTGTTGTCCCTGTTGTCCATAGACGACCCTGGCGAAATCACCGGCGCCGTCACGGGTTTGGACCTGGCAGCCACTGGACCCCAGCGAATCACCATCCAGGATTCGGCAACCGGCAGCACCGTGGTCCTAACGCTATCTGAGAAAAGCTTAATCCTGGGCGCCGGACGTCCCACCAGCGTGGGAAGGGATTTCTTGGACCAACAGGTCACGGCCATCTTCGACCCGGCGTCCCTGGAACTAGCCGAGTTGGACACTCTTGTGGAAACCACCGGCCGGAAGTTCGTCTCGGGCATAGTTCATAGTTTCGTGTCAAAAGTCGCAACCGGCAACCTGTCCATCATGACCAGGGAAGGCCAAATCCAGACATTTTCCCGGACCGAAGATACGGTGATCCGGCGCGACGGGCGGCAGGTTTCAATAAACGAGGTGCGGTTGGGCGACAGGGTTCGCGCCAACTCCCGCTACTTCCCCGATAGCATCGGGGCGCCCGCCCTGGATTTGCTAAGCCTAAGGTCTCCCAATCCAGCCCCCATCCGGGGGATTATTAGGGGCGTAATCCTTCCGCGGAAGGACGGCCAACCGGTCCAGGTCACAGTACTAACCAGCAAATTGGAAATTGTGACGCTGACCATCGACGGCGACACGCAATTGAATCAGCTCAACCAGGCGCCCGGGTTTAAACTCCAGGCCGGCCCCGATGGCATCGTGGAGGGGCTAAGAATCAAGAACGGCTTTTATGACCCGATCTCCGGGCGGGCGCTGCGCCTTTTCCTAGAACCCACCCACATCTCTCAGACCAGGGGTGAAATAACCGCGATCGGCAGAGACGACCGCGCGATTACCATCACCACGCGAAGCGGGGAGACAGTGCGGCTAATGTTCCCCGACTCAAGGCCACCGAAAATTTCCCGGCGGGGCCAAAGGGGCCTTCGACTGCAGGACCTCCAAGTCGGAGACCGGGTACGCGTGGCTATTTACGACCCGTCCACCAAGCGAGCACACCGGCTGGTGTTGGGGGCCGAGCGTTCAGCTATCAGCGGTCAGGCTGAAAGCTGAAGGCTGATAGCTGACTACCGCGTTGGGGGTGCATCGGGCCACACCCGCACCGTTCCGTACACCCCATCGTACCCAGGTTCCACCGTTACGTCCCCCAGCCTGGCTTTCAGGATCCCTTGGGCTATGCGTTCCCCGGCCGCCGCTTCCAGGTCAGCGGCCCCTGCGTGGGCCAACACGCGCAACTCTCCGCCCAGCTCGCGCACCACATGCAGGTACTCCTGCTGCACGCCCTTGCTGGCTGTACCGCGGCCCAAGTTTTCGGCGATTATCTCCAATAGGGGAACAAGCCGCATGAAGGGGGGCCGTCCCCTGGCCGACCGAATGAACCCATCACCATCTATCAGGGCGTCACTCATGCCGGCGGACAGGCAGGAGGCCTGCCGGATCTGGTGCAATACCCCCAAGGTGAGGGGCCGGCCGCAGCTGGGGCACCTGGTCCCCATCCGCCGGATGTCCTCGGGAGAAAGGCGAACCCCGCATTTCCGGTGCCCGCTGTAGTGGTATTTGCCTTCCTCCGGATAGAACTCCACCGTATAGGCCACCCCGTTTGTTGCCAGGGCTTGGGCCAACCCTGGGTAGCTGAGGTCACCCTCGAAGACGGTGACCTCACGGCCCATCTTGGGCAGGGAGTGGGCGTCGGAGAAAGACACAATGGCCCGGTCCTCTAGCTCGGGGATTGCCCAGTTCATGGCCGGATCACTGGAAAGACCGGTTTCCACGGCGCGGATTCGTGGGGCCATATCCAGAAAGCACTCTTCCAAACTATCGAATCCTGATTTGGACCCGAACATCCCATACCAAGGCGTCCACACGTGGGCCGGTATGACAATACATTCAGGATTGATCTCCAGCGCCATGGCAGTGAAGTCCCGGGCAGACATCCGGAGAGTAGGCCGGCCGTCCCCTTCCAGCTTGCTGCCGCCTTCGCCCAGGGCCAGGCAAAGCCGGTCCACGGTGGCGAAATCTGGGGCCAACAGCAACACGTGGACTCGTCTGGCTCGGCCTCCCTGGGAGTAAACGCAGCTTACCTCGGTACCCAGGACGAATCGGACCCCTTGGAAGACGAACAGCCCTCCAGAAACCATTTCCAATTTTTGCCGCAACTCCTGCCGCCACATGGGATGGGTGAAGTCCCCCGTGGCCAGCAGGTCGAGCCCCTTGAGCTTGGCCCAAGTGGCCATGTTCTCCAGGGACAAGTTCTTGCTGCAGGCGTAGGCGTAGCGGGAATGGAGGTGCAGGTCCGCGGCGAAACTCATGGCGCCAGTCTAGCACGAGGGCCATGCCTGCGAATAAGCCGCCTCTAACCCTTTCCCCACCCGCAAGCCCTTTCGATTATCTAAGGCCGAAGCAGGGAACGCCACCAACACGCAGATGTCTTTGGTACGAAAATGTCATGCTGAGCCAGCCGCAGCGGCGAAGCATCTGGGGTTGGGCAATTGCCCCGCATCGCCCCAGACCCCTCGTGGAGTTTACCCTGAGCGGAGTCGAAGGGCTCGGGGTGACAATCGAAAGACAGCTTTCCCACCCGCAAGCCCTTGACCAGCGAATCCGGTCGCCTTATCCTTATTAGCGATTAGCGGCCCTGGGTTACCTGGCAATCACTGACCTGATTTCAGGGTATCCATCGATAAAATGGCGCCCTGGCCGACAGAAATAGGATGGCCTTGTCAGTCCTGGAGATGCCGCCGGCCCGGACGGTGCCTGCCCAACGGCCAGCGTTTGGCCATGGAGGTCGCGGTAGGAGACAAAATCATCTATTCCAAATTCGCTGGTACCGAAATACAAGTGGCAGACGAAGAGTTGTTGGTGTTGAGCACCAACGACATACTGGCCAAGGTTTCCTGAGCCCCTCGATTTTTCACTATTACAGGAGGTTGACACCCAATGCCCCCGAAACAGATAGTTCGCGATGAAGAAGCGCAAACATTCCTCATGCATGGCATCGATTCCGTGGTCAACGCGGTGAGGCTGACTTTGGGTCCCAAGGGCCAGAACGTGGTGTTGGAGAGAAAGTGGGGGGCTCCCGTCATTACCAACGACGGCGTGGCTATCGCCAAGGAAGTCGATCTCCCTGATTCCTTCGAAAATATGGGCGCTCAGCTAATAAAAGAGGCAGCCACCAAGACCAACGATGCCGCCGGCGACGGTACCACCACCGCCATGGTGCTGGCCCAGGCGATGGTCCGCGAGGGCATCAAGAACGTGGTTGCGGGCTACGATCCCATGGCCATCAAGCGGGGCATCGACAAAGGGGTGGTGGCCCTGGTAGCAGCCATCGAAAAGCTGTCTACCCCGGTGGAGACCAAGGAACACACGGCGCAGGTGGCGAGAATTTCCGCCAATGACACTGCCATTGGGGACATGATCGCCGAAGTGATGGACCACGTCGGACGGGACGGGGTTATCACCATTGAAGAGGGCAAGAGCATAGAATCCGAGACCGAGTACGTTGACGGCATGAGCTTCGACCGCGGCTACATCAGCCCCTACTTTGTAACCGTGCCGGAGCGCATGGAAACGATTATCGAAGACCCGTACATCCTGGTTACCGACAAAAAGATATCCGCCGTGGCCGACCTGGTGTCCATCATGGAGAAGAACCTCCAGGTGTCTCGAAACCTGGTGGTTATCGCCGAGGACGTGGACGGCGAAGCCTTGGCCGTACTGGTGGTCAACAAAATGCGCGGCACCCTGAACTGTCTGGCGATCAAAGCCCCCGGGTTTGGAGACCGGCGCAAGGCCATGCTCGAAGATATCGCTATTTTAACCGGCGGCCAGGTCATATCCGAGGAAACCGGCCGCAAACTGGACCTGACCACTACCGAGGACCTGGGGCAGGCCCGAAGAGTGATTTCGACCAAAGACAAGACCACAATCATCGACGGCAAGGGCTCCTCAGAACTGATAAAAGGTCGGGTGGACCAGATTCAGGTGCAGATTGAGGAGACCACCTCGGAATACGACAAGGAGAAGCTACAAGAGCGCATGGCCAAGCTGTCCGGCGGCGTGGCTGTAATCAAGGTCGGTGGCGCCACCGAGCCGGAGCTTAAAGAGCGCAAGCAACGGATGGAGGATGCCTTGTCGGCCACCAGGGCCGCTGTGGACGAAGGCATCGTACCCGGCGGCGGAGTGGCCTATATACGGGCCTTACCGGCCCTGGATAGCGTCGACTTTGTTCGAGATGAGAGTGTGGCTGCCAACATACTACGCGTGGCGCTGGAGCAACCCGTTCGCATCATCGCCGGCAACTCCGGACAGGAAGGCGCCGTTGTGTTGGACCAAATCAAGCGCAATGAGTCCGCAACCTACGGCTTCGATGCGCAGCGCAACGAGTTTGGCGACATGATGGCCAAGGGAATCGTCGACCCGGCCAAGGTAGCCCGGGTGGCCCTGGAAAACGCCGCCAGCGTCGCTTCGATGATTCTAACCACCCAGTCCCTGATCACTGAGGAGAAGGTGGAGGAGACCGCTCCGGAACATACCCACGGGTTCTAGGGCATCCCGCCGAGATCAAAGTGCCCGGTGCGGGGGTATGCTCCTTACATCGAATCCCCATATGCCGATCCCCGCACCCAGGCCCCGATTGCATCGGGGCAACCCCTCGCCTTGGAGGTGAGGGGTTTCTATTTTGAAAAAAGTTCGCTCGAAGGTGGATGTAATCGGTTTAGGCGTAAGCCAGCAGAATCTCGGCAAGCTCCTTGGGCCTGTACTGCATAACCTGGTGACAGGAGTCCACCTCCACCAACTCCACCCCCGGAACACGCTGGGCCATTCTCTTTTGCAGCTCCGCGGGAATGATCCTGTCCTGGGTAAGCACAATGTAGGTGACCGGGCTGGCCGGCTCCGGCGGGTCAAGGGTCAACCGGGTGTTCAACACCCTGGTCGGTATGGGTCCAAAAAATCCCAACACCCGGACGACTTCCATTGGGTCCATCCCGTTGCACAAGTAGCTGTTAATCACCGGCCGGGG
This sequence comes from Chloroflexota bacterium, assembly GCA_022568195.1. Taxonomy (GTDB): domain Bacteria; phylum Chloroflexota; class Dehalococcoidia; order Lucifugimonadales; family UBA3495; genus JADFFS01. The sequence continues at coordinate 15,686 of JADFFS010000009.1, read as the reverse complement.
CAGCCTAAGGTCTCCGCCGGTCAGCTTGCTTAAGGTCGACAACAACCGGAAGCTGGCCTTGGTCCGCTTGGGGAGCACACTTAGCATGGTCCGCTGGTAATGGGGCACCATGCCGGCAACCAATACAATGCGCTTCGGCGGTTGGGGCAGTTGCCCGGCGGCTTGGAGGACCAGAGCCCCAGCGAAACCGTGTCCCACCAAGACCAAGTCCTTCAACTCCTCCCGCTCCACAGCCCGCGTAATCGCATGCACGCACTCTTCCAGCCGGACATCGCCGGTGTCCCCATCGGCGTCGGCGCCGTGGCCCGGCAAATCCAAGGTAAGTACCCGGTTCGCCCGACGAGGCGTATACAGCCGGGGAGGGTGCTCTGTGGGCGCGGTCAGGTAGCCCCATACCGACCCCCAACTCCACGCGCCCTGTCCCGCGCCGTGAACCAACAGGTAATCTGTCATGCTATTACTCTATCCGGGCCTGGCGATAACGCGCAACGTATCCAAAAAAGCATCGTTTTCAGCCAGCAAAGGCTGCCTCCAATCCGGCCAGCACCAGGTCGTCTTCCTCCGGCAACACCGTTCGCGGGTCCAGCAGCACCCTGTCTTCCTCCACCCGGGCTACCACCGGCCGTTCCGCCTGGCGCAGCTTCCGCATGGCCTCCTCGGGGCTACTGCCGGCCTGGCAAGACAAAGCCAGCACCCATGACGGCAGGGTCTCTCCTGGAAGGCTGCCACCGCCAATGGCTGACCGGCTCGGGATCACCTCCGCCGGATAATCGAGGAGGGATTGCCACCGTGAAGCTCGTTCCTTGATGGACTCGGGCGAGGCGGCAATCATCCGCCAGACGGGAACTTTGTCCGGGGCTTCCTGTTTCAAGAAGTGCAGCAGGGTGGCGTTTAGCGCCGCCAGGCTTAGTTTGTCGATCCTGACTGCCCTGGCAAGCGGGTGTCTCTCCAGCCGTTCCACCAGGTCCCTCTGGCCCACCACGATACCGGCTTGGGGACCGCCCAGCAGCTTGTCACCGGAGAAAAAGACCAGGCCCGCGCCAGCGCTTATGCTTTCCTGGGGTGTAGGTTCGTGAGCCAGCCCGTAGGCTTCCGTGGGCAACAGAGCGCCGCTGCCCACGTCGTGGAACACTGGGACCCCTTGCTGACGGCCCAGTTCCACCAGATCTGCCGTTTCCACCGAGGCCGTGAAACCCTCCACGCGGAAATTGCTGGCGTGGACTTTCAGCAACGCCGCGGTATTATCGGTGATAGCGTCCTGGTAATCCCTGGCGTAGGTCCGGTTGGTGGTTCCCACGTCCACCAACGTTGCGCCGCTCTGCTTCAAGACGTCGGGTATGCGAAACCCACCCCCGATTTCCACCGCCTCGGCCCGCGAGACAATTACTTCTTTGCCGGAGGCCAAGGCAGACAGCCCCAAGAACAGCGCTGAAGCGTTATTGTTAACCGCCAGGGCCGCTTCGGCCCCGGTCAGCTGCCGCAGCAAAGACTGGAGATGGGACTGGCGAGAGCCCCGGCGGCCGCTGCCCAGGTCCAACTCCAAGTCGGTGTAGCCCTGAGCCGCGTTGGTTATGGCATCGATGGACCCCTGGCTCAACGGGGCGCGTCCCAGGTTGGTGTGGATGATAACGCCGGTGGCGTTGATCACCGGCCGGGGCGCAATCTTGGTGACCTCACTGAGTTGCCGGCAAACCGCCTCGGCCAGCTCGTCAACGGCCGGGGCCGTGCCTCCCTGGCGTATAAGTTGCCTGGCCTGGTCCAGTTGCTCTCGCACCAGGTCGACCACCCATTCACGGGAATGGGAAGCTACCAAGGCAACCACCGCGCCGGTCGCCATGACCCGGTCCACACTGGGCAAATTTCGGAACTGCATTCTCTCCCCCAGGCACATTCGGCGCTTTTGACCTGCCCAGGAACGGACTTTATTCTACCATGGGCATAATCGCATGGGCATAATCGTAGCCGCACTGGCCTGCCTGGCGTTAGCGCATCGGGGCATATAAAATACGGGCGGACCGGATATGGCAACCGCTGTCGAACCCCTCAACTGCACCACCCATAACCCTTTACCCGTTCAGGACCGAACGGGCGCCACAAGCTGCTACAACTGCATCATCGAAGATTTCGAGGTCCAGGCCTACAACCTGGCCCGGCGCATGTTGGGCGATTGGGCCTTGGCGGAGGACGCGGTCCAGGAAAGCTTTGTCTCCGGGTACCGGGCGTTCCAGCAGTTCCGGGGAGACAACCTCCGGGCCTGGTTGATGCGCATCGTCGCCAACACCTGCCGGGACATGCTCCGGGCCCGGCGGGCCCGGCCCACGGTTCCGCTGGACCCCTTGCCGTCAGACCCCGGCGACCCCACGGCCATTCCTTCAGCCGTGGAAATGCCTTCCGGTGAGGAATCTCCCGAGGACTACGCCGAGCGTCAAGAGCTACAGCGCACCATCGAGGCTGCGCTTAACTCCCTTCCCGAGGAGCAACGCCTGGCCGTGACGCTGGTGGATGTCCAGGGTATGGACTACGAAGAGGCCGCTGCCATCATGGCCTGCTCGCTGGGCACCGTCAAATCACGTATCAGTCGAGGCCGGGGCCGGCTTCGAGATTTCCTGCGAAATACCGGGGAACTTTTGCCCTCCCGCTTCCGTCACGATAGTTAGGGCAGGATAGTTAAAGCCATGAATATATTCAGGCTGCCGCACAAGCACGTGAAGCCGGAAACGCTGGCCGAGTACCTGGACGGCCGTTTAGCTGGCACGGCCATGGCCCGGGTGGACCAGCGGCTAACCTCTTGCGCCACCTGCCGCGACGAGCTGGACAGCCTGCGCACCACCGTTTCCCTGCTTAAGCAGCTACCGCAGGTTGTCCCTACCCGGAGCTTCACCATGGCGGCTCCGCCGCCCCAACCGGCGTTGTCCCTGCCTTCTCCTCTTTTTCGAATGCCCCAGTGGGTCTACGCCGGTGCGGCTTCGGTGGCTGCCGTGGTCCTGGCAGTACTGATTTCCGCCGACACCACCGGTGCGTTGGCCACCAAAAGGCTCCCAGTTGCTCAACCGGCGCCCCGAGCCGCCCAGTTGGAGCGGTTCCGAACTGTCCCAGAGCGGTCCGTTACCCAGGCAATCATCCAGGAGTCCGTAGCAACCGAAGAAGAAAAACCAGCGGCACCTTCCCCAGCCGTACTTTCCGGGGAGCAATTGGTGCAGGCCGAGACCGCTGCTACGGATCGAGAGGCTCTGCCTGAGGCCCTTGGGGTTGAAAAAGATGCCCCGCCGCCGGTGGCAGCGGCGGCAGCCCCGCCGCCAGGTGATGCGACAGGGGCGGCCTTGTCGGCCCAAGCACCCTCGCCCCCAGAAGCCGGACCTTTGCTGCCTGCGACCGCTGAAGCCGAAGCGGGACGCACAGTCCAAACTACCTCCCGAACTACCTCGGTGACGGAAACTCCGCCCTCGCTACCGCCGCAGGCCTCCCAGGACGCCACAGGCTGGGTATGGCGGGTGTCGGAGGTGCTGGCAGCGGCAGCCCTCGTGGCATTTCTGGCGGGTATGATCATCCGGCGCAGGCGGATGCGGCGTGGTTTTTGGTACTGACACGCAACCATAACCGGCCAACTGACGGTAACGTGTGGTCCTATCGGTCAATCCCCCACTCAACCTTTTTGCCGAGGCGCAATCGGCTGTCTCCCCGATTACTCCTTTACCTGCTTGCGAGTACCATTTGAAACGAAGTTGGCCGCTGGGAACTTTTTCCTCCCGGCGTCCGTCTTAATACCCGAGACGCCGCATCATCGGCGATTTCATGAACCATAAGAGTGGAAATCCAAATAGTCGAAAGTTCGACCAATTCTTGCAGGAGGCAGTTATGATCAGGGCACTCCATTCCAGGAAAAAAGCAATACTATTCTTGGGACTAGGCATGGTTCTATTGCTGGCGCTGGCTTGCGCATCCCAACTGGGCACGCCGGAGGCACCAGTCCAGGTTGTCGACCGAAGCGTCCCCCAGGGCGGGGTGGCTGAGGCAAGTTTGCCCAGCGCCGTACGAGCCGGATTCCCAACGCAGATGCAGCAGGGGATCTGGGTCAGTGGGAGGGGAGAAGCCACGGCCGTGCCGGATTTGGCTATCCTGAACCTGGGCGTCGAGTCCTTCGGTAGCACCGTGGCCGAGGCCCGCAGCGACGCCGCCGAAGCCATGGGACAGGTGATGAAAGTCGTCGCTGGCCGGAACATCGCCGACCGGGACGTTCAGACCAAGTTCTTCAACATCAACCCGAGGTACAGTACCAGGGAAATAACCAGGTGCGTGGAGCCGGACGAACCCGCTTCTGGCGTGGAGACATCGGTACAGCAGGTGCTTCCCGGCGTACCCGAAGGACCCACCTTGGAGATCGTCAGGCCCCGAACCAAGGATGAATGCTTCAAGGACCGTGAGCGGGTACTCATCGGGTATCAAGTAACCAACCAGTTGACCATCAAGCTCCGGGACCTGGATGGAATCGGCGAACTTATCGACCAGGTAACCGAAGCCGGTGGGGACCTGATCAGGTTCCAGGGGATAAACTTCACGATAGACGACACCAAGGAGCTAAAAGACCAGGCCCGCATCGCCGCCATTGAAGACCTGAGGGCCAGGGCCAACCAGGTAGCCGCCCTCTCTGGCGTAAAACTGGGCGCCCTGATCAACATCAGCGAGTCTGGTGGCTCTCAGCAGCGGCCGGTCTTCGAAAGCGTGGCACGCGGTGCCTTCGCCATGGCCGCTGCGCCGCTGGCCACCAGCATCAGCACCGGCGAGCTTGAAGTGGTGGTAAATATGCAGGCCCTATTTGCCATCGAATAACCGCTGATTAACCTAAGAGGCCGCCCGATATTGCATGAGTAATCGGGCGGCTTCTTAGCGACTATCTCTAAACCTTGTACGCCGATCTGGTACGCCCTTCGACAGGTCCGATTAGTTCGGACTCACCCCGATATAATCGGGGTCGGAGTTCAGGACGAACGGGTGGCAAATCCCTGCCCTTTCGTGGTGACCCCGATGTAATCGGAACGAACCACCTATTGAGATAGTTTTTGCTGTTGCGGACTGACACCTATATTGATAGAATTCGCCTATAGTTATCAATCAACCCGATACTCTCAGAGGAACAGCATGGTCCTTATGGATAGGACCATCAATGAGGGGATCGGGAGTGGACCGGCCGAGCCGGACAAGTAACCGCCCATGACTCCCATGCAGCACGCCATCAACCTAGCCCAGCAGGCCCAGGGCAGCACCAGCCCTAACCCGGCGGTGGGAGCGGTGGTGGTCAAGGACGGAAACGTGGTTGGCCGCGGTCACACCTTGCCCCCCGGCGGGCACCACGCCGAAATCGTCGCCTTACAAGAGGCCGGTGACGCAGCCCGAGATGCTACTTTGTACACCACCTTGGAGCCATGCTGTGTCCAAGGGAGAACACCTCCCTGCACCGGGGCGATTATAGCCGCGGAAATCCGGTCGGTGCACCTGGCGGCCATCGACCCCAATCCCCAGGTTTCCGGCAAAGGTTGCGTGGAGTTGGAGGCGGCCGGAATCCAGGTTTCGGTGGGAGAAGAGTCCCAGGCAGGCCGGGAGCTTTGCGAGGCTTTCGCCAAACATATCATTACCAAGCTACCTTTCGTGACCACCAAATACGCCATGAGCATGGATGGGAAGATCGCGACCCATTGGGGGGATTCCAAGTGGGTCACCGGCGCCGAGGCCCGAAGCTTCGTTCAGCAAATGCGGCGTAATAGCGATGCCGTGTTGGTGGGGGTTAACACAGTCATGGCCGACGACCCCCAGTTGACCGCCAGGGACGATGACGACTCTCCGCTGCCGCGACAACCGCTCCGGGTGATCTTGGACAGCCAGGCCCGCACACCACCCCGTTCCCGCATGTTGGAAGAGCCGGGCGACACCGTAATCGTGGTGCTGGACGGGGCGCCCCAACAGCGTGTGACGGCCCTATCCGGGGCCGGCGCCGAAGTCTTGAAGGTTGGCGCCTCTTTGGAGGGAAGGGTTGACCTGCCGGAGGTGCTGGCGGAGCTGGGCCGGCGGGATGTGGTCAGCTTGTTGGTGGAGGCCGGCGGAACGCTCCAAGGGTCCTTGTTCGACGCGGGACTGGTGGACAAAGTGTACGCGTTCATCGCCCCGGTGATCGTCGGGGGCGCGGAGGCGGCATCACCGGTGGAAGGTTCCGGCGTTGCCCGCATGGCCGACGCTTGGCGCTTGGACAGAGTGCGGGTACAGCAAGTCGGCGACGACTGGCTAATGGTAGGGTACCCGCGGGGGGTGAGCTAGTTTGTTCACCGGCATCATTGAAGAAGTGGGCTTCGTAAAGGACGTCGAAGGTCAAAGGTTGGTCGTCCAAGCCTACAAGGTGATGACAGACCTCAAGTTGGGCGATAGCATCGCCGTCAACGGAGCCTGCCTCACGGTGGTCCAGCGGGAGGACAACACATTCACTGTGGAACTGTCTCCCGAGACCCTGCGGCGGACCTCCCTAGGCGTCCTTTCCATGGGCCACAAAATCAATCTGGAGCGGCCGCTGGCCGTCAGCGACCGTCTCGGCGGCCACATTGTTCAGGGTCATGTGGACGCAACGGGAAGCATCACCTCCAGTAAACCCGACGGGGACTGCGTCATCCTGAGGATAAGGAGTCCCAAGAGGCTAATGCCATATATCGTCGAAAAGGGGTTCGTAACAGTTGACGGTATCAGCCTCACCGTGGTAAAAAGGGGAGCATCATCGTTTACGCTTTCTGTAATACCGTACACCCTACAAAATACAAATTTGTTGGGTAAGACGGTGGGCGACCGGGTCAACCTGGAGGCGGATATAGTAGCCAAGTACGTAGAAAGCATCCTGGCACGATGATTTTTCAGTGGCCGAACATCACTGTGAAAGAAGGACGGGTTTATGCCTCTGTGTAGCGTAGAAGAGGCCCTTGATGACCTTAAAGCCGGCAAGCTGCTGGTAGTGGTGGACGATGAACAGCGCGAGAACGAAGGCGACCTGGTCATGCCCGCCCAGATGGTTACCCCGGAGACCGTCAATTTCATAATCTCCGAGGCCAGGGGCTTGCTTTGCATGCCCATAATCGGGGAGCGGCTGGATGAACTGAACATCCCGCTGATGATCAGTGAAAACTCCTCTAGTAATCACCAGACCGCCTTCACCGTTTCTGTCGATTACAACAAGGGCACCACCACCGGCATTTCCGCCCAGGACCGGACAGCCTCGATCCTGGCCATGATCGACCCCAAGTCCAAGCCCGAGGAGTTCTCCCGCCCGGGCCACCTGTTCCCGCTTCGCTACCACCCGGGCGGTGTCTTGGCCCGCGCCGGCCACACCGAGGCCATCGTAGACCTGTGCAAAATGATTGGAATGTTTCCGGCCGGTATAGTCTGCGAGATCATGAACGAAGACGGCACCATGTCCCGGATGCCGCAGCTGGAGTCCTTTGCCGAGCGTCACAACCTACGGGTCTTGAGCATCGCCCAGATCATCGCCCACCGGCGGCGGCACGAACGGCTCATCGAAAGGGTGGCCGAGGCCCGGTTGCCAACCCGTTACGGGGAGTTTAAAGCCATTGCTTACCGCAGCGTAGTGGACCCCGGGGAACACATAGCCCTGTCCATCGGCGAATGGGACCCCGAGGACCCGGTGCTGGTCCGCATACACAGCGAGTGCCTGACCGGCGACGTCTTCGGCAGTCTCCGCTGCGATTGCGGGGAGCAGATCGAGATGGCTTTGACCATCCTGGGCAAAGAGGGCAAAGGCGTATTCCTCTACATGCGCCAGGAAGGCCGGGGCATCGGGCTGCACAACAAGATCAAAGCCTATTCGCTGCAAGACGGCGGCCTGGACACGGTGGAAGCCAACCGGTCCCTGGGGTTCGAGCCCGACCTGCGCCACTACGGTATCGGCGCCCAGATCCTGCAGGACCTTGGGGTTAAAAGGCTTCGCCTGCTAACCAATAACCCCCGCAAGGTGGTGGGCATCTCGGGGTTCGGCCTTGAGATCGTGGAACGGGTGCCGGTTGAGGCGACGGTCAACGACGAGAACCGAAACTACCTTCGTACCAAGCGGGCGCGGATGGGCCATATCCTGGGCAACTGCTAGCCCGGAAAACCGCTGGAAACGCGACGGGGAGTTGGCGAGGCGGCACCGGAATTATCCGGGCCGCCTTTTTCATCGATTGCCCGGAGAAACTAATCTCCCTGGTTCCCCACGCGGGACAGCAAGTAAGACTCGATAAAGCCGTTCAAGTCACCGTCCAAGACCGCTTCCGGGTTTGTGCTCTGAAAATTGGTGCGGTGATCTTTCACCGACTTGTAGGGGTGAAGCACGTAGCTGCGAATCTGGTTGCCCCACTCTGGGGTCACCCGCTCCCCCCGTAACTTGGCTAACTCTTGGGCCCGTTTTTCGTTCTGTTTTGCCAGAAGTTTGGCCTTCAGGATTCGCATGGCAAACTCCCGGTTCTGATGTTGCGAGCGCTCGTTCTGGCAAGTGACCACCGTACCGGTAGGCAGATGGGTCATGCGGACCGCTGAAGCTACTTTTTGCACGTTTTGCCCGCCGGGCCCGCTTGCACGGAAAAAGTCTAGCTTGATGTCTTCGGAGCGTACCTCCACCTCGGCGTCCTCTTCGACTTCGGGTAGGATCTCTACCTCAGCAAAGGAGGTGTGACGTAGGTGGTTCGGGTCGAAGGGAGACAAGCGCACCAGCCGGTGCACCCCCCGCTCGGCGCTGAGGTATCCGAAGGCGTTTGTCCCGGCTATTTCCAGTGTTCCGCTACGTAGCCCGGCCTCTTCTCCGTAGGAGAGGTCCATTACCTCCACCGGCCGGGCTTGGGCTTCGGCCCACTTCACATACATGCGCAGGAGCATCTCTGCCCAGTCTTGCGAGTCGGTGCCGCCGACGCCTGCGTGGATCGACACGATGGCGGTACGTTGGTCTAAGGGGCCGGAAAGGGTCAGGTTGACCTCTTCCCGGGCGAGAACCTTGGATATGTCTCGGGCCTCAGCTTCTAGTTGCTCCTCGAGCGAATAGTCGCTTTCCTCAAGGGCCAACCCGGTTAGCTCCAGCAGGTTATTGGCTTGGGACTGGAGGTTGCGCCACAGTTCCACCGTATCCTTGGTTCGGCCCAACTGCTGCATCTTCCGCTGGGCCAGGCGGGCGTCATCCCAGAAACCGGGTTTGGCCGCCTCTTGCTCCAGATTAGCGATGGTTTTTTCTTTGTCCGCTAGGTCAAAGACGCTCCACCAGGGACGCGATTTTACGGCACATAGCTGTCAAGTTTTGTTGCAATTGTTCCATGGTTTCTGCAACCCTCTGATACTGTCGAGGGCCTCCCTGTTATTTAAGTTATCTAATGTGGATGTTAACCGGTGCCGCACGTTTGTGGTTGATCCCATGTAGAGGAATTCACCCAAACTCAGGGATATTGCGACGATAATAGTATATCAAATATCCGGCCGACCTCCAGCGGACTATTGGCGCGGGTCTTCAGCTTATGCCCAGCTGTTCTTTGAGCCAGGCTGCCCTCACCACCCCGTGAGGGTGGCCCCCGCCTTCGCTTCCCCCGTCGTAAACCCGCAGGTCGCAATTGGGCAACCGGCCTGCCAACTCTTCACCGATGGCCAGCGGGCATTGGCCCCGGTCCCTACGCCCCAGGCTGAGCAGCACCGGGACACTGACTTTGGGGGCCATCTTCACAGGGTCCAAGGGCGCGGCATTAGCCAACACCGACTCCCGCCGATGGGGATACACCCGGAGGTAGTCGTGCAGCTCCCCCAGGGGATAGCCGGAAGGGGCATCCAGCACATCGGGATGCCCCAAAGCCAGGGGAGTGTCCGAGGCCACGGCCTTCACCTGGCTCCATTGTGCGGCAGCGGCCAGGGCCAAGGCGCCGCCCAAGCCCGAGCCAATCACGACCACCGGTCCTATCTCTGCTTCTTGTTGGGCCAGGACCGCTTGCACCCCGCGCAGGGCATCGGCGAACACGTCCAGCATCACGTAGGTGTCCGGACGGTCGATGCCTTCGGTGAGCAGCCCGGGATAGCTGGCTTGGAACGAACTGTCGCTGCCCCGCTGGCCCCTGTGGGTGGCGTTCATAACCACCGCGTCGCCACGGATAGGGGTGTACAGGATATCGTGAACGCTGCCGTAGTCGGGCATCCGCAGCAACGCAGGCATCTTTCCTTGCTGGAGCCGCTTGGGAACGGAAAGCCAGGCGAAAAGCCGGTAGCCGTCCATCGCTGAGTAGTGGACCCTGAAGATGGACCACTCGGGTTGGGAGTAAAACTCGTCGAGTTTCACCTCCAGATCCAGTGCAGTGCCTTCCAGCCGAGAAACCATGGAACCCCAAAAAGCGTCGTAATCGCCTTCCCCAGATGTCATGGCCCCTACCCTCTAGCCCTGGTCCACCCGGATTTGATTTTCCAGCCACGCCGTCTCTTTGGCTGGGTAGTCGTGGGCGTTGCCGTGGCCCGAGTCGGGGAACAGCCACAAGTCCTTGGGGCCTGCTAAAGCCTTATAAGCAGCGTAGCTGGTTTCCGGAGGGCAGATTTCGTCCTCCAGGGCAATGCCCACGGCCATGGGACACTTGATCCAGCCCGCGAAATTAACCGCGTCGAAGTAGCGCAAAGTTTCCAGCATCTGGGACACCCGGCTGGGGTAGGCCCGAGCGTAGCAGTTCAACTCGTCGTAAGGGTAGCTGCGCAGCATTTGCATCGCTTCCGCGTAGCAGCACAGAAAGGGATAACCAGAGACGCCGCCCTTGATTTCGGGCCTCAGGGCCGTGGTAATCAGGGTAAGGCCGCCGCCTTGGCTGCTGCCGCAAGCGTATATCCGATCCGGGTCCACCTCCGGCCTGGAAAGCAAAAAGTCTACCCCCCTGACGCAGTCGGAAATCAGGCCCTTATAGCTGTAGGTGTCCCGGTCCTCTATACCGTGGGTCAGCAGGCCGGGATAACCGGGGTCGAACTGGGAATTACTTCGCAGCTTGCCGCGCACCGCCACCGTCAAAGTGATTACGCCCTTGCTTCCCCAATCCCGCCGAATCCCAGGCTCTCCCTTGTAGCCGGGAAAATGGAGGATTGCCGGGAATGGGCCATCGCCACCGGTTGGGACACAATACCAGCAAGCGATTTCCAGGCCGCCCAGGCTGTGATAGCTGACCTGGGATACATTCACGTCGGCATTAGACCGGATGGGCGCCGGGGTCTCCTGGGGTTCCAGGGGAATCTCGGCCAACCCCTCCAGCACACCGGTCCAATAATCGCCAAAGTCCTCGGGCCGGGTGACCCGGGAGACGAAATTTTCCAGGTCTTCGCGGGTAGCCATGTCTTCGTCCCCTGTCCAGAGTCGATTATGGGTAGGCCGGGTGCGGCCATTATAGGCGGCGGGCTGGTGCTCTACAATACAAACGGATTCGACACACAGGTACGACACGTTCCGGCCGGCAGCGGACCTGCCAATTGCTGGCGGTCATCAAACCCTGAGGTTAAAATTAAACGAAATCGTGTACCTGATCGCCTGAGCTCTTGCTGGCTCAGGGTCAGTAACACGACTGGAGGCGCGCGGTTGGACTGGCTGTTTGGCATGGCTCTGGGACTTGCTGCCTATCTGATAGGCTCCATTCCCTCTGCGTACATCCTGGTACACCTGCTAAAGAGGGAGGACATCCGCCGGTTCGGTTCCGGCAACGTGGGCGCACTGAACGCTTACTACCGAATAGGACTGAGGGGCGCGATATTGGTGCTGGCCGCCGACGCGGGAAAAGGCGCCCTGGTGTTCTTGGTCCCGGTTTGGCTGGGAGCGCCCGGATGGACCGTCTTCCTGACCACGTTCTTGGTTGTCGCGGGGCACAACTGGCCGATATTCTTGGGATTTCGCGGCGGTAAAGGCGCCGCGGCAATCCTCGGGATTTCCCTGGCGGTGGTGCCTGTGTTGACCCTGATCGTAGCCGGCCCAACCCTGCTGGTCGCTTTGTTGTTGCGCAACGTGGTCCTGGGCGCAGCAGTGGGGTTCGTGCTGCTGAACCTGCTGCTGGTGGTGACCCGCCAGTCGCCGGACCAACTGCTGCTGTGCCTATTCTTGACTCTGGTGGTGACCACAACATACCTGGTCAGCGCCTGGGGCCACATAATCAACTCCATCAAGCAGCGCCGCTGGCGAGAGCTGTTCACCGGACTGGCGTGATAGCCCTTGGAATCGGGCGATACGCGTTTCCCGTAGGATATAATGTGAACCAAATTCGAATCTGGAAGAGGATATGCTAGACCACGGAACCCTGGATACCGGCCACATCGACCCCCAGGAGGCCTTGAGGCACCGGCTGAGACACTCCGCCGCCCACGTCATGGCCGACGCGGTGCTCAAGCTGTTTCCCGAGGCCAAGATGGGCATCGGGCCCCCCATTCATGACGGATTTTACTACGACTTCGATGTCTCACGGCCCTTCACCCCCGAGGACCTGGAAGAGATTGAAAAGCTGATGGGTCAAACCATCGCGGCGGGTCACCAGTTCCACCGGGAAGAGATCGGCCGGGAAGAGGCGAAAACCCTGTTCTCCGGCCAGCCCTACAAGCTGGAGATCATCGACGATCTGTCGGAAGAGACAACGTTGTCCATCTTCCGCCACAACGAGTTCGTCGACCTGTGCCAGGGCCCCCACGTGGAAAATACCGCCGACATTTCAGCGGTCAAATTGATGAACGTGGCCGGCGCCTACTGGCGGGGCGACGAACACCGGCCGATGCTTCAGCGAATCTACGGGACAGCCTTCGAGAGCCAGCAGGCACTCGACGACCACCTGGCCCGGCTGGAGGAAGCGGAAAGGCGGGACCACCGGATCCTGGGCCGCCAGCTAGGCTTGTTTAGCATCCATGATGAGATCGGCCCCGGTCTCATCGTCTGGCATCCCAAAGGTGGATTGGTGCGCACCATCATCGAAAACTATTGGCGGGACCTGCACTACCGGCGGGGCTATGACATTCTTTACTCACCCCACATCGGGCGTGCTCAGCTTTGGCAGACCAGCGGGCACCTGGACTTCTACCGGGAAAGCATGTACGCCCCACTGGAGATCGATGATCAGGAGTATTTCCTCAAGCCGATGAACTGCCCCTTCCACATCATGGTCTACCGCTCGTCCCTGCGCAGCTACCGGGAGCTTCCCTTGCGCTTTGCCGAGCTGGGCACTGTCTACCGCTACGAGCGCAGCGGCGTGCTCCATGGGTTGATGCGGGTGCGGGGATTTACCCAGGACGACGCCCATATTTTCTGCCGCCCCGATCAGGTGGAAGACGAGATTGGGGGAGTCCTGGACCTGACTTTCGAGCTGCTGGAGGCCTTCGGTTTCACCGATTACTCCATCATGCTGTCCACCCGCCCGGAGAAGTATGTGGGCGAACCGGAAATGTGGGACCACGCGACCCAGTCCCTTCGCCAGTCCCTGGAAGCGCGGAATTTGTCCTTCGACATGGATGAGGGAGGCGGCGCCTTCTACGGACCGAAGATCGACATCAAAATCAAAGACGCCTTGGGCCGAGCCTGGCAGTGCACCACGGTCCAGTTCGACTTCAACCTACCTGAGCGATTCGACCTGGTGTACCAGGACTCGGAAGGCGGACGAAGCCGGCCCTACATGGTCCACCGGGCCATCCTGGGTTCCATGGAGCGGTTCATGGGGGTGCTTATAGAGCACTACGCCGGGGCCTTCCCTCTCTGGTTGGCGCCGGTCCAGGCCGTGGTTATACCCATCGCCGACCGCCACAACGAATACGCCGAGCAGGTAAAGGACGCGCTGGCCGCCGGTGGCTTCCGGGCGGAGGTGGACAGCCGCAGCGAGCGGATGAACCTGAAGATACGCAACGCCCAGATGCAGAAGGTCCCTTACATGCTGGTGGTGGGTGATAAGGAGATGGAAGCCCAGTCTGTTTCCGTGCGCCACCGGGAGGAGGGAGACCTGGGGGCGATGGCGCTGGACGCGCTGCTGGCGAAGCTGAAGGGGGAACTGGGGGAGAGATGAATGAAGATATAAGAACGTTTCTCAGCAGGTTCACCGTGGAGGAGTTGGTGGCGCACGGCGTACTCCGGCCATCCCCTCTCTGGGGATACCTGCTACGTGCAGCCAGTGTTACTCCTCTTGCCGAGCTGATGAAGAACGAAAATGTATCGAGATTGGAGGCCGCAGACCGTCACTGGTTCCTTACTTCTGAATGTGAGTTTTGCAATCCCCAGTCGATCGAATTTACCAACGGTGACGCGGGGCAGCTAAAGAATCCCGGCAACGTGTTCAATGAACAAAACAAATTCATTAACCCCTATTTCCGGGCGCCCGATGACTCTGATGTGAGTCAGATAGACGGGGGCTCGTCAGAAACTGCCGCGGCGTTTGCTTTTAGTCTTGAGCGAGACCTTCAATCAGCACTGAGGGAAAATATCGAACAACTAGAGTCCGGGTTGAAAATCGTCGATGGCGGGTCTGAACGTAACGTTGAGGCAGGACGGATCGATATCACTGCCGAAGACCGGGAAGGCCGCCTGGTGGTCATTGAGTTGAAGGCACATACCGCTCAACCCGGAGATATGACTCAGGTGTTGGCCTACATGGGGGCTATTGGTCATGAGGAACAAAAGCCCGTCAGAGGGATTTTAGTCGCCAAAGATTTCCATCAACGGGTAGTCTTCGCGGCACAAGCAGTACCGAATGTTCAACTGAAGGGATACTCTTTTCGATTCCTGTTTGACGACCGCTAGTAAAGAACTTGCTTTGAGGGGATGCGTGGATTGAGCTCCTGCAGGTTCTCCTACTCGGCGGTCCCCAGAAGCTGGCTCTCCCGCCCCTCAATGGCTCCGTCCCAGGCTTCGGCGAAGGGTCCTATAGTCTCTTGTGTGCCATCTTCGGGTCAGCTGCTCTTTTCGACCAGGCGGCCACCTACATACTTGTGCAAGACACTTGCCATAAGGGTCTGGTAGGGAATACCCTCCTCCAAGGCTCGTGTCTGGAGGGCCTCTAAGTCCTTCGTCGATATCCGAATATTCACCCGCTTGTCTTTCTTGAATGTGCTAAGAGCGTACTCACGGTAGCGCTCGAATTTCGCTTCTCGTCCCGCTACTGACCGCCACTCATCGCGCTCAAAGGACTCTAGTAACTCTCGCTCTTCTTGGTCTAGATTAGCCATCTACTTCCCTTTGCCTCAGATACGTTTCGGTTGCTTTGCGACTGGGAATCACCGTTTTTAGGAACACTTCGGTTTCGCTCTCAACGAAAGGAACAAGGTATGCGTAGCCGCCAATATCCACAACGAAGATCCGTTGCCCTGGATAACGCCGCTGATTTGGATGTTCCATGATGTCAAGTAAGTGCCCCTGGTAGATATGGAAGACCGCCTGTTCAAAAGATACCCCTCGCTCCGCCTTGAGGCTTTCGTTCTTCGTACCACTCCAAGAGAAGTACTTCACGATTGGAGGCTAGCACATTGTGTGCTCAACGGCAACAAACAGACACGGCAAGGTTGGTCTCTACCTACAAATTCTCGTACTCGGCCGTCCATGCGGGCGGCTCCCCGCTCCACACCCGCTGGATGTTCTCGAAGCAGTTGACCGCCCGTTTGGGGATGGACTCCAGGGTGGGCCCCGCCGTCTGGGGCGTGCTAACCAGGTTTGC